>RFVF01000005.1 GCA_009922615.1 Pseudomonadota bacterium
GGAAGGAGCGCGGCGCCTGGCGGATTTGATTGAGTTGCACGAGGTAGAGTGGCGTCGCGTGGGGGAGGATTTGATGCTCACAGCGCGGGTGGCGACGGGAGAGCGTCGGAAGTGAGAATAAGAGCAAGAGGCGAAACGATCATGTTTACGGGAATTGTGGAAGAGACGGGGACGGTGGCGCGGGTGCGGCCGTCGGACACGGGCATCGAGTTGACCGTGCGTTGTCGCGTGACCGGGCGCGGGCTGAAGTTGGGCGACAGCGTGGCGGTGAACGGTTGTTGCCTGACGGTGGTGAAGCAAAAGGCGAGCGGAAGGGACAAGCTCGTGCGATTCGATTTGCTGCGTGAGACGTGGGTGCGGACGAATCTGCAATTCGCGGCGGAAGGATCGCTGGTTAACTTGGAGCGATCGCTGGCGGTCGGGGCGCGGCTGGGCGGGCACTTTGTGACGGGACATGTGGATGGCGTGGGCCGAATCACCCGGTGGGAACGAGCGGGGGCGGATCATGTGCTGGACATCGCCGCGCCGAAAGAGGTGCGGCGCTATGTGGTTTTCAAGGGTTCGGTGGCGGTGGACGGCATCAGCCTCACGGTGGCGGGCGTGACCAAGGCGGGGTTTCGCCTGTGGATCATTCCGCACACGTTGGCGGTGACGGTGTTGCGCGAGCGGAAGGTGGGCGACGTGGTGAATTTGGAGGCGGATTTGCTGGGCAAGTATGTGGAGCAGTTCCTCAGCGCACGGAACAAGCGGCGTTGAGCGCGGCCGGTGTGAAAGGGGGAATTCCCTCGACTCCGGCCCAAGGTCCGACCAGCGTTCGGCCGACAGTCACAACGTTGCCGCCCAATGAAAATTTTGATCGCCGATGACAGTTTGGTGGTGCGCCATCGACTTGCCTCTTTGCTCAAGGAGTGGGGGCACGAGGTGGTGGAGACGCAGGACGGGGCCCAGACGTGGAAGCTGCTATGTAGTGATTCAGTGCCGCCCATTGCCATCCTTGACTGGATCATGCCGGAGCCGGACGGGGTGGAATTGTGCAAGCGCATCCGCGAGACGCCAGCGCTCAAACAAATGTATGTCCTGATGCTCACCGGCATGTCGGATCCGGAGCACATCGTGGCCGGGCTGGATGCCGGGGCGAACGACTTCATCGTCAAGCCGTTCAACGAGGCGGAGCTTCGTGCGCGGATCAACGTCGGGGTGCGGATGGTGGAGTTGCAGCGGGAATTGTCCAACCGCGTCCTTGAGGTGGAGCGGGCGCTGGCAGAGATCACGGAGCTGCGGGGCATCCTGCCCATCTGCGCGTATTGCAAGAACGTGCGCGACGACAGTAATTACTGGCAGACGGTGGAACAATACATTGGTAGCCACGCTGACATCAAATTCAGCCACGGCGTCTGCCCCAAGTGCATGGAGGCGGTGGTCAAGCCCGAGCTGGAGCGACTGGAACGGCAGATCAAGGCACAGCAGCCGACGAGCTAAAACCAGCGGGAAGGGATGTTGGTGCGCACGGCAGGACTTGAACCTGCACGCCTTACGGCACTACCACCTCAAAGTAGCGCGTCTGCCAATTCCGCCACGTGCGCGACGAACGGCGCGCATTCAATACGTTTTCCCCGGCAGCGCAAGCGCAATCTCCTTTTATCGACGCGGCAGCGTGATTTGAAATGGATTTTACCGCAGTGGTTCACTAGGCTCCCGCCATGGCAGAGAAGAGCTTGAATGACATTCCGCGTGCCCTGCGCGAGCAGTATGACAAGGGCGTTTTTGCGATGGAGCGGAACAATGTGGACTACGGCATCGAGCTGCTGCTCGCCGTGGTCAAGGCCGAGCCGGCCTTCCTGGCCGGGCGGGATGCGTTGCGGAAAGCCGCGCTGAAAAAAGCCGGTGCCAGCACCGGCCTGTTCAAGAAGTTGGTGAGCAGCGCGGGCAGCGGACCCGCGTTGGCCCGGGCGAAAATGCTCGCCGAGAGCAAACCACTCGAAGCTATTTTTCTGATTGAGCAAGCCCTCGTCAGCGATCCGCGCAACAGCCTGGCGCATGGCATTTTTGCCCAGGCCGCCCTGGCGGCCAATATGCCGCGCAGCGCCATTCTCTCGCTGGAAGCCCTGCGGCAGGATTCTCCGGCCGACCGCGAGGTTTCCATCAAACTCGCGGAAGCCTATGCGTCGATTGGCCAGAACGAAAAAGCCGAGGCTGTTTATACCGCGCTGCTGCGCCAGTATCCAAACGACCCCGAGCTGTCCATGATGGCGAAGAACATCTCCGCCAAACGCACGCTCAATGAAGGCGGCTACGAATCCTTCGCCGATGGCAAAGGCTCCTTCCGCACTGCGCTCAAGGACAAGGAGGAAGCCAACCGGCTCGAACAGGAAACGCGCATCCACAAGGATGCCGCGCAATCCGAAAGCCTGATCCAGCAATACGAGGCCCGGCTGGCCAACGAGCCGACGAATGTCAAGTTGCTGAAGAACATCGCCGAGCTCTATACGCAGCAGAAGGATTACTATCAGGCCATTCATTATTACAATTTGATCGAAGCCTTGCCCGGGGCCATGGACAGCACGCTAGAGCAGGCGCGCAACGAGGTGACCGTGCGCCGCTTCAACCAGGTGATCGAGCAGCTTGATCCCGCGGCGGAAAACTATGACCAGCAAAAGGTCGAGCTCACCGCTCAGCGCGACGCCTTCGTGCTCGACGATTGCCGGAAGCGGGTGGAGCGGTATCCGACGGATCTGGCGATCCGTTATGAACTGGGCGTGCTCTACTTCAACATGGGCCGCATCAGCGAGGCGATCCCCGAGCTGCAAAAGGCGGAAAACCATCCGAGCAAACGACTCAGCGCGATGCTCTACAGCGCCCGGTGTTTTGCCACGCGCAACATGAACGACATGGCCGCGCGGAAACTTCAGGCAGCCTTGAAGGAAAAGGCCAACTTCGACGAGGAACGCAAGGAGTTGCTTTACACGCTGGGCTGCGTGCTGGAGAAAATGGGCAACCGCGAGGAATCCATCAAACAGTTCCTGGACATATACGAGGTGGATGTCAGCTATCGCGACGTGGGGGCACGCGTGGATGCCTATTACGCCAGCAAAGGGTGAAGGCCGAGCTCACGCTTCGGCAACGCCTCCGGGCTTGGCTTCCGGCGGTCTTTTGGATGGCGCTGATCTTCGTGGCTTCCACCGACCTGGGCGGCACACGGCACACATCTCGATTCATTGTGCCCTTGCTGCGCTGGCTGGTCCCGGGCTTGGCTCAAGAAGCGCTGGAGGCCATCCATTTTACCGTTCGCAAATCCGGTCACGCACTAGGTTACGCGGTGTTGGCCGGGCTGATTTGGCGGGCGTGCCGGGCGGGGCAGAACAGACGGGCAGGTGACTGGTCTTGGCGTCACGCCAGCATGGCGTTCACATTGGCTGCCTGTTACGCGGCCACGGACGAATGGCATCAAACGTTTACGGCCACCCGTGATGGTTCGCTTGCTGACGTGGTTTTGGATGCTGCAGGTGCGGCGATGGGGCTGGCGGCGATTGGGGTTTGGTGCTGGTGGCGGCGGACTCGGAGCGCGGCAATGCCGACTTGAACTTTGGGCAACTGGAGGATTGCGTCTGCGTTCGGCGGCGCTAAGGTCGCCGCAATCCACCGTGTGAGCAGTGCAGCGAGCCAGGTTGATTTCGCGAAAGGGCCGGGTGCTGAGGGGATGGTGGAAGCGTTTGCGCTACGGCATCCCTTCGTCCCGCTCGCGCTCGCTTATGTGTTTGGGGTTTGTTTGGGTTGGAGATGGGCGCTGCCCTTGCCGTGGCTTTTCACAGCGGCCTTTCTCTGCACGTTTGCGGTGATTTGCCGACCGGCTTGGCGCGGCGCGATGCTGTGGCCACTCCTCGTCTGTCTTGGATGGACCAACATGGCGTTCCGCTCCGCCGTGGTCTCGCCGCACGATCTGCGCGTGCTGGCTGTGGGGAAACCCGAATTGCTCGTCCTGCGCGTGCGGCTGACCGAAACGCCTTCGTTCAAGGTCTTCGTGCGCGACGAACAGGAATCTTGGCGCTCGCATGTTGTCGTGGAAGTCGAGGCGCTGAAGCGGCACGGCGAATGGCAGCCAGCCAACGGCCTCGTTGCCGTGGTGACACCGGGCGTCGTGGCGACGAATTATTTTACCGGCCGAGTCGTGGAGATGACCGGCATTCTGCGGGTTCCGCCGGGCCCACCGGCGGCGGATTTGTTCGACTACCGCGCGTTCCTCGCCTGGCAGGGAATCCATTTTCAACTGCATTGCGCTGACACGAATGACTGGCGGTTGATTGACGAGGCGAGCGGGCCGACGGCCCCGCCGTGGACAGACCGGTTTCTCGGGTGGTCGCAGCGGGTGCTGGCGCGCGGGCTGCCGGTGGAGGACGAAGAGTTGCGGTTGCTCTGGGCAATGACGCTGGGCTGGAAGACGGCGTTGACCGATGAAGTCTCGGAGCCCTTCATGCGCTCGGGCACGATGCACATTTTCGCGATCAGCGGGCTGCACATCGCGTTGATCGCGGGGATCCTCGTTGCGGTGTTGCGGGCGATGCAACTGCCGCGCGGGGCGTGCGGGGCGATCATCGTGCCGGTCATTTGGTTCTACACGGCGGCGACGGGCTGGCAGTCTTCGGCGATCCGCTCGACGATCATGATGACGGTCATCATCGTGGGCTGGGCGGTGCGGCGGCCGAGCAACCTGCTCAACTCGCTCGCGGCGTCTGGCTTCATCATTCTCATCTGGGAGCCGACGCAATTGTTTCAAGCCAGCTTTCAGCTCTCCTTCTTTGTGGTGTTGAGCATTGCCCTGTTGATGCCGCCGTTTGAAGTGTTTCGCCAGCGTTGCCTGCAAGCGGATCCGCTTTTGCCAGACGAACTGCGACCGCGCTGGCGACGCTGGCTGGACCCGGTGATCCACGCGGTGAGCACGAGTCTCGCGACGTCACTTGCGGCGTGGTTCGGCTCGCTGCCGTTGATCGCCTATTACTTTCACCTGTTTACGCCGGGCAGCTTGCTGGCGAACCTGATCGTCGTCCCGTTGAGCAGTCTGGCGTTGATGTGCAACCTCGGCGCGCTGGTGTGCGGCGACTGGCTGCCGTGGGTCACGGATGCTTTCAATCATTCCGGCTGGCTCTTCATGCGCGGGATGATCTGGTTCAGCAAATGGAGCATCACGTTGCCGGGAGCCTTCTGGCATGTCCGCACGCCGACGCTGTTTGTGTTTTTTGCCTTTTACGCAACGGTGCTTTTTCTCGTGTTGGGCTGGCTGTGGTCGCCGAGTCGCCGTGTCCTAGCGTGGTCAGTGCTGGCGGTGTTGGCGGTGATCTGGCTCGGCGCGGAATGGCAGACGCGCGACGAGGTGCGGGTAACGGTGCTCGGGCACGGTGGCAATGCCATCTTCTGCGACCGGCCGGGCAAGGAGAACGACCTGCTCGTGGATTGCGGCGGCGAGTCTGGAGTGAAATTTCTCGTGGAGCCATTTTTGCACGCGCAGGGCCTCGACTCGTTGGCGAATGTCGCGCTCACACACGGGGATCAACGCCGGGTCGCGGGTTTCAAGCGAATTGATACGGTGTTTCATCCACAGTTCATTTTCACGAGTCCGGTTCGCTCGCGATCACCGGCCTATCGTGAGGTGCTCGACCAGCTCGAAGCCGCCCCCGCACGTTGGCACAAGGTTTCCGCTGGCGATTCAGTGGCGGACTGGGAGGTGCTGCACCCAGCCCGGGGCAGCAAGTTCGACCGAGCGGATGACAACGCGCTGGTGTTGCGGAGCACGATCCACGGGCTGCGGGTGTTGCTGCTGTCCGAACTGGGCGCGGCGGGGCAACGCGACTTGCGCACCAAGCAACTTGATTTGCGCGCGGATGTCGTCATCGCCGCGATGCCCGATCAAGGCGAGCCGTTGAACGAGGAATTGCTCGCGGCCATTCAGCCACGCCTGATTGTGGTGGCGGATTCGGAATACCCGGTCTTGAAGCGGGCCAAGCCCGCTTTGATCGAGCGATTGAAAGTGACCGGGGTGCCGACGTTGCAACTGGCGAAGACGGGCTCGTTGACACTGAAGTTTGCGTCCGATGGCTTGGCGGTGAGGTCGGTGGAGGGTGTGGCGCTGGCCATGTTGGCTCCGCTGGCTGAGCGCTGAGAGGGCTGGAATCCATTCTTGCGCTTTGAGGGTTCATTCCTAGACTCGCCGTCCCGCTGGTGATTTCCGGCGGCAGGATGAGCGAACGACGGACTTATTACTTCGATAACAACGCCACCACCCGGGTCGCCCCGGAGGTGGTGGATGCGATGATGCCTTTCTTCACCGAGCGGTGGGGTAATGCATCCAGCGCCTACTCGTTTGGCAATCAGGTGGTGAAGGATCTGGACCGCGCGCGGGAGCAGGTGGCGGCGTTGATCGGTGCTGATCCGCGTGAAATCGTCTTCACCAGTTGTGGCACTGAGGCCAACAACACGGCGTGGAACAGCGCGCTCATCACGCAGCCGGGCAAACGCCACGTGCTCACCACGGCGGTCGAGCATTCCGCGAACATCAAGTTTGGCGAATTTCTGCGGCGGCGCGGCTATGAAGTGACTTTCCTGCCGGTTGAATCGGATGGCTCTATCGATCTGCACCTGCTGGAAAAATCGATTCGTCCGGACACGGCGCTCGTATCGGTCATGTGGGCGAACAACGAGACGGGCGTGCTGTTTCCGCTCGAAGAGATCGCCGCGATCTGCCGCAGCAAAGGCGTGCTCTACCACACCGACGCCGTGCAGGTGCCGGGCAAGCTCAAGGTGGATGTGGACGAACTGGGCGTGGATTTTCTTTCCCTCTCGGCGCACAAGCTGCATGCCCCCAAAGGCGTCGGCTTGCTCTACTGCCGCTACACTGCGCCGTATCATTCGTATCTCATCGGCGGTGGTCAGGAGAAGGGGCGGCGCGGTGGAACGGAGAACGTGCCTTACATTGTCGGGTTCGGCCGGGCGGCCGAGCTGGCGCTGGCGTCGATTCAGGAGGAGAACACCCGCATCCGGGCGTTGCGTGATCGGCTGGAGCAGACGATTCTGGCGACGATTCCCGACACGTGCCGCAACGGAGCGCGGGATGCGCGGTTGCCGAACACGAGCAATCTTTCCTTCGGCGGCTGCGAGGCGGAGGGCTTGCTGCTGCTGCTGGATCGTGAGGGCATTTGCGTATCGAGCGGTTCGGCCTGCACGACGGGTTCGTTGACGCCGAGCCACGTGTTGACCGCGATGGGCCTGACGCCGGCCCGGGCGAAAAGTTCCATTCGCATCAGCTTGGGCATCTACACCACGGCGGCAGAGGTGGATTACCTGCTGGAGAAGCTTCCGCCAATCGTTGCCCGGCTCCGCGCCAGCCCGGAAATTGTGAAGGCCTGAAGGGAGCGCAGCTGTGCCGGGCTCCTGAATCCGGGAGCGATGAAGTTCCCAGCAAGTGCTTGCCGTAGGAGCGGGCGCATGGGTAGTCTCCGCGCGTCGGCATCGTCGCGCTTGGAGTTTGACGGGCGTAAGGCGAGGCCGCAGCGCGCAGCACATGCGAATCATTTATAGCTATCAGGGCAAAGAAGAAGTCCGCACCTTCGAGCGGTCGGAAATTCTCATCGGTCGGCTCAGTCCGTTGAGCGCGCCGGACTTGGACTTCGGAGCTGACCCGACGGTTTCGCGCAAGCATTGCCGCATCAAGGTCAGCAACGGCGAGGTTTGGATCGAGGATTTGCGCAGCACCAACGGCACCGTCGTGGACGGCGAATACGTGGAGAACGCCCAGATTACTCCCAACAGTGTCGTGCGCACCGGGGAGACTTCCATCCGGCTGGAGTTTACGCCCGCACCCGCACCCAAAGCAGCGCCGACTCCGGTGCAGCCCCGAGCGGCTGCGGCTGCGCCCGCAAATAATCTGCTCATTCCGGCAACGAACACCATGGGGCAAGCGGCGGCCGCGGCCCCGGCCCCGGCCCAGCCTGTTAGCGCTGGACCATCAGGCATCCTGCCGCCCAAGCCCGGAGTGTTGCCGACTCCGCTCGTGGCCAAGCCTGTCGCAGTAGCCACTCCAGTGCCAACACCGGCAGAAGCCCCCAAGCCGCTGGTCATGGCGAAGCCCGCCGCGCCGGAGCCAGTCGCCCCGCCCGCGCCCGCGCCAGAACCGCCCGCTCCGACGCCCGCCCCGGTGCCGGAGCCGAAGACCCTTGCGGCAACACCCCAGCCCGTGGTTCGCGCTGCATCGGCTTCGGTGGATTCGCCGGCGGATCTCGATTTCAAACGGCGGCTGGCCAGCCTCTACCAAGTTCCGTTGACGTTTACTCCGGACATGCGGCTGCCAGACATGCTGCAGGCCATTCTCGCCCGAGTGCTCACATTGATTCCCGGGGCCAAGCGCGGTGCGCTCATGCTGCACGATCCTGCCTCCGGTCGCGTGCAAGTTGGGGCCAGCATCCCGAAGGGCGAAGTCATCGTCAGCGAATCACTCGCCCGCCGTGTGATGGAGGAAGGTCACGGCTTCATCCTGCAACGCAGCAACGAATCCGGCGCACTCGACACCAAGCTCGTCACCGTCGAGACCGGCATGTATGCGCCGTTGCTGCTCAAGGAGAAGCCGCTCGGTGCGATCTATCTCGATGACCCGGCTCACAACGAGCCCTTCAGCGAGGACGACATGCAATTCTTGCTGGCGGTGGCGCATTACATCGCTGTCATCATTTTCAATCAGGACTTGCAGACCAAGCTGGCGCACAACGCCTCCTTGCTCGACCGCATCACCGCCAAGTTCCCGCCCCGCGTGCAGGAACGCTTGCTCGAAAATCTTCGCCTCGAACGGCTCGCTCCGGCCGTGGAAAAATCCGACCTGCCTGTGCTGGTTGCGGACCTGCGCGGTTTTTCTGCCCTGGCCGGCCTGTCGGCGGCGGAAGCGGGAGCCGTCATGCGCGATTACCACGGAGCCGCGCTGGATGCCATTTTCCGTTACGATGGCACGCTGGTGCAATCCGGTGCCGAGATCGTGGCTGTTTTCGGCTCTCCGGAACCGGACTTGCAGCAAAACGAGAAATCCGTCTGCGCAGCCATCGCCATGGCCGAGGCCATCCGGGAGATCAACAGCAAGCGCGCTGACCAAGGCGCGGCCGTCTGCGAACTCTCCGTTGGCGTTCACATCGGCGAAGTGCTGCACGGATTCGTCGGCACGCTCGAACGCATGGACTTTGTTGCACTCGGCTCTGGCGTCACGCGCGCCTCCAACTACAGCAAGGGCGCGCAAGCGGGAGAAGTGCTTATCGGTCCCGAAGTTTACCAAAAGGTCTTCAAGATCATCGAGGCCGACCGCGCCACCGTGGCACACAAGGAACTTGGCGACTTCCATTGCTACCGCGTCAAGAGCCTCAAGGGCGGCAAGCCGGCGTGACGTGAGTTTCAGTAGTCAGGCGAAGCCGCGCGCCGGGCAGATGTTCGATCCCGGCTAAAAACTGAAAACGGAAAGCTCCACGCGCATGATCCACGTTGGCATCGGCTACGACGTCCACCAGCTCGTCGAAGGGCGCAGGCTCATCCTCGGCGGTGTGGACATCCCGCACACGAAAGGCCTCGACGGTCACTCCGACGCCGATGCCCTCATGCACGCCATCACCGACGCCGTGCTCGGTGCCATTGGCGAGGGCGACATCGGCCAGTTTTTCCCCAACACCGATCCGCGTTGGAAAGGTGCGCCCAGCCGCATCTTTCTTGAGGAAGCCGCGCGGCAAGTCACCTTGCGCGAGGGCCGCCTCGTCAACGTGGACGCCTCGCTCATCGCGCAAGCGCCCAAGCTCATGCCGCACGTTCAGGCTATGAAAGCCAACATCGCCGCCGCGCTCGGCCTCGATCCGAGGAAAGTTGGCATCAAGGCCACGACCAACGAGAAGATGGGCTTCGTCGGCCGCGAGGAAGGCATCGCCGCGATGGCCGTGGCGAGCGTGGATTTGCCTGAATGAATCCGAAACGAGAGCGGTTGGTGATTAGTGGTTGGCAATCAGTAATCAGACAACAGTGCTTCCGCTTCAACTAACTGCTAATCTCTAACCACTAAGCACGCTCCTTCATGGCCATCAAATCCGAAGTCGGCTGGACCCGCAAAAACGAGGACGGCACCAAGGTGGAAATCTCCTGCCGCCACTTCGGCGGCCGGTGGTTGTTCTTCCAGCAATTCAGGCGCGCCGAAGACTGGCAACCCGTCAAAAATCCGCCGCTCGAAGATTGGCTCGAACTTCTCGACACCGTCCGCCGCCGCATCAACCGCCGGCTCCTCAAACCCGACGAGGAAACGCGCGTGAAGAAAATGATCTACGACCGCTTCCCTGGAACGAAGCTTGACTAGGAGGCGAGGAGGATGACTTGTCAGGAAAGCCGGAAGGCAGGAGGGCGCGGAAACAAGCATCACTTTGTCCACCGGTCTTTGCCTACTGCTTTCCTGCTCTCCTAATCAAAACATGGCACCGCTCATCCTCGTCACGCCCTGCCAGCAGGCGGCTGGCACCGAGTTCGCTGACGCCTCCATTAGTCTCTCGAACCGCTACACGCAGGCCATCAACGACGCCGGCGGAATGCCGCTCGTTCTCCCGGTTACCGCCACGCGCGACCAAATTGCCGAACTCGTCCGCCGCGCCGATGGCGTGTTGCTCACCGGCGGGGAAGACATCGAACTCAAACACTACGCCCCCGACATTCCTCCCGAACTCGCCGCCAAACTTGGCGAAGTTGAGCCGCAGCGCGACGTGCTGGAATTCGCCCTCGTCGACGAAGTCTTCCGTCAGCGCAAGCCGCTGCTTTGCATCTGCCGCGGTCACCAGATGCTCAACGTCGCGCTCGGCGGCACTTTGATCGTGGACATTCCCACGCAACTCCCCGGTGCGCTCGCTCATAAGCAGGTTGAAAGAAAATTCGAGCTCGTCCACGAAGTGACGTTCGCTGTGGACTCGCAGATCGCCGCACTCCTCGGAACCATTCAGTCCGGCACCAACAGCACGCATCACCAGGCCGTCGCCCGTGTCGCCGACGCATTGCGCGTCACTGGAACGACCAGCGATGGCGTCATCGAGACAATGGAACTAAAGGACCCTTCGCAACTGCCTTTTCTGCAATCCGTCCAGTTCCATCCCGAGCGCCTCTACGACCGCCACCCGCATTTCGCCGAACTGTTCCGTGATTTCATCCGCACCAGCGCGGGCCGTTAAGCCGTGCTCTACTTTGACCACAACGCCACGTCGCCGCTCCATCCCGCCGCCCGGCAGGCGTGGCTGGATGCCTCGGAGCGGTTCATCGGCAATCCGTCGAGCCCCCATCGCATAGGCGCACGGGCGGACGCCGCCTTGAGCGAAGCCCGGGAAAGGCTCGCTCGAATTCTCGGCTGCGACGCGCTCGACCTCGTCTTCACCTCTGGCGCGACCGAATCGGCCAACACTGTCTTTCACCACGCCGCGCGCACGATTCCGCCCGATGCCGAAGTCTGGCTCTCCGCCATCGAACATCCCTGTGTGACGGCAGCCGCACGTCATCATTTTGCCAAACGCCTTCGGTGGATTCCTGTCACGCGCGAGGGAGTTTTGGATCGCAATTGGTTGGAGAAACAATTGAAGCGGAGCCATCCCAGATTGATCGCTGTGATGGCAGCGAACAACGAGACGGGAGTTGTTCAGCCGTGGCACGATGTCCTGCGGCTTTGCCGCGAGCGGGACGTGCCGTTTTTATGTGACGCTGTGCAGTGGATCGGGAAACTTCGCGCGCAAGGTTTGGGTGAATGCGATTTCACGATGGGCAGCGCGCACAAGTTCGGTGGTCCACGCGGGGTCGGTTTTTTGAAATGCCCAAAACATGGCCGCTTCGAGCCCTTGCTGCGCGGTGGCTCGCAAGAAGAAGCCCGCCGCGCCGGCACCGAAAATGTCCCCGGCGTGCTGGCGATGCTGGCAGCGCTTGAGGTGCGTGAGGAGAGCATGAAGGACGATCTGCAATCACGCTCCCATGCCATCGTCCGCAAGTGTGGCCTGCAACGAGCGATGATTGAGAGCATCCTCAACCAACTCCCCGGCACGGAAATCGTCGGGGCAAAGCATTTCAGATTGTGGAATACCATTTGCTTGTTGATGCCTGAAGTGGATTGCCGTGTTCGCTGGGTTGTGAAACTCGACAAACTCGGCGTTGCCGTCTCCACCGGCTCTGCGTGCGCCAGCGGCAAGGAAGAGCCGAGTCCAGTCCTCACCGCGATGGGCTACACACCTGCGCAGGCCGCGCGCGCGCTTCGCTTCAGCGCTGGCTGGGAAACGACCCGGGAAGATTGGGAACAACTTTTGGACCTGCTACTGCAAGCGCAACTGGAAATTAAACCGCGCCGCAAGAAATAGCGGTGTCTGAGTTTCTGTCCGACTTTTCCCGCGTGCCGACGTTTCTCCTTCGTGCTTCCATCACCTTGTGACCGACGAGCCGATCATCGACCTGCAAAGCGACACCTACTTTATGGGGGAAGCGTTGCGCCTTGCGGCTCGGGCTTACGAAGCGGAGGAGGTGCCCGTTGGTGCGGTCGTGGTGCGGAACGGACGCATCATCGCCCGTGCGTTTAACCAGGTGGAGTTGCTCAAGGATGCCACGGCGCACGCCGAGATGCTCGCCATCACCCAGGCGGAAGAAGCTGTCGGCGACTGGCGGCTCAACGACTGCACGCTCTACGTCACCAAGGAGCCGTGCCCCATGTGCGCCGGGGCAATCGTTCACGTGCGTTTCGCCCGTGTCGTCTTTGGTGTCGGCGATGCGAAAGGCGGCGCGGCCGGCGGTGCGTTGAACCTCCTGCAATTTCCCGGTCTCAATCACCAGTGCGACATCACACGCGGCGTCCGTGAGGAGGAATGCCGCGCACTGCTCCTGAGTTTCTTTTCAGAACGTCGCGCCGCCAACAAAGCCGCGAAGATCGGAACGGAAGCAGAGTAGCCACCAAGCCTCCTGGCGGTTCAGCTCAGGGAAATCAGCGACACCCGCTCGTTCTTGTCGTTGCGGCCGATGCCCTTGGCCAGCGGGTCCAATGTCGGCACACCGTCCACGAGGAACCAGTAGCGGTGGTGGCCGTTGGTGAGCTGAACCTGCACCACCCAGTTGCCATCCGGGGAACGTTGCATCGGGTGAGAGCTCGGATTCCACTCATTGAAATCGCCTGCGATATGGACGGCCTTTGCCGCCGTGGCGGAGCAGAAGAAGTTGACCGGCTTGGTGAACGCCTTGCCGTTGTAGAGCTTGCCGGACGCGCCGGCCGCGAGTTTGTAGGATGACATGTTCGGAGCGCCACCGTTGCTGCCGCAACAGGCACCGCAGTGACGACGAAACGAAAGCAAATCCTCCCGACCGCAAACAAGCGTGAAAATCACAACGCATCATCGCACACTTGCGACGTGTCTGACAAACCCGTTGCCCCGCTGGCTGTCCCGCGCATCGACCGCGAGCGGCTAAACCGAGCGCTGACGAAAGTCCGCGCCGCGCTGCTCGCCGAGCGCGGCCCGCATGGTCATTGGGAAGGCGAACTCTCCAGCAGCGCCCTTTCCACCGCCACGGCGGTGACCGCGCTCGAACTCTGGCAACGCTACGCCCGCCCCGAGTCCCAATCCGCAATCCCCAATCCGCAATCTGCAATCGCCGCAGGCCTCCAGTGGCTCGCCGCGCACCAGAACGCCGACGGCGGCTGGGGCGACACCACGTTGAGCTTTTCGAACATCAGCACCACCGCACTCTGCTGGGCCGCGTTCGGCGCAGTGCCGGGCGCGGCGGCGAAGTGGCCGGAGACGGTGCGGCGGGCGGAGGACTGTTTGGCGAAGCAGTGTTTAGTGATTAGTGATAAGTCGTCAGTCCCAAGGCCGTCCGAACCGTCCGCGACGACTAATTACTCTCCCCTCGACCGCACCGCACTCATCATCGCGATAATCTCGCGCTACGGCAAGGACCGCACCTTCTCCGTCCCCATTCTCACGATGTGCGCGCTGGCTGGGCGACTCGGCGAAGGCAAGGAGGCCTGGCGACGCGTCATCCAGCTCCCGTTCGAGCTGGCCGCGCTGCCGCAGAAATTCTTCGCCGCGCTGCGTCTGCCCGTGGTGAGCTACGCGCTGCCGGCGCTCATCGCCATCGGGCAAGTGCGGCACCATCACTTGCCCACGCGCAACCCCGTGCTGCGCTTGCTGCGAAACCGCGCGCGGGCGAAGACGCTGCGCGTGCTGGAGCGCATCCAACCGCCGGGCGGCGGCTTCCTCGAAGCCACGCCGCTGACGAGCTTCGTCACCATGAGCCTCGCGGGCAGCGGCAACGCGGACCATCCCGTCGCGTTGCGCGGCGTCGAGTTCCTGCTCAAGTCTATGCGCGCCGACGGGAGCTGGCCGATAGACACGAACCTCGCGACGTGGGTGACGACGCTCGCCGTCAACGCGCTCGGCCCGAGCATCCACGAGGTGATGAGCGCCGAGGAGCGCGCGCGCATCCTCGACTGGCTGCTCGGCCAGCAATACCGCACGGTGCATCCTTACACCGATGCCGCGCCCGGCGGCTGGGCTTGGACGGACCTCCCCGGCGGCGTCCCCGACGCGGACGACACGGCAGGCGCGCTGATGGCGCTGAAGCAGCTTGATGATGGCAGCCCGAGCGTGCGCGAGGGGGCCATCGCGGGGGTGAAGTGGCTGCTGGACCTGCAAAACCGCGACGGCGGCATCCCGACTTTCTGTCGCGGCTGGACGAACCTGCCCTTCGACCGCAGCAGCCCGGACATCACCGCGCACGCGCTTATCGCTTGGTCCGCGTGGATTTTTGACCTGCCAATGCCACTACAGACGAAAGTGCGTGAAGCCGTGCAACGAGCGACGGTGTTTTTGGCCAAGATTCGGGCTCCGGACGGGGCTTGGGAACCACTCTGGTTCGGCAACCAGCATGAGCCCAAAGAAGCCAACTCGACTTACGGCACTGCACGAGTAGCGCGCGCGCTGGGGTGGCTTGGCCCCTTGCATTACGGAAACTCAATAGAACTGTGGAAAGCAGGTTACGGCTGGTTGATTCGAGCCATCGGGGTGAAGGGAGGCTGGGGAGGAGCCGCCGACTGTCCGTGTTCGGTGGAGGAGACGGCGCTCGCGGTCGAAATGCTTGGAGCAAGTGCGAAGCGTCCGATGGGAGAATACGCCGCCGCGCTTTGGCGTGGAACCGACTGGCTCCTCGCCCGCGTCGAAGACGGCTCTTGGACTCAGCCTGCGCCCATCGGCTTCTACTTCGCCAAGCTGTGGTATTACGAGCGGCTGTATCCGATGGTCTTCACCGTCGCCGCGCTCGAAGCCGTCGCGCGGCTGGAGGCGACGGAGCAGTAGGACCGGCGTCCCCGCCGGTCATCCATCTGTCTGTGTGGGCAACCTTCGCAGGCTGGGCCATGCAGTTACGCGGCGCAGTTCCCGCATAAGCGGTCGGTCGGGAGCGCGGGGGTCTGACTTCTGGGGTAGAAGAGGGGCGTTCCTGTCCGTGGCGTCGTCGGCCAAAATCCGCTGAAGTGGTAGATGGATGACAGGCGGGACGCCTATCCTACGGGACGTTGCCAAACTGTGGATCACGAGCGGCTGTATCCGATGGGTTTCACCGTCGCCGCGCTGGAAACCGCCGGCACGCATTGCTACTTCAACTCTTCCACCACCTTGCGTGCGATGGCGTGGATGATGCCGCGTTCGCTGGCGTGGTCAGTGGTGAAGGTCACGAGGACGAACTTTCGGCCATCGGCCAACTCCACATACGCGCAGTCGTGACGAGTCTGGCTGGTCCAGCCGGCCTTGGACCAGAGCTTCGCGCCCTCGGGCAGCGCGGAGCCGGTGAACTTGCTTTGGTTGTCGGCGTCCTTTTCCTTGCTGAACGGGTCGCGCCGGAGCAGCGCCATCATTTCGCCGCAGCGTTTGGCGGAGACGCATTTACCGGTGACGATTTCCGTCATGAGCCGTGCGGTGGCGTCGGTGGTGAGTGCGTTGCGTTTCGGCTCGAAAAGTTTAATGGCCTGCGTCTCGCGACCGTAGGGGCCTTCGCACCACGGCTTCTTGTTCGCGTTCACGCCGGTGTAGCCTAGCGAGGTGAAGTAACGGTTCACCGCGTTGCGTTGGTCGAACCACTCCTTGAGTTGCGCCTCGGGAAGTTCCGGTCCGCTGGTCGTGCCGGTGAGCACGTCGAGCACGTAGTGCGTCGCCTCGTTGTAGCTGTGGACAATCATGTCGCTCATCGCTCGACGCAGCTCGGGCGTATCGGTGAGCTTGCCGTCCTCCATCCAGCGATGCGCAGCGGCGAGGTAGAAAAGCTTGATCACGCTGGCCGGGTAAATCGGCTCGCCCCCGCGATGCGTGCCGCGCGCGGGTTTCGCGGGGTCACGCAAATCCACGAGCGTTACGGCAATTTGACTCGGCTGAAGTTTGGGAAATTGTTTGCGCGCCTCGGCGACGGCGGCGTCCACGACGGTCTGCAAGCGCGGCGCGGGCGGAGCAAAATCGGCGGGAGTTTGGGCGTGGGCGCGTGGCACGGGAGAGACGAATAGCACGGCGGCCAGGAGAAGTTGAGCGCGGAACAGGATGTTCATGCGGTGAGTTAAAACGATGGGGTAGGGGAGGGCAACGCTGCGAGGGCGGTGGAGTTGATCGTGGGTGAGTTCATAGTTGATAGCTGCGCTCTGACTGCGAGACCAGCTCTCAACTCGCCAAACTCTCAACCTGCTTGGCATCCTGCCTTGACCATGGTGCGCGGGTAGTGGTGAAGTCTCGCCAACAAATCCGCCGCGCTCCGCGATGCCGCCGATGTTATTCGCCGTGGTCAGCGAAGTCAGCTTATGGCCCTTGGCCGTGCTGGCGATCTCGTTTGCGTTCGTGGTGCTGTTGATCTCCTACCTGCGGGTGCCGTCGTTTCTCGCGTTGATTCTGGCGGCAGTGTTGACGGGCTTGATGGCGGAGCAATTGCCCGGCGCGAAAGCCCGTGTGCCCAAGCCTGATTCGCCGGTGGTTTCACCCGATGGCCGGCCACTACGCAACCACTGGGTGCAGGCGGTGGAGTTGACGAGCATCGAGTTCGGGCGCACGGCCGGGAGCATCGCCATCGTCATCGGTCTGGCGACGATCATCAGCATGTGCCTGATGGAAAGCGGCGCGGCGGACAAAGTCGTGCGGCGGTCGCTGGCCTACTTCGGTGAACGCAACGCCGGCGTGGCGTTGCTGTTGAGCACTTACATTTTGTCGGTGCCGATCTTTTTCGACACGGTGTTCATGCTCATGGTGCCACTGGCGCGGGCGCTGCATCTGCGCACGGGCAAGGACTACCTGCTCTTCATGCTGGCGGTGTGTTCGGGCGGTGTCATCACGCATTCGATGACCGTGCCGCACCCGGGGCCAAGCTACGTGGTGGATTTTCTCAAGCTAGACGTGGGTTTCTCGATCCTCGCTGGAATTGGGGTCGGGTTGTTCCCGCTCGCCGCCGGCTGGTTTGTCTGCAAGTGGCTGAATCGCCGCTATGCTTTTCCCATGCGCGAGACGCCCGGCACCACGCTCGCTGAGTTACGTGCCGTCGCGGACAAGCCGGAGTCCGAGCTGCCCTCGCTCGGCTGGGCCGTCGCGCCGGTCGTCGTGCCCGTCCTGCTCATCACCCTCGCGTCGTTCATGTTCATCGGGCGGAGCAACGCGGGCTTCGTCAAACTGTTCGGCGGCAAGGCGGCCTTCGAAGTGGCGTTCGCCATCGCCGAGTTCGCCGGCAATCGGAATGTCGCGCTGCTCGTCGGCACGGTGCTGGCGATGATTTTGCTGGCGCGGCAGAAGGGCTACACCGTGGCCGAGATCGACCGGTTGATCGGTCGTCCGCTCGAAACGGCCGGCGGCATCATCCTCATCACGGCGGCGGGCGGAGCCTTCGGCCTCATGTTGAAGAACGCCGGCGTGGGCGATGCGATCAAGGCACTTGCCGCCGATCACAAGATGAACCTGCTCTGGCTCGCGTATCTGGTGGCCGTGGTGATCCGCATCGCGCAAGGCTCGGCGACCGTGGCGATGATCACGACCTCCGCGATCATGTATCCGCTGCTGGCGGGCGGCACGCTGCATTGCGATCCGGTGTATTTGTTCCTGGCGATTGGCTTCGGCGGCTTCGCGTGTTCGTGGATGAATGACAGCGGCTTCTGGGTCGTGAGCAAGTTCGGCGGGCTCACCGAAGCTGAGACACTCAAGACGTGGACCGTGCTGCTCACAGCGAACTCATTGGTCGGGATGCTGGCCACGTGGGTGCTGTCGATGGTGTTCCCGTTTCCGATCGGGAAGCCGGGGCCGTGAGTCGGGGAGAAAGTCATTGGTAATTAGTCGTCACCCAACCATCACCATCGCCATCGCAGCATTTTACTAAACACTAATCAGTAATCACTTTTCCCTCATGCGTCTCCTCCTCGCCCTCACGCTCCTCACCACCGCTACGCACGCTGCCAATTGGCCACAGTTTCGCGGGCCGGATGCGGCGAACACCGGCACCGGCAAACCGCCCGTCCACTTCTCGCCCAAGACGAATTTGGTTTGGAGCACCGAGCTTCCGCTCGGCCACTCCGCGCCAGTCATCTGGGGCGAACGCATCTTCCTCACTGGCGTGGATAGTGGGAAGTTGGTCACGCTCGGGCTCGACCGCGCCACCGGCAAGGTGCTTTGGACCACGCCCGCACCCGCCGAAAAGCTCGAAGCCACCCATCGCATCAATAACCCCGCCGCGCCTACCGCCTGCACAGATGGCGAGCGCGTCATCGTTTATTTCGGCTCCTACGGCGTGCTCGCCTATGACTTCGCGGGCAAGGAGCTGTGGCGGCATCCGTTGCCCGCGCCCGTCGTCGAGTTTGGCGCGGGCAGTTCGCCGGTGATCGTCGGCGACCGCGTGATCCAGCTTTGCGACAGTGACATGAACTCGTTCCTCGTCGCGCTGGACAAGCGCACTGGCAAGGAAGTCTGGAAAGTTGCGCGGCCCAGCCATCGCCGCGGCTTTGCCACGCCGTTCGTCTGGCGGCACGACGGTATCGAGGAACTCATCGTCAACGGCTCGCTGAAAGTTTCCTCCTACGATCCCAAGGACGGCACGCTCCGCTGGACTTGCCGCGGCATGGCCCGCGTGGCGAACGCCTCGCCCACGGCCGGCGACGGGCTGCTCTTCATCGCCAGTTGGAATCTCGGCGGTGATCCCGGCGACAAGCTCGCGCTACCGCCGCACGCGGAGTTCCTCGCGCAATACGACAAGAACAAGGACGGCTTGCTCACCAAGGACGAGTTTCCCAACGGCCCGTTCAAGGACCGCTTCAGCCAGTTCGACCTCGACAAGGACGGCATCGTGACCAAGGCCGAGTATGAAGGCATGGCCGACCAGTTTGCTGAGGCCGAGAACTGCCTCATGGCGATCAAGCCTGGCGGGCGCGGCGACATCACCGCCACGCACATCGCATGGAAGCAAACGCGCGGCCTGCCTTACGTGTCCTCGCCGATCTACTACCAAGGCCGCGTCCACACCGTGCGCAGCGGCGGCATGGCCTCGGCGTTTGATGCGAAGACCGGCGAGCCCAGCTACCGCGACGAGCGTCTTGGCGCGTTGGGTGATTATTACGCGAGTCTTGCCGCCGTGGATGGCTGTGCTTTGGGAAGTAGGAGTGCTATCCGCTGCGCACCGCAGAGACGGGTCGAATGTTCAGGGCACGCCAGTTATACCTTCGGTAACGCTTACGCCACTTCTGATGTGAAAAAATCGAAGTCCGCCGAGTGTGTCACCAATCGAAGCGGACGAGTTAAAGGTGCCATCGATTTGAACATTAAGTTGTAGTGGGCCGGTGTAGTTGGTGCGGTGTGCGGTGAACTCCATCTGCCGAGCATGAAAGACCAGTCTCACCGGCACGTTGGTTATGCCGGTCTGCGTCGTCAGCCCGGATTGGAAGCGCCAGACAATCTGCCCGCCAGGAGTGCCTTGCAGGTCCATCACCATCTCGCGCGGGCCGTAGAGTTTCAGGACTAGGGGGATGGCGACTGCCAGAAGGAGCAGCGAGCCCACCACGACTATCCAGCCGGTGAGACTGTCGCGCTTAGACTGCGGATCTGCGGACATGGCACAAGCAGGCGGGCGGCCCGCCCGCTCTACTTTGCTACTTCGCGGCCACCTTATTGACCGTGTTGTAGATGGTCTGGTTGATGGGAGTGCCGTCGGCAGCGTTGATGTTCATACGGATGCGCATCTGCATCACAGGCTTCACGCCGCCTTCGATTTCGAGAAAGACGGTTTTCTTGTCGGCTGAAAGTTTCGCGGATTTTACGTTGAGGTCTTCGCCGCCGAACTTGGAGTTGGCGATTTTATTCTCGCCGAGGACCTTGGTCGGGTCGGTCGGAGAATACATCTTCGAACCGTAGTTTGCGGTCCAGTTGTAGTTCCAGTGGTCCACGGCCCAGTTGCCGTCGTCGTTGGCGGTCTTGGGGTCGAGTTCGGTGGTGAAGGTAATTTCGAGGCCGTTGGGCTTCACATGGAATTCCTTCGGCATGGCGACGGGTTTGCCGGTGTAGCGCACGCGGTGGAGCGCGCCAGTCTTTGCGCCGCTGCTCTGCCAGACGCGCAGGCCGGTGACGTAGAGCTGGCCGTCGCGCGGGCTGAAGTGGCCGCGCATGATGCCGGATTCGAAGTTGAGCGGGAACCGGAACGCGCCGGCCTGCGGCTGCCCGCCGACGACTTCCTGCATCACCTTGAAGAGCGAGCAACTGCCGTAGCTCATATGGAGGAGATCGCCCTTGAACGGCCCCCACTTGTCGCTCGTGACCCACACCTGGCCGCCGCTGGAGTTGTCCATCTGGTGCGGGAGCCAGAGCAGTGGCTTGTCGTAATCCGTCGGCGGCACACTCGTGTGCGCGGTGTGGACGTGGCCGTAGAAGCCACCGGGCTTCATCAGGTTCACGCGCGAGCTGGGCACCCAGTTGCCTTCGTTGTCGGAGGAGGTGAGTTCGTCGTTCGGTCCGACGCACAGGCCGTTGGGCGCGCGGTAGCCGGTGGCGACGACATCGAGCCGCGAGCCGTCCTTCGCCACGCGCGCCAGCACGCCGTGATGCTGGTGTTTCGCGGGGCCGAGGTTGCCGCCCTTGTTGAAGTAAAAGTTGCCGGCGCGGTCTGTTTCCAAGCCGAGACAGAACTCGTGGTAGTGCGAGCTGATGGCCACGTCGTTGTTGAAGTTCTCGTAGAAGTCCGCCTCGCCGTCGCCGTTCAAATCATGCAACCGAGTGATCTGGTCGCGGCCCAGCACGTAGATTTTTTCGTCCACGATTTTCAAACCCAACGGCTGAAAGAGTCCGGTGGCGAAGCGTTTCCACTTCAGCTTGTCGAGCTTTTCGTCGATGCCACTCAGAATCCAAACGTCGCCACTCACGCTGCAAATCGCGGCTTTTGTTGCGTCCGCGAAGAAGTCCATGCCGCTGGTGCGAATCCACGAGTTCCACGGGTTCGCCTTGCCATCGGGCAGCGTGAGTGTGTCCACGATGTAGGGGCCGTCGTTCTTGCCGAGCACGCCGGCGGTTTCGAGCACGGGCAGCCACTGCGGCGCGCCGCCCTTGGTGAGCGCGGGGAGATTGGGAATCTGCGCCTTGTAAGCGGCGACGGTGGCGGGCGTGGCTTTCTCACCGAACCACATCGCGACTTGGAAAGTGATGGCCTGTTTTTGCGGCGGGAGTTTCATCACGATGAAGCCGTCAGGATGCTTCTCCAGCTTCGCGCCTTCGATCGCGTAGCCGTTCATGCTGAACAGCCCGGCGGGCGGCTGGCAGAGCAGAAGCGTCAGGGCAGGGGACGGCCCCTCGAAGTGGAACGTGCGGGTGAACGCACCGCTGGCCGCATCGTAGCCGGGCAACTCAAGCACGCCGACTTTGCCGACCGTGTAGCTCAGGATGGTCTGCTTGCCGTTGACGTATAGGCCGCGCCACTTGGCCCAGTCTTTGGGTAACGGGCCGAAGGAGACGAGTTCCTTGCCGTCCTTCTCAGGCGGCTTCGGCTCCTTGAAGCTTCCGCTTGCATCTGCCCAGCCGGGCAGCACGGCGGACTTGAACGCGACTTCCCCAACGGGTGAGGCGACGCCTTCCAAACCTTCACGGCCAGTGGGCAATTTCAAAAAACCGCCTCGCCAGCCGATGGCTAGACGCAGCCGCTCGGTGTCGAAGCACACCGTCGCGTCATTGCCGAGGTTGATGGTCACACCCTTGAGTGCGGGGCGAAACACGTCGCCATTGTCGCCGGGCACTTGCAATCCGCCGCTGAAGAATGGCCCGAGGTCCATCGTATCCCACTGCGTGCTGGTGGGCTTGGGCTTGGGGGCTGCTGCCTTTGCTTTCTTCCCTTCTTTCGTGTCTTTCTTCGCCTCCGCCGCAATCAGCGGAAGGCAGGTGAAGGCCAGGGCGGCAGTGAGGATGAGCGGCTTCAAGAATGGCGTATGCATGGTCAAGAGGGCGGCAAAAGTGGCGGGCTGGACGCGAGGCGGCAAACAAATTTTCCGGGCGGGCGCAAACAGCGGGGAGGGCATTCCGTATCCAGCGCGCTGTGGAATGGCCGTGTCTCCAAGCGGGAGAGGCGCGAAGTTACGGGTGAAATGTGCGACGAGATGACCGTGACATCAGGCAGTGCAACTCCAGATCGAGGGCCAACTTTTTGTCGCCCGTCGCTCGTCATCGCGGTAGGCTCCGCGCCCATGAAATCCGTTCGCCGCCCGTTCCTCCGCACGCTTGCTCTCCTCGTCGCGTTCGCGCCTCTGCTGGCGCAGGCACAGAAGACTTATTCCTTCGGCATGATTGCCAAATCGCAAGGCAACATGTTTTTCCTCGCCGCCCGCGCCGGAGCTGAGGACGCCGCCAAAGAACTAAGTGCCAAGCATGGGATCAAAATCAAGATCGACTGGCGCACGCCCAACGAGGAGGACGCGCAGCGCCAGGCCGAATATATTGAGCAACTCGTCCTCGCCGGCACCGACGGCATCATCATCTCCTGCTCGGATGCAAACAAGTTGACCGACGCCATCAACAAGGCCGACCGCCAAGGCGTGCCCGTGGTGACATTTTCGGGCGATGCTCCGGCCAGCAAACGCTTCGTGAGCATCGGCATCGATGACTTCAAGTGCGGCGAGCAGACCTTCATCGAGCTGGCCAAGCTTATGGGAGGCAAGGGCACCGTGGCCGCGATTGACGGCAATCCCAACGCGCAAAACCTTCAGCAGCGTGCCGCCGGTTTCCGCGCCGCTGCGAAACGCTCGCCCGGCATCAAGGTGCTCGACATTTTCTACCACAAGGAGACGCCGCAGGACGCTGTTGCCAAGATCGAGCAGGTGCAGCAGTCCAACCCCGACATCGCCGGCTGGGGTTTGCTCGGCGGCTGGCCGCTCTTCACTGGCAACGCGCTCAAGTGGCCCGCCGGCACCGTCAAATGCGTCTCGGTGGATGCGCTCCCGCCGCAGCTCGCCTACGTGCGCAGCGGTCATGTGGAAATCCTCCTCGCGCAAGATGTCTATGGCTACGGCCAGCACGCCGTGCAGCACCTCGTCAACAAGCTGGTGCTCAAAAAGAACCCTGCTTCCCCGCAGGATGTCACGCCGCTCATCGCCGTGACTAAGGCCAACGTGGACGCCTACGCCAAGAACTGGGAGAAGTGGCTGCCGAAGCAGTGACCTCGTATCATTTACCCAGCACCTTGTTCAGATTGTCGAGCTGGGTCTGCGCCTTGTCCTTGAGCGTCTGGGAATCAGCGTTCTTCACCGCTTGCTCCAGGAGTTTCTTCGCCTCGCCGTAGTCTTTCAGCACCCCGTTCTCCGTGATGTAGCGCATCGCGAGGTCGAACGATGCTTGGGGGTCACCGCCCTCGGCCCGTTTGGTTTGCGATTCAATGACCTTGCGCAAGGTTTCCTCTGCCGATTGTGACGGTTTGGCGGGCGTGGTGTTGGGCTTGGCGGGCGCGGCGCTCGTGCCGGCCTTGCTCGTGCTGGCGGTGCTGGAGCCCGTGCTGCTCCCCAGTTTGAGTGCGGCGGCGTGCGCGCGGCCAGCCAACTCAGTGCTGATTGCGTTTTTGCCTGCGATGCCGGTGAGCGAGTAAAAGTAGTTGAGATCGTCGTCGGTCTTCCACGCCTTGTCCGGCCCGGCGGACTGGACGATGAAGCCGTTCTTCGGCACATCGACGGCGAGGCGATACGCGGTGCCCCACGGGTCCTTCGATTTGTCGCGCGTTTCCTTGCCGCCCTTCTCACGCAGGTTCTCTTTGAGAAACGCGCCGAAATCCTCCACCGGCAGGTCTTTGGTATCGATGAAGTCCTGCGCCACGGCTTCGGCAATGCCCTGCATCTCGACGCCGGAGGTGGCGGCGACCTGCACTTTGCCGATGATGTTGAGATTCTTCTTCAGCGTGTCGGCGTTCATGACGGCGACGCCGGCGGCGGCGGCCACGGGCAGGAGCTTGAGGAGTGCGCTCACTGGGCGCCCCCTTTCTTCCGAAGCTCCACCACACGTCGGTCGGACGTGCGCTCGATGGCGATGCCGGTGAGGAAATCGCGGCTGATGAGTTGTAGAAAACTTTCCTTGCCGAGCTTGAGGCAGCGGCTGTTGCGGATCGCGGCTACGTCGGCCGATGCGGCCGTGCCTTGCAGCAGACTGATCTCACCGCAGAAATCACCCGGCCCGAGCGTGGCCACCTGCGCGCCCTTTTTTCGGACGCCGAACTCGCCTTCGTAGATGATGTAGAACCACTCGTTGAGCCGGCCCTCTTTGATGACTTCCGCGCCGGCGCTGCAATCCTGAAAGGTGAACTGCCCGGCCACTTTCATCAGCGCGTGGGGCGGCCAGTCGGCGAAAAGGGAATTGCGCCGCAGGAACGCGCATACCTGCACGGCCTCCTGAATCTTCTTTGCCCCGAGTGTCGACAGCAACAACCGGTCGAAGTCCGCCTTCTTCAGCGCAAACAACTCCGTCTTCTCCATCGCCACGACCGAACTGTTGCGGGGCACTTGTTGCAGGAGTGCAATTTCACCGAAGACATCGCCTGCGCCGAGCTGTGCCACGGGCCGCAACGCACCGGCCTCGTCCTCTTTCAGCACCTCGACACGACCGGTGCGGATGGCGAACATCTGGTCGCCTTGGTCGCGCTCGCGGACGAGTAACGTGCCGGGCTGGACGGTGAGAAAGTCCATAGCCTCGGCGACTTGTCGGACCTCCTCGGGCGAGAGTTGTGAGAACAGCAGCGTGCCCGAGAGAAACTTGACCGTCTCCTCCTTGCCGGGCCTCTGCGCGCCGCTGGGGCTGCGCGACAGACCCGCCTCGGCCGAAGACAGCCGGGGAGCCAGCAGCCGATGCCCGGCCTTGCCCACCAGCCACAGGCCATAGACCAGCGGGGCGGCCACCACGAGGGCGAGAAACAAGATCACCGTCTGCGCCCCCGGCTCGAACATGAGGTTGGCCTGCCGATTCAACAACTCCGAGGCGAACCGAAACACCGCGCCGAGCCACAGCACCGCCCACGTCGAGTGCATGATGAAGTAGCGCTCTTCGCTCAGGGACTCCTTCCAGTTCAGCAGTTGCGCGAGGAACTTCTGGTTCAGAAACGTGTCCGCGCAGCGCGGCAGCTCGTGGCGTTTGCGAAACAACGCATGCAACAGCGCGTGCGCCGGCGAGCCGCCGAAGGGAGACGTCAGCACTAGTGCCGTTACCCAGCCGGCGAGGAACACCGGCGTGGAGTTCGCTGCCCAGCCCACCAGCGCAAACGCAAACGGGGTTGCCAGCATCTGCAACGCCGTCAGCGCCTCCACCATCCGCCCGCCCATCAGCGCATCCCGCGTGTCCACGGAAAAGAACGGCAGCACCAGATCCAACCGCACTTCCGGTTGATACACCTCGCGGCCCAGCCCGCTCAAAACCGCGCCAGCGAGCAGGTGCGCCAAACTCAGGCACATCGACACGCAAAACAGCATGAGAAACCAGCCCGGCAGATCGGGAATGAGCGGCACCTCGGATACCATCACCGCCGTCGCGCCTGCCGCGATAAGACAGCAAGCCAGCGCCAAGGCGGCCGAGGCCGTGCAGCGCACCGGCCACCGGCTGCCGGTCACATGGTCTGCGTGCGTCGTGGTCAAGCCGACCGGGGCGAGAAATCCCTTGGCCTTTGCCGTAATGACCAGATCGTAAAACGCGCCGATCTTGGGATGGCCTTCCAGATGCAGTAATCGTTCCAGCACATCCTGCACGGTCCGCTGGCCGTCGAACTCCATCAGGATGTTTTCCTGCTGCGCAGTGAGACCGAGATATTTGCCGCGATTGGTCTGCTTGAGCAGGCGCGTTCCGTCGGGTAACTCTTTGCGCTCCAGCGAGCGGGAAAACCGGAGCTTTTGATCGTTGAACGAAGGTGTCATGGCCGGCTGGAGGCAAGGGCTTATCAGCAAAATATCGCCTGAGCAAGGCAGAAGCCTACATAGCCTTGGTGCGTCTGGCCCGCAAGCTGGACGGGCGGTTTTGCACGGGTTAAGCTTCGGCCCCATGCGCTCTGAATCACTGTCCTTCCTCACCAAATTGGTCAACACCCCCAGCCCGTCGGGGCACGAGGCGCGCGGGCAGCGCGTGTGGCTGGATTATGTGAAGACGTTCGCCGATGAGACGTTTTCGGATGCTTACGGGAATTGCGTGGCCGTGCTCAACAAGGGCGGCGGGCCGCGGCTGATGCTGGCGGCCCATGCGGATGAGATTTCGCTCGTGGTCAATTTCATCGATGACAATGGCTTCATCTGGGTGCGCAAGCTCGGCGGGGTGGATGCCATCGTCGCCAAGGCGCAGCGCGTGGTGGTGCATTCGCGCAAGGGGCCGGTGCCGGGCGTGATCGGCAACGTGGCGCCGCATCTCTCCAAGCTGGAGAAGGAACGCAAGGTGCCGGAGATCGCGGACCTGTTCATCGACATCGGCGCGCTGGACAAGGCGGATGCGCAGTCGCTCGTGCGGGTGGGCGACCCGATCACGATGACGAATGAGTTCGAGCATCTGCGCGGGGATCTGGCGGTGGCGCGGGCGTTTGACAATCGCATCGGGACGTTCGCGGTGGCGGAGGCGTTGCGGCTGCTGCGTCCACAGAAGAAGCGGCTCAAGGCGGAGGTTTGCTTTGTCTCGAACATCATGGAGGAAGTCGGTCTGCTGGGCGCGCGGCAGATTGCGTATTCGCTCAAGCCGGATGTGGCGCTGGTGGTGGACGTGACGCACGCGACGGATTATCCGACGGTGAGCAAGCAGTTGCACGGGGACATCAAGCTCGGCGGCGGGCCGGCGGTGACGCACGGGGTGTGCAATCATCCGGCGGTCGTGGAGCGTTTGGAGCAGGTGGCGCAGCAGCTCAAGATTCCTTTGCAACACGAGGCGACGAGCGCGACGAGCGGCACGGATACGGATGCGATCTTCTGGACGCGTGGCGGCATCGCCAGCGGGCTAATCAGCCTGCCGAACCGCTACATGCACTCACCGGTGGAGATGGTGAACTTGCGGGACTTGGAACAGATTCCGGAGCTGATGGCGGGCTTCGCGCTGTCGCTGAAACACGGCGAGGAATTCAAGGTGCGGATCTGAGCCGGGCAGTTCAGTTCCCGAGCTTGGTGCCGGTGTGCAGCGCGCGGTTGGATTGCTGCATCGCGATGGATGCAGCCTTCACCGACAGGTCCTACCGCTTCATCGGGTGGGCAACAGGGTAATGGTGCCGACGGACGGGCCGAGTTTCACCGCACGACTTCGAAGGCATAGCCCTTGAGGTATTCCGTCTCGGGTATGCTGGGGATGAACGGGTGGTCGGGGGATTGGGTGAAGGTGGCGACGCGGCGCAGGATGCGGCGGGTGTCGAAGGCGGCCGAGAGCGCGACGTCCTGAAAGGTCGCAGCGTCCACGTGGTGCGAGCAGCAGAAGGTGGCCAGCAGGCCACCGGGCTTGAGGAGCTTGAGTGCGCGAAGATGGATTTCCTTGTAGCCGCGGAGCGCATCCGGCACGGAGGCGCGATTGCGCGTGAAGGAGGGGGGATCGAGAATGACGGCGTCGAACTTGGGAATGAGTTTTTCGTGCGGGCCGACGGTGGTTTGGGCCTTCAGCCAGTCGAAGACATTGGCGTTCTCGAAGGTGCATTGCGCGGCGAGGCCGTTGGTCGTGGCATTGCGGTTGGCCGCCGCCACGGCATCCGCGCTCTGATCCAGCCCGAGCACATGCTTCGCGCCGGCGCGCGCCGCGTGCAACGCGAAGCCGCCCAGGAAACTGAAGCAGTCGAGCACCGTGGCGCCAGGGGTGAGGGCGATCAAATCGGCGGTGCGCTGGTAGTTGGCCTGCTGGTCGAGATAAAGCCCGGTCTTGTGCCCGGCACGGAGGTCGGTCTCGAACTTCAGGCCGTTCAGGGTGACGGTCACCGGGCCGTCGAGCGTGCCTTCGAGGAGGCCGTTGGCTTCGGCAAGGCCTTCAAACTTGCGCGAAGCCATTTCGTTGCGCTCCACAATGGTCCGGGGTGAGAGCAGCTTCTTCAACGCAGCGACGATCGTTTGCTTCCGCAAATCCATGCCGAGCGCGGAGGTTTGCAGGACGAGCACGTCATCGTATTTGTCCACGATAAGTCCGCTCAGGAAATCCCCCTCGGCGTTGACGACGCGGAAGGAGGTCGCCCCGGGTAGATGACGACGGCGCACTTCGAGCGCGGCCTGGATGCGCGCCTCGAAGAACGCCTGATCCACGGTGGTGTGATCGGGCGTGATGACGCGGACGGTGATTTTGGATTGGGCGTTGTAGAGGCCGATGCCCAACCAGTGCTTGCGATGGTCCTTGATCTGGACGAGGCCGCCGTCGGCCACGGGGCCGGCGACGTGCATGATGGCGCCGGCATAGATCCAAGGGTGGCCGGCGACGACACGGTCGGCTTCGCGGGGCTTGAGGATGACGGTGGGCAGGGCGGCTACGGTGGAGGCGGGCGTGGTCATGTTTGTAAACAGGTGGCGCAGGCCGGAGTTGGGTCCGGCACTGCGAGCTGGAGATGAAGGCAGAGCGATGCCGAGGCGGAAAGTCTTTTGTTGCGCGGGGCAGGGGAAGTCAGGCCGACGGAGGGCGGGCGGAATCGTTGCGGCCGGGGTGCAGTTCCCGTTTCCGACGCGCTTCCCAGATGGAGGCTGCGATGGAGATCCCAATCAGGGCGAGCACCACACCCAAGGCCAGCCCGGCGGGCAGAATGATCTGCCAAATCGCCAGCAACATTTTTATGCCGATGAAGATGAGCACGAGCGAGAGGCCGAACTTGAGAAAGTGGAAGCAGTTGATTGCCCCGGCCAGCACGACATAGAGGGAGCGCAGGCCGAGGATGGCAAAGATGTTAGAGGTGAACACGATGAACGTGTTTTGCGTGACCGCGAAGATGGCGGGCAGCGAGTCCACGGCGAAGAGCAGATCCGTGGTTTCCACCATCACCAGGACCAAGGCGAGGGGAGTCAGCGCCAGTCGGCCGTCGAGCCGGGTCACGAACCGTTGACCGTCGAATTCCTGCGAAACGGGGAAGAACCAGCGCGCCAGCCGAATGAAAAGATTACGCTCGGGATGCACCCCGTCCTCCCCCACGAAGAGCATGCGCACGCCGGTGACGACGAGGAAGCCGCCCATGACGTAAAGCACACCGTGGAATTGCCGGATCAGCGCGGCCCCCAGGCCGATCATCACGCCGCGCATCACCAGCGCACCCAGAATGCCCCAAAACAGCACACGGTGCTGTTGCTCCACCGGGACGCGAAAGTAGGCGAAGATGAGGGCGATGACGAAGATGTTGTCCATCGAGAGACTCAGCTCGATGACATAACCGGTTACGAACTCAATGGCTTCACCGGGCGGGCGAAACGCATGCACCAACCCGGCGAACAGCAACGCCAGGACGAACCAGAACGCTGTCCAGCCCAGGGCCTCGCGATAATGGATTTCATGCGCCTTGCGATGGAAGACACCGAGGTCCATCGCGAGCAACCCGAGCACCGCGACAACAAAGCCGACGTAGTGCGTCGAGGTGATTTCGATCAGGTCCGGCATAGGCGGCGCAGCAACTCAGTTCGCGTTGCCGGGCGAGAGATGGACGCCTGCGCCTCCGGTTCCTTCGCGGGGTTTGTGCCGCCGTGGGGAAACCTACGCCGTGCGTGAGGCCGCGGCGTGTTGCGCTCCGTCCACGGCCACCTGCGAGACCGTCCCGATGTCGGGCCGCTGGCCTTTGTTCCACCAGAGCACCAGCGCACTGGCGATGTAGATGGAGGAGTAGGTGCCGGTGATGACACCGACAAGGAACATGAACGCGAAGTCGTTGATGACGCCGCCGCCGAAGACGTAGAGGACGAAGGTGGCAATGAACACCGTGCCGCTGGTGATGATCGTGCGGCTCAGGGTCTGGTTGAGCGCCTGGTTCATCAATTCCCGGAACGTGCCACGGACTCCGAGTTTCAAGTCTTCGCGGATGCGGTCGAAGATCACGATGGTGTCGTTGATCGAGAAGCCGATGATCGTGAGGATGGCGGCGACGCTGGTGGCGTTGAACTGCCGGCCTTCGCTCCAGAGCGAGGTGAGGCAGTAGATGCCGATGGTCATCAGCACGTCGTGCAGCACGGCGAGGACCGCGCCGACGGCGAAGCTGAATTCGTAGCGCACGGCCACGTAGATCAGGATGCCAAACAGCGAGAGGAGGATAGCCCAGATGGCCGTGGTCATGATCTCCTGACCGATGACCGCGCCGACTTGGCGGGATTGCTTCAGTTCGAATTTCGCCTCCGGGAAGGCTTTCACCATGGCCGTCTTAACGGCCTCGGCAGACTGTTCCGGCACGGTGACGCGAAGGGACTCGGATTTTGCCGCGAGGTTCTTTTGATACTGGATGAGCGGGTCGCCGACCTTGCGCTTCTGCACGGCGGCGTTTTTGGCTGCCTTGTCCTTATAGTCGTATTCGACCTTGGCGACGGCCTCACGCAACTTGTCAGTCTCCACTTTCTTCTCGAAGTTGAAGACTAGCGCATCACCGCCGACGAAGTCCGGGCCGAAAACCTGTTTGCCCCGGACGAAGCCGCCCCAGCAGCAGCCGATGATGATGATGGTCCAAGAGGCGATGAACGCGGGCTTGGCCAGTTGCATGAAGTCAATGTTGGTGGCCTTGATGAGGTGCATCATCGAGAGATCAGCGAGGCCGCGGGTGAGCATCCAGTCGAAGATCAGGCGCGTGATCACCAGGGCGGTGAACAAGCTCAGGGCCACGCCGATGGTCAGCGCGACGCCGAAGCCTTTGACCGTGCCGGTGCCGAGATAGATCAGGATGACGGAGGAAATCAGGGTGGTGACGTGGGAATCGAAGATGGTGCCAAAGGCCCGGTCATAGCCGGCGGCAATCGCACCGCGAACGGATTTGCCCTTGGCGAGTTCCTCGCGGATGCGCTCGTAGATCAGCACGTTGGCGTCCACTGCCATGCCGATAGTGAGCACGATACCCGCAATGCCGGGGAGGGTGAACGTGGTGCCGATCGAGCACATTACCCCGAGCAGGATAATGCTATTGAAGATCAACGCAACGTCGGCCACGAAGCCGGACTTGCGGTAGTAGATCAACATGAAGACCGCGACGGCGAGCGTGCCGAAAATGGCGGAGTGCAGGCCGCTGTCGATGGCGTCCTTGCCGAGCGAGGGATCGACTTCCTCGGTGTCGAGCAGGCGCACGGGGGTTTCGAGCGGGTTTTCCAGGACGTTGGCGAGCTGCCAGGCTTCCTTGAGATCAAAGTCACCGTTAATCACGCCACGCCCGCCGAGGATGGGCTCGTTGATGACGGGGGCGGAATACAATTCACCGTCGAGCACGATGGCCATGCGTTCGCGGGTGTGCTTGGTGGTGAGATCGCCGAAGATTTTGCCGCCCTCGCTGTTGAACTCGAAGCTGATCTGCGGGCGGTTCGAGACGTTGTCACGGATCACGGACGCACTCTTGATGTATTTGCCGGTGAGCCCGCCTTCAGCCTTGTTCTTAACCAGGACGCGATCGAGATACTCGCGACCGTCCTGGCCTTTGCGGCGCTGAGTGAGCACTTCATGGCCGGGCGCCATCAGGCCGTCGCGGGTCATGCGGTCGCTGTCCGGGTGGACAAGGCGGAATTCGAGGTTCGCGGGCTTGGTGAGGGCTTCCTTGACCTGATCGCGGGCGGCCTGGTCCAAGCCGGGCATCTGGATGACGATGCGATCCTCGCCTTCCGCGACGATGATCGGTTCCGCGACGCCGAATTTGTCCACGCGTTTGCGCAGCACTTCGATGGCCTGAGCAACGAGCGATTTCTTGTCTGCCGTGGCATCGAGCTTGGAAGTGTCCAGACCCACGAGGAAAGACGTGCCGCCGCGCAAGTCGAGGCCGAGCTTGATCTTGCCGGAAGCCACGCGCTGGAGGCGGTTCATGATCGCGCGGTTGGGATCCTTCTCGCCGCTCACGCTGTAGCTCACGAAGTTGGTCAGCGAGTTGGTGCCGATGGCGTCGCGCAGGTTGGCAAAGTTGCGCTCCGGGAATTCTTTGTCCAGCGCGCGGGCCTTGGTGATGATCGCGTTGAAGTTCGTGCCCTTTTGCGTGGCCTGCTCTTCCAGCACATCAATGATGTTCCGGTTGGTCGGCGGGTAGATTTCGAAGAAGGCCCAGACGGTGATGAAGAGAACCAGCAGGGCGCGCCAAGTGTTATTGCGTTGCATGAGCGGGAAAGCAGGAGAAAGGGTCGAGGAAACGGACTAGTTGTTCGCGGCAGGAGTGGCGACGACGGGGTCGGCCTTGTCGAAGTCTTCGACCACTTGCACGACGGCGGACTTGAGCACCTCCAGCTTCGTGTCTTCCGAGCGGATGCTGACGGTGCGCTCCTTCACGCCGACGACCGTGCCGAGAATGCCGCTGGTGGTGACGACCTTGTCGCCCTTCTTGAGCGCCTTGATGAGGGCCTCCTGCTTCTTGCGCTGTTCGTTCTGCGGGCGGATGAGGATGAAGTAAAACGCCACCAGCATGATGACCATCATGCCCACGGTCTGCATCATCTGCGCCTTGGGATTGACCTCCGAGCCCGTCAGCGGAGCAGGGTCGGCGGCGAATAAAAAAACGGTATCGAGCAATGTCATAGCCACAAGAGCGGCCCAATCTAGGGAGGAGCCGCACTTTGGCAAGCTTAACCTCTGCCGAGCGGATGCGTTGACGCGCGGGAGAGGGCCGTGGCCGGCTCGGGTGCGATCTCCGTGCTTTCGCCTGTCCTACCCGGTGGACGGCGGAGGCGATTCCACCGGGCAAGGCTTGCGCGCCGGCCACTGGAGTGGCTCCACGGGGCCCAGAACGAATGCGTATATCGCCGCGCCACTGAGCACCACTCCCGCCGCGACGACGAAGGCCCAGAAGAACTCGCCGGTCTGCTCCACCACCAAGCCGGTGATCGCCGGGGCGGCGACGCCCGCCATGTTGGCGATGCAGTTTTGCAGGCCCGTCCATTTTCCCACGGCGGCCGGTCCGGCGATGGTTTGCGAAATGGCCCAATGGCTGGATGCAAAAATCCCGTAGCTGAGGCACGCGAGCATCAGGATTACCATCGCACCAGTTGATCCCGGCACAAACACCACGCCCACCACCACGGTGGCACAGCCGAGCCCAACTATCGTGCACGTCTTGCGCACCTTGGTCGGAGTGCCCCCCGCCGCGATCGCGCGGTCCGCCAGCCAACCAGTGGTCATGGTGGCTCCCGCCGTCACGCAATACGCCGCCGCGCTGATCGAGGCCATCTCCTCCATGGAAAAACCGCGCGCCTTGACGAGGTAGAACGGCAGCCAAGTCAGCAGGAAATACCAAAAGTAGTTACCGCAGAATTGTCCCAGAAAGGTCGCCCACGCGGATCGTTGCGCCAGAATCTCCCCGAAGCTGGGGCCCTCGTCTGCGCCTGTCTGGCCCGTGCTCCGTGCCCGGGGCATCCAGAGCAGCCAGGCTGGCAACCAGACCAGACTGCCCAATCCCAGGATGACAAAGACCGGTCGCCAGCCATATCGGGCCATGAGCAAGCCGCCCACCAAACTGCCCAGCGCTGGCCCCACCTTGGTGCCGGCGTCGATCAGGGAGTTGACCAGCCCCCGCTGATGTTCCGGAAAATGCGCGGAAACGATTTTGGAGTAACACGGATAGGCCACCGATTCGCCCACGCCCAATAGGAGACGAAAAACCAGCAGAGCCGTGAACGTGTTCGCCCATCCGGTCGCCGCCGTTGCGAGCGACCAGGCGAGAAAGCCCGCCGCCATCACCCACTTCACTTCGTAGCGGTCCACCAGCCAGCCGGAGGCGATTTGCAGAAGCGAATAGGTCCAGAAAAACGCGGACAGCAGCATGCCAAGTTGTGCCGGAGGAATGTTCATTTCCGGCACCAGCAGCGGGGCCGCGATGGAAAGACTGCCCCGGTCGATGTAATTGATGGCCACCGACAGCACCATCAGCCCCAACACGACCCAGAGCGGGCGCGGAATCCGCAGTTGCAGCAGCGATGGCTCGGCGGGCGCGATCATCGCAGGGGCTTTCCGGGAGCGCTGGTTTTCATCGAGGTTGAATTCGCCGGAGAATCAAGGCTTGGGTTGCGCCCGCAACCGCTCCGCAGCGGCGGCGTGTTCGCGGGCGAGTTCGGGCTTGCCCTGTTTGGTGAAGGCTTCGGCGAGTTGCGCGTGAGCTTCGGCGCTATTGGGTTGAAGTTCGACCGCGCGCAGGAGGTGCTCGATGGCGCGCGGCAGATTGCCCTGCGCCGATGCGGCGATGCCGTAGTTCAGATGAGCTCCAGCGTGGTCGGGCTTCAGGCGTAACGCGGCTTCAAACGAAATTGCTGCATCATTCCACTGGGCTAGGCGGGCCAGCGCGTTGCCGAGATTGTAATGCAGTTGAAAGGTCGCGGATGACGGGCTGAGGGCCAAGGCATCGCGATAGCTGGCGACAGCGGCGGCGTCATCCTCCAGATCAGCGTGGGCGTTGCCGATCTTCAGCAAGGCCTGACTGCGGTAGTGCGGGCTGCGGAGCTTGGCCGCCATGTCGCTGAAGAACGTCAGATCCCTGTGCCAGATGGCGGTTTGACGCCAGCTCATCACCGCCAGGAGCATTGTCACCGCCACCCCTCCGGCCAGCAGACCTGCCGGTCTCACGCGTTTCTGCGCGAGTTGCCACAGGACTCCCGTCATCGCCACGGACCAGAGAATGCCATCAATAATGCTGTAGCGGTCATGTGAGTAATGCGGTCGTTCCGTGAGCCCGAGCATCGGCACCAGGAGGCCGAGATGCGCCAGCCATAGCGCGAACGCACCAGGCCAGCTGAGACGTTTGGCGAAGAGAGTTGCGGTCGTCATCACGACGGCGACCGCGCTGAGGACGAACACCGGCTCGGTGAACCGGCTCTCCATCAACAGCGGATAAACCGGGCAGAGGTTCAGCGGAACGAGGGGCTTCCAAGCATAGTAGGCCCAGAGGTAGCCGGCCTGCATCGCGCGGGCGAAGGGCGGAAAGTTGTCCAGCGTCACCGGTTTGTCCCACGTGCCGGTGACGTGAAAGCGGCCATACACCGTGCCGGCCACGAGCAGCAGCGAGAGCGCAAGGAACGGGATTTTCTCCCAAATCATGCGTCGTAACTCCGTAAACGAAGTCCAGCGGCGCAGCGGGTAAAAATCCAACGCGAGCAGCGCGGCCACGAAACCGAGCACGATGGGATAAGCGAGCACGGCCAGCGCGAATATGCCGACGGACAGCCAGTAAGCCTGCCGTTGTTGTGGGGCGGCCAGTCCCGGCGAATGCGCCCGCAGATAGCTCAACGTCGCCAGCAGCAGAAACAACAGTGACAACCCGTAGGGCAGGCCCGTCACCCACGCGACGGGTTCGACTCGCAGCGGGTGCACTGCCCAGATCAACGTTCCCAGGGCGGCACAGGAATCGGGGGAAAATGGAGATTTGAGATCTGAGGTTTGAGGTTTGAGGATCGCTGCTGGTGCCGGGTTGGCTTGAGCGGAAAGTTGCAGCAGGCGGCGCAACAGGAGGAACACCAGCACGCTGTTGACGCAGTGCAGGAGCACGTTCGCCAGATGATAGCCAAACGAGTTTAGGCCAAAGCATTCATACACCAGCGCCCACGCGAGCCACGAGAGTGGTTTGTAGCGGATCGCTTGCTCGAAGTCCGTGAACATCCAGCGCAGGTTGGCCGCCGTGAGGCCTTGCACATGCGGGTTCTCGAAGACATTGATGTCGTCGTCCCAGCGGAGAAACCCGGCTTCGAGTGTGTTGAAGAACACCCCGAACACGATTGCAACCAGCGCGAGGAGCAACCCAGCGGTGCGGTGGTGTGGACGCATGGTCAGGGCAGGGGAGGTGAGGGAGGAAAATCGCGATTAAGATTATGAGTGAGATCAAGAATTTGAGCAGCGGCCAAACGCGCACTCGACTTCATGCTCTTACTCATACTCAGGTTCTTCATCTTAATCCCCCTTTCCTCACTCCCATTCCCACGCATCCGCGTGGGTGAACTGGCTCGTGTTCAACAGGGACTTCACCCCGAACGCCGCCTCGTTCACCGAGCCGAGCGCAACCCGCCCGCGCTCGATTGTCAGCGTCGGCCAACCAGCGGGGCTGGGATGATAGAGATCGAAATGCGAGCGCAGGATTTCCTCCTGCACGGCGCGCGGAAATTCCGCCAACCCCGCATTGTAATGGTGGCCGTTGCGCTCGACGCTCTTGATGCCCAGCGCGGCGCAGACGGCGAGGTCTTGGAGCAACGCCACCGGGCCGACATTGCACAGGTCTTCGCCGCTCATCAGCAGCGGGCGCACGGGCTGCTGGCGCTGGCGCTGTTCGAGCAGGCAGCGGTTCGCGATGCCTTTGATGACACCCTTGCAGTTTTTGTGACTCGTGCCGTCGTAGCCCAGGGCGAGCGCGGTGGGGAGGCTGTGCAATTCGCCGTCAGACTCGTCGATGATGAACGGAGGGCGCTCCGGCCAGTCCGCGAGCGTGGCGGCGGCGCTCCGGTTGAGTGCGATGGAGCGGTGCAGCGGTTGCTCGACGAACAGCAGCTTGGCCAGAAACCCCTTCAACGCATCGTCCGCCCGCAGGGTTTCCCAAAATTGCCGGAATTCGGCGAACGAGCGGAACTGTTCATTGCCGTCCATCGAGAACGCAAAATCACCGCCACATTCCGTCTGCAGGACTTGGGCGATCTTCCTCAGTCGGTCCGCGTCGTGCGCCGGTTCGCCGTTCACCTTGAGTTTGAAATGGCGGAGCCCGTAAAAGCGGATGCTCGCGGCTAGCGACTGCGGCAGGCCGTCGGTCAATTGCTCGCCGCGCGCGATGTCCTGATCCGTGAGCGGATCGCTCAGGCCCACGGTGTGGCGCACGATGATCTCGCTGTGCGGGCGCGCGGGCAGCCAGGCGGACGGCGCGAAGCCGGCCAGCTCCGGATGCAGTTCCCCTAGTCGGAGGTCAAAATCGTTGTCGAGCACTGCGCGGTGAAACGGCTTGGCGGTGGCCCGGCAGAAAGCGTCTATCACAGCACGTTCGACGAGCGAGGTGCCGAAGTGCGCGAGCGGCGGCGGTTTGTTTTCCGCATGCGCCCAGGCCGTTTGTGAATCGTGCACGTGGAGCCACAGGTCAAACACGCTCGGTGCGTTCTGGCCTTCCACCGTCTCCAGCGCGACCTCGATCACGTCGAGCATCTCGTGGATTTCGTCGAGCACGTCCCGCTGCGGGTCTTTGGTGAACCACTTGGGCGGCAGCAGATCCGCCGCCACGCCCAGCACCGGCGGCCGACCGTTGATCTCCAGCGCCACGCGCACGAATGCCATCGGCATGTGCGTCATGGTGGCGATGCCGTATTTGAACGGCATGCGCGTGTGTAAATTGTGGAGGTGCAAATCGCCCTCGCAGACCCGGATGTTCACGGGCGGAGTGTAAGTGGTGGCCGGGCCGAGGGCCAGCCTCCGTCGGTGCCCGCGAATTTTCCTGGCCAGCGCGTGGTCGAAAGCTCGCGTCCGAAAAACCACCAACATGAAACGAACCTTCCTCGCTCTGAGTTTAGCCGCCCTCGTCCTGCCCGCCGCCGCCGCCGACCTGCGCATCGGCATGATCGGCCTGGACACGTCGCACGTGCCGGCGTTTACCGAGATTCTCAACAACCCGCAGAACAAGAAACACGTGCCCGGCGCGAAGGTTGTCGCGGCCTTCAAGGGTGGCAGCCCGGACATCGAGTCCAGCGCCTCCCGCGTGGACGGTTTCACCAAGACCCTCGTTGAGAAATACGGCGTCAGGCTCTACGACTCCATCGAAGAGATGTGCAAAAACGTGGACGCCGTCATGATCGAAAGCGTGGACGGCCGTCCGCACTTGGCACAGGCCATCCCCGTCATCAAGGCGAAGAAACCGCTCTTCCTCGACAAGCCCATGGGCGGCTCGCTCAAGGACGTCCTGGAAATCTTCCGCCTCGCCAAGGAAGCCAACGTGCCCGTCTGGAGCTCCTCTTCCCTTCGCTACGGCAAAGGCATCCCCGCCGTGCGCGCCGGCTCCATCGGCAAAGTTAACTACGCCGAGACCAGCAGCCCCGCGAGCCTGGAGAAAACGCACCCGGACCTTTTCTGGTATGGCGTGCATGGCTGCGAAGCCCTCTTTGCCGTGATGGGCACGGGTTGCGAAAGCGTCAAGCGTGGCAAGACCGAGGACGGCCGCATCGAGGTCATCGGCAAATGGAAAGGTGGCCGCACCGGCATCTTCCGCGAAGCCAAGACTTACGTCGGCATCGCCAAAGGCGAAAAAGGCGAAGCCGTGGTTGGCGCCTACGACGGATACGACCCGCTGGTCGTCGAGGTCATCAAGGCCTTCCAGTCCGGCATCGTGCCCGTGAAGGCCGAGGAAACCATCGAGCTCTTCGCGTTCATGGAAGCGGCCGACGAGAGCAAGCGCCGTGGCGGTGCGGAGGTCACGCTCGCCGAAGTTCTCAAAAAGGCCGGCAAGTAAACTAGCTTCAGCGCGGCGTCACCGGGCAGCCCGCGCAAATGCACCAAACTTTTTCCCGTGGCTTTATTGACGGCGTTTGGCAGTCTTCGCCCGCCTTTCGAGTGCAGGGTTTCACGGGCTGAGAATACTGGATCAGCAGCCCAGATCGTCACTCGCAAGTGCTGTGGTCTTCCGGCCCCAATGCCAGTTTAGCTCAGTGGTAGAGCAACGGTTTTGTAAACCGTCGGTCGTCGGTTCAAATCCGACAACTGGCTCCACTTTCTTATCAAGGACTTAGGTTGATTCAGCGGCTTTGAAGGGGGGATTGAATTCGGGAACGGGCGGGGCTTGAACCGATTGGCCGCTGTTGGCGGGGAAGTTGCCGGCAAGAGAAACGTGACCGCTCTCCCTCACCCCGGCCCTCTCCCGCTGGGAGAGGGATGAAGTTCGACCGCCACGGGCGCTGCGCGACGCGCCCCGGAAGACGACGCGGCCAGGCCGGCTCCCCTCTCCCGGCGGGAGAGGGAAAGGGTGAGAGAGAACGGCGACGGGGTGATGAGACTGATTGACAGAAGCCGCTGGGCAGCGGCGTTGAGCGAAGTCTAGCCCCGCGCGTCCTCTTCTTCACTCCTCCAGTAGGTTGCCAGAGCCCTCTCGATTTCCGGCCAATCATACTCGTGTTCTGGATCGCCTCGCCTGAACAGCAAGAACTCACGAACTGCTTCCTTCTGTGCTGCCGAGAGCATCGACAACTGACTCTTGCTGTGATCAGACAAGTCCGTCAGATGGAAAATGAACGACGTGCGGTCCAAGCCGCCCTGCAACTCGGCAATCAAGAACGCCGGCAGATGAAAGCGCATCCCTTCTGCATCGAAGAACGAGAGGCTGCTAGAACACTCGTTGAGGTCGGCGACGCGAAGTAGTGTCCAATCGAGCTTCTCGTCCCGAAGGCGTTCCTCCAAACCTTTCCTTCCCCCGTCCTTGGCCTGCCCTTGTTGCAAGCCAACGCCATTGCCGAGGGGCACGCCTCGGAACGCATCGCGAATCTTCAGGACAACACTTTCCTTCGTAGGAGGCATCTACTCACTTCCCCGTCTCATTCCACAGGATGCGCAGGTTCTTCGTCGCCCGACCAGCGAGGATGAGGTCGGGCTTACCGTCGCCGTTGAGGTCGGCGGACTTCATGTCTTCGATGGCCACTTCGGCGCCGGAGAGTTCGGACTTGCGCCACTGCTTGCCGTCCTTGTCCAACGGCGTGAGGAGCCGCACGCCGGGCACGCCCTTGGGGTTCATCCCGCGCCAGCCGATCGCAATCTGGTCACTGCCGGTGCCGAGGAAATCGTTCACCACGACGGCGTGGCCGTCCTTGAGCGTGTCGTCGAGGACAAGGCGCGGCCAGAGGCCCTTGTTGTTCGCGGGCTGGGTGTAAACGGCGCTGGTGGTGCCGTGCATCGGCTCGATGGTGGCAAAGAAACGCGTGCCGTTGGGGAGCTTGCCGTCGCGGACCTCGCCGGTCCATTGGTCGGAATACTGGCGCTTCTTCCATGCGCCGGTGCTGCGGCCCATGAACCAAACGCCTTCCTTCGCGCCGACGAGCAGCTCGTGCTCGGGGTCGTTGTCCCAATTGATGGGCTGGAAGTTATGGCTCGCGTGGGTGAAGTCGCTGACGAGGGAGAGCTTCCAGGGGTCGTGGGGATTGGCGGGCGGCGTGTAGCAATAGACTTTGCTGCCGTCGCCCTCGTTGTTCTTGTTGCCGCGCCCGTGCAGCGGTTTGACGATGAGTTCCCACGCACCGCTCGGAGCCTTGACCCAGTGCATCCGGTGAACGGTCGGCTCGTGGTGCAGGCGGATGGCTTCCCACTTTTGCGTGCGGTCCTTGGGCGCGACGAGGTAGAAGACCGCGCCGCTTTTGTTGGTGTCGCTGGTCTCGCCGGGGTTCCAGCCCGCACCGACGGCGATCTCGCACTTGCCGTCGCCGTCAATGTCCTGGGCAGCGATGCAGACGTTGTCCTGCGGGGTGAGGTTCTCGGCGATGATGTGCTTCTTCCAGTCGGGGTTGTGATACCACTGGATAGTGTTCTTGTCGGCGAGGAGGATGTCAGGCTTGCCGTCGCCGTCCACGTCCGCGATGGCGATGCCGTAGCCGATGTTCACGGCGGTATCAATGTCCTGCACTCGGAACTTGGGCTGCGGCGGCTCGGCGGCGAAAGCCGTGGCGGCGGTGAGGGACAGGCAGGTGAGGAGCAGAGTTTTCATAGCGAGTGGCAGGGAGCGTATGGACCGGCGGTGGGGAGGTCAATCACTGGCCACGGGAGGCCAAAATAGTGGGCAACCCTTTTCTGGAGCGTGTGCCAAATTCATTGCCCGACGGCGGGCGGACCGATAATTTCCCGGCGATGCAAACACCGTCTGCTTTCAAAGCGCCGGTCCGGCTCCTTATGGGACCGGGACCGAGCAATGTCGCCCCCGCAGTGCTTCAGGCCTTAAGCCAACCGCTCGTCGGGCATCTGGACCCAGTGTTTGTGAAGATGATGGAGGAACTCAAGGCCATGCTGCGAGCGGTGTTTCTCACCCAGAATGAAATGACCTTCCCGGTCAGCGGCACGGGCAGCGCAGGCATGGAGTTTTGCTTCGTCAACCTGATCGAGCCGGGGGACGAGGTGATCGTGGGTGTGAACGGAGTGTTTGGCACCCGCATGGTGGAGGTGGCGGAGCGTTGTGGGGCACGGGTCACGAAGGTCGAGTCCACCTGGGGCAACATCATCACGCCGCAGCAGGTCGTGGAGGCGCTGAAAACCGTGCCGAAGCCCAAGCTGGTGGCGATTGTTCACGCCGAGACGTCCACTGGAGCGCTGACGCCGGTGGAGGAGATTTCCAAGCTGGTGCACGATGCCGGAGCGTTGTTGCTGCTGGACACGGTCACCTCGCTGGGCGGTTGCCCGGTGCGGATTGATGAGTGGAACGTGGACGCCGTTTACAGCGGCACGCAGAAGTGTCTGAGTTGCCCGCCGGGGCTCGCGCCGGTTTCGCTCAACGCCCGTGCGCTGGAGGTGGCCCGTCGCCGTCGCACAAAGGTGCAGAGCTGGTATCTGGATGTGAATCTGCTCGCGTCTTACTGGGGGCAGGAGCGTGTTTATCACCACACCGCGCCCATCTCGATGAACTACGGGCTGCATGCCGCCTTGCGCCTGGCCTTGGAGGAGGGGTTGGAAAATCGCTGGCGGCGGCACAAGCAGAACCACCTCGCGCTCAAGTCCGCGCTCGGGGCCATCGGCCTCGAAATCGCCTCGCAGGAAGGACACCAACTCTGGCAGCTCAATGCCATTCGCGTGCCGTCGGGCGTGGATGAAGCCGAGGTGCGGAAACGGCTGCTCAACGAATTCAATCTCGAGGTCGGGGCCGGCCTCGGCCCGCTCAAGGGCAAAATCTGGCGCGTGGGCCTCATGGGCGAAACCTCGACCCGCGAGAACGTCCGGCTGTTTCTCACGGCCTTCTGCCAGATGCTCAACGAGTGTGGCCGGAAGACCGACACGAAGGCGGCTTTGGCGGCTCTGGAGTAGTCTGGTCGCCCGATTATTTGCTATGAAGGCCGCCGCGCAACCCTCATATTCGCCCTTGTTTCTGACGCCTGCTTTGCAAGCGTGAGCCTATGACCAAGACTTCTTTGACACGCACATTGCAGGACGTGGAGGCGGTGCCCGCCGCCGTCACGCCGCCCGACCACCCGACGGAGACGTCGTTCATCAAGAAACCCAAGCTGGCCTCAGGCAAATCGCGTAAGCGCGACATTCCCGAAGGGCTTTGGACCAAATGTCCGAAGTGCGCGACCATGCTCTATGACAAGGAGCTGGATGCGAGCCTCAAGGTGTGCGCCAAGTGTTATCATCATTTCGCCATCGGATCGCGCGAGCGGATCAATGCGCTGGTCGAGACCTGTTCATTCGAGGAGATGGATGCCGGCATGACGAGCGTGGACGTGCTCAAGTTCACCGGCGTCGCGACCTACACTTCCAAACTGGAAGCCTATCGTAAGAACACCGGGCTGAAGGACGCGGTCATCACCGGCATCGGCACGATTGGCACGCAACGCGCGGCGTTGGGTGTGATGGACTTCAGCTTTCTTGGCGGTTCGATGGGATCAGTGGTGGGCGAGAAGCTCACGCGGCTCATTGAGGCGGGCACTGACCGGGGTTTGCCGGTGGTCATCATTTCCACCAGCGGTGGGGCGCGGATGTATGAAGGCATGTTCAGCCTCATGCAGATGGCCAAGACCAGCGCGGCGCTGGCCTATCACGCCCGGAACAAACTTCCTTACATCAGTGTCCTGACACATCCGACCACCGCCGGGGTGATGGCCAGCTACGCCAGCTTGGGGGATCTCATCATTGCCGAGCCGGGCGCGATGATCGGGTTCGCCGGCCCGCGCGTTATCAAGGACACGACCCAGGCCGAACTGCCAGCGGGATTTCAGACAGCCGAATTTCTCCTCGACCACGGTTTGATCGACGCCATCGTCCCGCGCGCCGACCTCAAGTCCGCGCTCTGCGGATACCTCGAATGCATGATGGCAGGGACGCGGCGGCAGCAGGCCGCGTGACTTACTTGGCCTTCGTGCGCTTCTTCGCTTCGAAGAACTCCTTGCGCAACTCGCCCAGCGCCACCGTGTAGCGGCCCTTGTCGTTGTTGGCGTCCAGCGCCTCCATGAGCAGCTTGAACTTTTCCTCGATCTGCGGGCGCGTGACGAAATCATCGGCGCGCAAGGCCGGAAAGCACATTTGCGTCAGCCGGGCGAAACAGGTGTTCAAGTTCTGCTCGTCCCGCTGGCGCTCATCGCGGACGCGCAGGAACGAGACCGAGGCGGAGAGAAAATTCTCGGCGGCCAGCGGCTGGTTTTTCGCGTTGGCGGCGCGGATGGCGTAGTCGAAATAGACCATGCCAAACAACTGGGCGTAGCGTCCCTCGATCAAGTCCGGCATGAGCTGGAACCGGCGGATGATGTCCTCATTGAGCTGGGCCAGCGTGTTGCTGGAGACGCCACCGGAGGTGGCCATCTGGGTGCGCAGTTGCTGGGCCAGCTCGGTCACTTTGCGATCCATCGCCTGCTCGCGCGCGGCCAGGTGGGAGTTGAGCGTTTTCTCGAGCTCCCGGTTGAAGGCGGCGTAACGGTTTTCGTTTTCCTTTTCCAAAGACTGCTGGATCGCCGCCTTGTCCTGTTCGTAATTCTTGTGGCTGGCGAACCAGGCGAAGACCACGAGGATGGCCGCCATGCCGATGAGCAGGCCGGCATAGACCTTGACCATGTCCAGCAAGCGGCGCTCGTTTTCGTGCAAGGCCTGCACCTGGGCTTTCAGGTTTTCCAGTTCGGAATTCAAGTTGCCTGGGTCGGCGCTCATGGTTCTGGCAGCAGCGTGGCCCTCGCCGCGTGACTTGTCCAATTTCAAATGCCCGGCGGATTACTCCGCGAGTTCCTCCGCTTCGGTTCCGCCCGCCGGCAACATGATGCTCACCGTGCTGGGTCTGGTGCGCTGCACCTCCAGCCGCCCGTGGTGCAGTTCGACGATCTTCTGCGTCACCGTCAGTCCGAGGCCGAGGCCGACGGTCCGCTTGGAATAGAAAGGCTCCGTGGCATGGACGGCGCTTTCCGCGTCGAAGCCCGCGCCGGCGTCCTGCACGTTGATGCGCACCCAACGCGACCCGTCCGGGTGAGTTTCATTCGCGGAGCTGACGTGCACGGTCTGGTCGTCCGCCGTGGCTTGCAGGGCGTTGAGCAGGACTTCGACGAGGGCGTGTTTCAAACCGGCACGTTCCGCGACGAGCGTTAACGGTTGTCCCCCGCTCTCGTATTGCAGCCGTGCGGCGGCACGCGGACTTTCCGCGTGCGCTTCGGAAAACGCCTCTTCAATCAACTGGGCCAGCGGCAGTTTTTCCATCCGGCGCAAACCATCGCGGGAGAGATGCTGCATCTGGCGGGCGAGGCGGGTGATGCGGCGAACGCTTTCGCCCATGATGCCAGCAACTTCCTTGCGAACGGTGGGATCCTCCGCGCCGGTGCTCAACAGTTGCTGGGTGGTGGAGAGCGGCACGAGTGAGTTGCCAATTTCGTGGGCCAGTTGCTCCGCCATTTTGCGGACCAGGCGGAGGTTCGCAGCTTCGATCTCCATCTGTTGCGCGCGGTCGGCCTGCGTCACGTCTTCGAGGAGGAGCAAGGCTGCGTCTGGCCTGGTTGCGCCCGCTCGTTGAAACGGCTTGAGCGTCACCCGGAATATGGCCTCGCCCGCACCGGGCAGCCGACATCGGCTGACGGCCGGAGATTGACCGGATTGCAACGTTTCAAACACCTTGCTCCCGAGAGATTGGGGCAGGTCTGCAAACGTGAAGTTCCCGATCGCTCCGCCGCGCCTGAACAGGCTGCGCGCGGTCTGGTTTGCTTGAAGAATGGTCAGGTCATGGGCCACGACAATCACCGCGCTGCCGAGTTGGTTCAGCGTGTCGGTCATCATGCCGTGCTGCTGGGCGAGCGCGTCGTGCAGCCAGGCGTTGCGGATGGCCAGGCCAAGTTCCTCCAACAAGTGGAAGACGAGGGCAAGTTCCTCGCTGGCAAACAGCTCACCCGTCAGGCGACCATCGAAGACGGCAATGCCCAGCAATGATTCGCGGTCGAAAATAGGAATAGCGACTTGCGCGCCCAGCAATTCGAACTCGCGGGCGATGTCGGGATCTTGTGCGGTCTCAGCGGTGCCGCGCCGAAGGATGCGCGCGTGGCGCTGGAGGTGCGCGCCGATGCCGCCTCTGAGGGAGAGAGCGAAATGATTGAGCAACTGGGGGGAGATGCCCAGCGCGCAGGCGGCGGCCAGGGTGGGTGAGGTGAAGTCGCCGCCGGGGGCGGTGGGCGTGTTCGACGGCGCTGGCAGACCGCCGTCGCTACGCAAAAAAATGGCGGCGCGATTCACGCCGAGGATTTCGCGCAGGAGTTGGAGAAATTCACGGAGCAGCGCATCGGTGTGCAGGCTGTGCGTGAGGATGCCGGAGAAATCGCGCAACGCACCGAGAGCCGGTTCGGGCTTGCGCGCGGGAGCGGTCATATCGGCGACCGTGATCGGCGGCGGGGCGGGCAGCGGTTTGGAATCCTTCCGCCAACTGCGCTCCAAGAGAGAGGTCAGCAACCGCACGCGGACGGGCTTGGTGAGGATGTAGTCCACCCCGAGCAAGTAAGCTTCTTCTTCCCATTCCCACTGCGTGGCGGTGGCATAAATAATCACCGGACAGCCGGGCAGGGCGCGTCGGAGGTGCTCGATGGCGCGGATCGGACGCACGTTCGTCAAGTCGGCGTCGAGAAGGATGGCGTCCACCATGCCCTGGTTGAACAAAGGTTCGGCCGCCCAAGCCTCGGCATGATGCAGCACTCTGAATTCGCCGGTGTCCAACACGGCGCGCACGGCCTCGGCGAGGCCGGGGTGCTGGGCGATCACGACGAGGTTTTTCATCTCTCGTCCTCCAACGTGGCCGCCGCTGGTGAGGCAGGGGGAGCGAAATGCACGGGCAGATCCACCGTGACAGTGGTGCCCTTCTTTTCTTCGCTAGTAATGTTCAAGTTGCCACCGTGTTGATGAACGATCTTGCGGCAGATGGCGAGCCCAAGGCCGAAGCCGCGATTTTCATCGCCGGAGTCCTTCGTCGTGAAATAGGCCGAGGTGAGACGCTGGAGGTTTTCCCGGCTGATGCCTTCACCGTGGTCGATCACGCTCACGCGGACCCATTCGCGGCCTGCCTCGGTGGCGGTGAGATTCTGCACCTCGATGCGCACGGTGGAGCCGAGCGGCGAAGCGTCGATGGCGTTTGAGAGCAGGTTGCCCAGGCAGCGTTGAATTAGCACGGCATCCATTTCGACGACCGTCGCCGGAAATTCAGGCAGCTCGGCGCGCACTTGGCGGCGCTTGAGCTTGGGCTCGGCCAGCTCGACCACTTTGCGGATGAGCTCGCCGATCTGCATGCGGGAAATCTGCACGGTGTGGTTTTGCGAGAAGAACAGCGCATCCTTTACGTAGGCTTGGATGGTGCCGACGTTGCGCAGGCAGGTGGGGAGCAGTTCGTTGGCCCCGTCGGTGTTGCCGTTGACGGTGGCCTGGGTCATCTGCAGGAAAGTGGAGACGGGCGTGAGCAGGTTGTTGAGGTCGTGCGCCATGCCGCGGGACATGCGGCCCAGCAGCTCCAGTTCCTCCGCGAGCAGCACCTGCTTTTTGAGGCGGATTTGGTTGAGGATGAGGCTGAGGTTTTTGACGAGACGCGTGAGCAAGAGGAGGTCGTTGGGCGTGTAGGGTGCGCCGCTGACTTTCTCGCCGATGAGCAGCAGCCCGAACGGTTCGTCGCCACTGAAGAAGGGGAAGCAGAATTCCGGCTCGAAGCGTTTCAGGAGCTGTCGTGCTTCGCGCTCCATCTCGGTCTCGCCGGGCATGATGTAGGCAAGATTGAAGGCGAGGTAGCTGGCGGTGGTGTTCTGGAAGATCTGGAAGATGGGTGAATCGGCGCGCAGCTCCGGGAGTTGGAGCGATGGCGTCCTCGGGTGGCCCCGAAACGCGGTAAAGACGTGCGTGGATTCATCGAGCAGGATGATTTGATACGTGCGCACGCGGATCGTCTTCACGAAGAGCGCGTCGAGATCGTTGAGTAGCAGGTCGGCGTTGTTGTAGAACTGCACCTCCTGCAGGAACGAGCGCACCTTGTCGTGATATTCGAAGCGGTCGCCATAGCGGTCGCTGAGGATGCGTTGTTCGAGGGATTCGTCGCCCTTGCCAAACAGGCGCGGGAAGAAAATTGAGGCCACCAGCGCGCTGACCAGCAGCACTCCCAGCGAGGCGAGGAAGGTGAAGCCCGTGAATTCGCCGGGGCGGAAGACATTCAGCAGCAGTAGTAGCAGCAGCCCGATGAGGAACAGGAACAAGAGGCGCACCGCGTGCGCAGCCGCCTTGCCCAGCGTGACGTGGATGTCCAGCAGATGGTGCTGGAGCACGCTGTAGCCAACGATGATGCCGTAGAAGATCGCTGCTGCGCTGCCAAAGGGGAAGATAGCGATGCGGGTGAATGGATATGTGTCGAACCCGACGATGGGCAGGATGTCGTTCCAGCCGAAACCAATCAGGATACCATTGGCCCAGAGCAGCGCCTTTACCCGTGCACGGTGGAGGCGCTGCAGTGTGTCCAGTTTCCGGTAGAGGATGACGACCGTCGCGGTGGTGACGATGACATAGCTGGCTACGAACGCCCAAAAGCCCGGTCCCGCGACGGAGTAATAATAGGCGCCGCCGAGATAGTGCACGCCGGAGGTGAAGAAGCCGAAGGCGTTGGTCAGCGCCAGCAGTCCAAACCAGCCGTAGAGCCCCGGCAGCCAGCGGGGCAGCTTCACTTGGGCGATTAAGAGGCTGAGGTGGAACAGACTGATGGGCAGGAAAATCACGCCGTAATGGAGGAAGGCCGACCAGAAGCGTGCCGAGGCTTCCTCCTCCACGCTGAACATGAAGAACGTGCCGAAATTCCACACAGAGATCGACAGGCCCCAGAGCAGATACACGCGGTTCAGCGTCGAGCGCAGGTCGCGCGTCAGCACGAACAGCGTCAGCGCCAGATTGGTGACGGCGGCGGTCAACGGGATGAGCTCGTAGAACTTCATGCGCGCCGATACTCCTTGAACACGAGGCACGAATTCTTGCCGCCGAAGCCGACGTTTAAATTCATCGCCGCCCGCACCGGGTAGGGGCGTGAGCGGCCGGCGACGTAGTCGAGATCGCAACCATCAGCGGGTGCGGCGAGGTTGGCCGTGGGTGGAATTTCGCGGTGATGGATCGTCAGCGCCGTGATGACGGACTCCACTGCGCCCGCCGCGCCGAGCAAGTGGCCCGTCACCGGTTTGGTGCCGCTGACCGCGATGCGATGTGCGTGCTCGCCAAAGAGTTTCTTGATGGCCTTGGTCTCTACCACGTCGTTCGCCTCCGTTGCGGTGGCGTGAGCGTTGATGTAGTCGATTTGCGTCACGTCGAGACGCGCGCGCCGCAGGGCTTTCTCCATCGCGCGGTGTAGGCCGATGCCTTCTGGATGCGGCGAAACCGAGTGAAAAGCCTCGCAGTTGCGCCCGTGGCCGGCGATTTCGGCGTAAATTTTTGCGCCACGGCCGAGCGCGTGCGCGAGCTCCTCCAACACGAGAAACGCCGCGCCTTCGCCCAGCAGGAATCCATCACGCGACTGGTCGAACGGCCGCATCGAGGTCTTCGGCTCGTCATTACGCGCGGTCATTACCTTGGTCAGGCAGAATGCACCCCACAGCGGGGCGAGGATCGGGGATTCGGCACCGCCGGCGACGAAAATGTCTGCGTCGTCACGCTGTATCAGATCGAAGGCATGGCCCACGGCGTCGTTGCCCGAGGCGCTGCCAGTGCTGATGGAAATGGCGTGGCCCCTGATGCCCAGTTCGAGCGCGATTTCCCCGCTGCCGCCACCGCAGTAGGCGTTGATGAGGGTGAAGGGGCTCATGTGCTTGAACCCGCGTTCCTCGAACATGGTCTGGCCTTTGAACGAGCTTTCCATGCCGCTGACGGTGGTGCCTTCGATAATGCCCGCGCGGTCAGGATCGAGGTGGTTGAAGTCCACCCCGGCGTCGGCCGCAGCCATCCGGGCCGCGCCGATGCCGTAGCGGATGGACAGCTCGAAGCGCCGGGCCTTCTTCGCGTCCATGTGGCGGCTCGCGTCGAAGTCGCGGACTTCGCACGCGATCTTGTTGGGCAACTCGCTGACATCAAAGCGCGTGACCGGGGCCGCCGCGCTGCGCCCTTCGCGCACCGAAGCCCAAAATGTCCCGAGATCGCAGCCGTTGGGCGCGACCACGCCGAGGCCGGTGATGACCACGCGGCGTTGGGGCAGGTCACGCATCATGCCTGCGGTCCTTTCCACGGAATGATCGCCGGGGTGCTGCCTTGATACGCGCGGTAAGCCTCGCCGAACTTTTCCACCAACGCCGTTTCTTCGAGGCGCACGCGCGCTGCCAACGCGGGGACGAAACACAGCAAAACCACCCCGAGCGTGGCGGGCGCTTGCAGGAGCAAGGCGGCGGCGAGGAGTTCCAAAATCATGGAGAAGTAGGTGGGGTGTCGCATCCACCGAAAGGGTCCGGTTCGGACGAACTGGTGCGACTCGCGAATCTCGACGTGCAGGCTCCAGAATTTTCCCAGCGCGGCGATCGCGCTGCGCCGGATGCCGATGGACGTGACGGCGCACGCCCAGCCCAAAACGAAGGTGGTCAGGTTCCACTCAGGTTTCCGCCAGCCGAACTCCACGAGGGCACCCACGAGCATCAGCGTGCCGGTCCCGACGAACCAAGTCAGCGTCCGAGTTTCGCGCACTTGCCCGGGGAGGGTGTCCCGTTTGGCCCGCAGTTCCACCATCCGGGCAAGGTAAATGCCCAGCACCGAACAGACTGCCAGCCAGTTTGCCATCAGGAATGCGCGGTGAGGGTTCTACCCCAATTAGTCGTGGTGCTGCAACTGGTTTGACACGCTATTTGGTGGTTTTCCGAAAAGCAGCGAGCCGGGTCGCTGCGTGAAAGCAGCAGCCTTGGGACATCAGTTTGCACTTGCCCGCCCGACGCAAAGGGCGACCATCCAGTGCAAGGTCAGTCATTGTTCCTTTCCCGTTCACCCGTGCTGGTCAGTGCGAGTTCATGGTTCCGCATCGGTCTTCCGCTCCCGCTGAATAGCCCCTGCCCGTTGCCGTCCGCTTTCCCATGTTCGTCGGAATTCCGTCAGTCAACCGGTGCGTGCTCGGGTTTGTGTCTGGGTTCATCGCCTGCGTCGGCTCCTTGTCCGCCGCCGCCCCGGACTTCAAGGGCACCGTCGTCCCGTTCCTGAAAAAGCACTGTTACGAGTGCCACGGGGAAAAAACGAAGAAGGCGGATCTCGACCTGACCAAGTTCAAGGACGACGCCAACATTCTCAAGGAGCACAAACACTGGAAAAGCGTTCTCCAGCAGGTCAACTCCGGCGAGATGCCGCCGAAGAAAAAGCCGCAGCCTTCGCCGCAGGAACTGACCGCCTTGAATTCCGCCATCGAAAACGCATTCACCCTCGCGGAAAAAAAGACTCCGCCCGATCCCGGCCGCGTGACGGTTCGGCGGCTCAACCGCACGGAATACAACAGCACTGTCCGCGATCTTGTGAACTTGGATTTCAATCCCACCGAGGATTTCCCGGCTGACGACATCGGCTACGGGTTCGACAACATCGGCGACGTGCTTTCGATTTCGCCCGTCCATATGGAGCGCTACCTCGCGGCGGCCGAGAGCATTGCCGCCCGCGCGATCGTCCTGAACCGGCTCAACGGCGCACAAATGACGGGGTGGCGCCGTCCGCGCCGGCGTGACCAACGCCCCCGATGCCGCGCCCGTCAAGATGGCCCTGATCGTGGACGAGGTGGAGAAGCAGTCCGTCACCGTCACCGCGCCGATCAAGAAGTGGGAGAACTTCGAGGTGACCCTGAACCTGCCGGCGGGAGAGCACACCTTCAGCATCAAGTATCTCAACCCCGTCACTAGCGGCACTACGAACCGCATGTTGTTCGTGCAGCAATTCCAAGTGATCGGCCCGTCCGACACCCGGCCTGAGTTCCAGCAGCGCATAGGCGCGCGGTTTGTCAACACCCCTGCCGATCGCAAACTCCGCGATTTCACACAGTGGTTTCTCCTGCACGCCTTCCGCCGCCCGCCCACTCCGGCCGAGATGGACCGTTATCTAAAGGTGGCCGAGGCTGCCTCCGTGCAGGCTACGAACCGCTGGGAAGCTGGCGCGCAGCAGCTCCTCAAGGTTGTGCTCTGCTCGCCCAAATTCCTCTTCCGCGTTGAGCAAGATTCGCTTCCGCGTTACCCCGGCGCGCATCCGCTGGATGAGTTTCAACTCGCTTCGCGCCTGAGTTATTTCCTCTGGGGCACGATGCCGGACGATGAGTTGCTCAACCTTGCCGGCAAGAACCAGCTCACGTCCGGACTGGAATCACAAGTCCGCCGGATGTTGAAGGATCCCCGCGCCGAGTCGCTAACGACCAGCTTTGCACTCCAATGGCTCCAACTCCAGCGCCTCTCGACCTTTGCACCGGACAACAAGCTGTTCCCCAGCTTCGACGAACGTCTCCGTCGCGCGATGCTGCGCGAGACGCAGCTCTTCTTTGGGGAAATCGTCCGCGAGGACCGCAGCGTTCTGGATCTGGTGGATGCGAATTACACTTACCTCAATGAAGCCCTAGCCAAGCACTACGGCATCGCCGACACCGCCGGCAACGCGCTGTATCAGAAGAAGACCAAGCCCGACGGCAAGCCGATTCCGCGCGATCAGTTTGTGCGCGTTTCCCTTGCCGGTTCCGAGCGCGGAGGCCTGCTGACGCAAGCCAGCATTCTCACCGTCACCTCGAATCCCACGCGCACCTCGCCCGTGAAGCGTGGCAAATGGGTGCTCGAACAAATTCTCGGCACGCCGCCGCCGCCGCCGCCGCCCAACGTCCCGGAACTCGACCAGCAGAAGAAGCTCACCGGCACGCTCCGCCAACGCATGGAGCAGCATCGGGAGAACCCGAGTTGCGCCAACTGCCACAAGCAGATGGATGCCTTGGGTTTCGCCTTCGAAAACTACGACGCCGTCGGCCGCTACCGCACGAAGGATGCGGAGGGAAACATCGATCCCTCCGGCACGTTACCCGACGGCAAGACGTTCAACGGCCCCGCCGAACTGAAGACCATCCTCAAGGCGAAGAAGGAACTCGTCGTGCGCAATCTCGCGGAAAAACTGCTCACCTACGGCATCGGGCGCGGCCTTGAATTTCACGACAACCGTGCGCTGAATCAAATCTGCGACCAAGCCGCCCGCTCCGATTACAAGTTCTCCGCCCTCATCACTTCAATCGTGAAGAGCGACCCCTTCCGTCTCCGTCGCGGGATGGAGTTGGTGAAGCAGCAGGAATCCGGGCAATAAAAATCCCCGCCTCCTCACGAAGGCGGGGATGGGTGATGGGAAATGCGGCTTAGTGCTTCGCGGCCACGCCGAGTTCCTTCAGCTTGGCGGCGATGTCGGTGGCCGCCGTGGCTGGCTTTACTGCCTTGTCCACGAACAGGATTTTGCCGTCCTTGCCGATGTAGTAGGTCCAGCGCGAGGCCATGCCCTTTTCGTTCAGCACGCCAAACGCCTTGGCCGTGTCCTTGGTCGGATCACTCAAGATCGCGTAATCCAAGTCCAGGGACTTCGCGAAGGCGGCGTTGCCTTTCTCGCCTTCGACTGCGTCCACGCTGGCGGTGAAGTAGGCCACGTCGAACTTTTTCAATGCGGAACCCTCGGCTTTGAGGTGTTTGCACTCGGCCGTGCAGCCGGTGGTGAAGGCTTTTGGAAACCACGCGACGACGACGGCTTGCTTGCCTTTGAAGTCGGCGAGGTTGTAGGTCTTGCCGTCGCTGCCCTGAAGTTTGAAGTTCGGGGCGGGATCGCCGGCCTTGAGATCAGCCGCGACAGCGGTCATGCCCGCGAAGGCAAATCCGGCCACGGCGGCGCAGAGGAGGGAGAGGGTTTTCATGGTGCTGACAAGGACGGCGCGGAGCCGTCGCAGGTTACTTGAGCTTGGCCAGCACTTCCTTCACAGCGGCGAAGTTCGGCAGATCCTTCACGGTCGTCGTTTGCTCGCTGTATTGCACGACGCCAGCCTTGTCCACGACGAAGGCCGCGCGGGCGCTGACCGCTCCGAAGCCGGCGAGGTCGGGGAGGAGCACACCGTAATCAGCAGCGGTCTTCTTGTTCAAATCGCTGGCGATGGTGATGCCGATCTTGTGCTGGTTGGCCCATGCTTCCTGCGCGAACGGACTGTCCACGCTAATGGCGATCACGTCGGCGTTGAGGCCGGAGTAGGCAGCGAGGCCAGCAGTGATGTCGCACATCTCCGTGGTGCACACGCCGGTGAAGGCGAGCGGGAAGAAGAGGATGACCGTGTTCTTCTTGCCGAAATTGGCGGAGAGCTTCACGTCGTTGACGCCGCTGGCGTTCTTGGACTTGAGGGTGAAATCAGGGGCTTTGGTTCCGACTGCGATGGGCATAGTGTTTTTCTAGTTTTGGGTTGAGCAACCGACGGGCGGACATATACGGCTCGACTTGGGGGTGTGTCAAATGACGATTCCTTCGTCGCCTTCGCCCGCTCCCGTTCCTGCGCCTCGGCTCAAGCTTCCGGCGTCAGCGGAATCTCCGTGCGCAAATGGACGCGCACCGCGTGCTGGCAGCGGTAAATCACGTAGCCCACGCCACTGCCAAATCCCCCGCCGAACAGCACTCCCCAGCCGAGCTGCGACAACAGCACCCGTTGCTCGCGGTTCAGCATTTCGCCAAACAGACGTGCCCCGCCGTCGCCGGGCACCCAGCGCCACCAGACTTCGCCGACGAAATACCCGAGGGCATTGAGGACCACCAGCACGGTGGCCGCGCGCAAGCATTCCCGCTCCGCGCCGAACCCAGCCACCAACACACCTGCCATCGCCAGCGAGCCGAGCACGGCCCCGGCCACTTCTGCGGCGAGGGTCCCGTGCAATCCGAACCACGCGCCAGTCCACACGACCGAGTAGGCGGTGAACGCCACTGTAAACAGCGCGTAAATCCGCCGTGTCCCGCCCGGCCCGATCACGAGCTGGCCGAAAACCGCGCCCGCCAGGCCGATGAAGACCAGCGCGCAGGCCGCGTAGAGCCCGCCCTCGCCGATGGCCTTGCCCAGCTCGCGTCCGCCCAGCGCCCACACGGCGAACGCCGCTAGGCCAACCAACCCGAAGCCGACGCCACCGATGAACAGCGACTGGCGCAGCGTCGGCACGGATGGAGCCACGGCTTCGGCTGCCACGCGGCTGAGGATGCTTTCCGTCTCGAGGCCAAACAGATTCATCGCCCGCCAGCTTGCGCGAGCGTGGGGTTCCGCGCAACCCAGCCGTGGAAACTGGCTTCGAGTAGAATGAGCGCTTGGCTTTCGGCTTGCCGAGAGGTCATCGGATGATAGTTTCGGCGCACCCTGCGAACGCCGAAGCCGCAGGACGCAGGAACCCCGATGCCAATTCTGCCGCGCGCCATAGCTAGTTCAGTTCAACCGCCACCCTTGGCTGTGCTTGCATTCGCCGCTGCCCGCCGTCGCCTTTTTGCCCTCTGTCTGGGTGCCACATTCGTTGTGGGCGATTCCATTCTCGCGCAATCACCACGGGTTCCTGTGCAGCCCATCGGCAGTTCCTCGGCCACGATCAGGGCCGGTAGCGAAGACCCCGAAACGTTGCGCGTTCGTGCCGACGCGTTGGCCAAGCGCGGCCAGATCGGCGAAGCCCTGAACCTCACGCGGCGATTGCTCAAGCTCGATCCCGGCAGCGCGCAGGATCGGTTGACCGAGGCGCAATATCTCGCATGGCTCGGTCGCACTGCCTCCGCAGGAGAACGCTATCGGCGGTTGATGCAGGAAAATTCCACTGATGCCGCCGCCGCTGAAGGCTACGGCAACACGCAGCTTTGGCGCAGCAACTGGCGCGAGGCGCAGGCCGCTTACGCCAATGCCATCAATGCTTCCAGCGCGGACAACGTCTCGGCCCAGCTTGGCTTCCAGCGTGCGCTGCTCGCCGCCGGCCACGCGACCCCCGCCTACCGTCAGGCGCTCGAGTTGGATCGCCGCACCGGCCGTCAGGACGCGGAGGTCGGCCTGTTCCTCGCATCCATTCACGGTGCGGTGGATGATGATGACGCGGCCTTTCAGTTGGCCGGCCGTCGGACGACGGATCCCGACGTGCAAGTGCGGCAGACCACATTTCTCGCCCAGCGCCTCATCCAACGCGGTCGCAAGGAAGAAGGTTTGAACCTCATGGCCTCCTTTGCCGAACGGCACGCGCAGAGCTACAACGCGCTCGTCGCCGCCGGGGAAGTATTCACCGTCGCGCATGAATCTGATGGCGCGCGCGAATTCCTCGACCGTGCCACGCAACTCGCTCCCGATCGCGACGAGGCGCCGCTCGCACTCGCCCGGCTCGCGCGCCAACGGGGCAAGTCCCGTGACAGCCTCGCGCTTTACGAAGGCGTCGTGGCGCGCAACCCGGAGTCGTTGCCCGGCTGGCTTGGCGTCGCTGATCTCGCTCAGATGCGCGGTGATTTGAACCGCGCGTGGCAGGCCTTGGACTCGGCGCAGCACATTGCTCCGGGCTCGGCTTTGATTTACCGAGAACGGCTCAAGATCAGTTTCCGCGAGCACGATGCCGACACCTTCAGCGCGGTGCTGGGTGATTACCATCGCACCCAACCGGCGGATGTGTGGCCCGAGCTGTGGGTGCAAAAATGGGCCGATGCCCACGGCGGCGATGTGAATGTCGCCGCGCTCGAAGCCCTCCTTGATCCGCTCGCTCCCGAGTCCACCGGCGAAGCTCTTCGCATGATCCGGCGGCACTCCGGCCTGTCGTTGCAGCAGGCCGCCGCGCGCGTGCCCGCCGCGCCGGGCGTGGAGTTGCAGGAAGCTGCGCAGACCAAGCTCGGCAAACAGGTCCGCGCCGCCGATCCCAGCATCATCGGTGTGAGCACGGGCTATGAGTTCGCGACGCTCCACGACACCACCGGCGCGGGCGCGCATCTGCAAGCGTGGCACGAGGGCTATGTCGCGGCCTACTGGCGGCGGCAACTGGGCATGAGCGTCTCGGGCGAGTTCCGCAGCTTCTCGCGCTTCGGTCAGGTGGCGAATCAAATGCTCTTGGGCTGGAACACCCACGTCACCCCGAGTTGGATCGTTGGCCTCGAAGCCGGCGGGGCGCTCAACGGCGGCTACATCCCGCGTTGGCGCGTAGGGGCGCGCACGGAATACTTTTTCAACGAGCAATTCTCCACCGACCTCAGCGTGAGCCATCTGCGCTTCGCGGATGAACCCGTCCTGCAAGTCGTCCCCGGCGTCCGCTGGCAATGGCATCCGCAGTGGTCCTCCTACGCGCGGATGTATGTGACGCACGACGAGCCCAAGGGCGGGCAGGTGAACACCGGGTTTGCCGGCCTCGTGGGCACGACGTGGGAGTTCACGCCCCTCTCCTCGGTCAGCGTCAGCTATGCGCTGGGCAGCGAGAACGCCACCCAGCTCATCAAGGGCCTCATCGGCGAGAAGAATTTTCAAAGCGTGGGCGTGGACTTCAAGTGGGGCATCAACGAGCACCTGAGCGTGCAACCCACCTACCGCTACGAGACGCACAACCTCTTCGACCTCCACGCCATCGGCCTGAACCTGCAACTGCGCTACTAGCGCAGCTTGCCGCCTCTTGCTTGTAATTCTAATTTTATCCCGCTCCGCTTTCCCATGTCCTCCGACCTCATCCTCGTCACCGGCGCGGCCGGCCGTGTCGGCCAGGCCGTCGTGCGGGAACTCCTCGCGCGCGGCGAACGCTTGCGAGCCTTTGACCGCGTGCCCACGCCGGGCGTGGCGGACTCGCACGTCGGCAATCTCACCGATGCCGCTGCCGTCCGCCGCGCTGTCGAGGGCGCACACGCCGTCATCCACCTCGCCGCCACGCCTGACGATGCTGACTTCCTGACCGACCTGTTGCCGAACAACATCATCGGGCTCCATCACGTCATGGAAGCCACGCGCCTCGCGGGTGCGAAGCGCCTCGTCCTCGCCAGCAGCGGCCAGGTGAACTGGTGGCAGCGTGAACGCGGCGAGATCCCGATTTGTCCCGAGCATCCGCTCACCCCGCGCTACTGGTATGCCGCCGCGAAAGTCTTCGCCGAATCCATCGGCCAGGGCTTTGCGGAGACGCACGGCCTGAGCGTGATCGCCGCGCGGCTTGGCTGGTGCCCGCGTCCGGGGCAGGAGGCGGAATTCGCTTCTTACGACTGGGCCCGGGACGTTTACCTCAGCCCCGGCGACGCCGGGACCTTCTTCCACGCCGCTGTGAAAGCCCCGCTCACGATCCGCTACATCGCGCTCAACGCCTTCAGCCGCCCGGTGAACGTGACGCACTTCGACCTCTCGTTGACCAAGCAAGTGCTCGGTTGGGAACCGCGCGAGCAATGGCCCACTGGGATGCTGACGGCGGCTCGGATGTAGGGCAGCGCGTCCCGCCTGTCTGCTGACTTCACTTTCCGCTCAAGCGGCTTGTTTCAAATGGAGGTCAGGCAAGATGCGCTGACCTACGCAGCGCTCAGGCCGGCAGTTCACCGCACCACCGTCAAGCCGGGCAACGCCGCCTGCAATTTCGCCACCGCCTCGTCGCTCACCTTGTTGCCCTTGATGTCCAGCGTGCGGAGGGATTTTATTTTGGCGAGCGACTCCAGGCCGGCGTCGGTGATCTGTGTGCCGGGGATGAGCAACGTTTCGAGCTGCGGGAGGTTGGCGAGGTGGCGGACGCCTTCGTCCTTGATCGCACCGGAGACGCGCAGCACGCGCAGGCTGGGGATCATCCCGGCCCACTTCGCACCTTCGGGCGAGGCCTGTTTGTCGCCGAGGTCCAGTTCGCGGAGGTTCTTCAAGGGGACGAGGCTGGCGACCGCCGCGCCCGTGGCGTCCTGGCTGCCGATTTGCAGGCGGCGGAGCGAGGTGAGCTTGGAGAGGTGCAACGCGCCCGCGTCGGTGAAGTGCGTGTGGACGATTTCTAGGCGCTCCAAGTGCTGGAGCCGGGCGATCTCCTGGAGGCCGGCGTCGTTCACCGGCGTGTAGTGGAAGTTCAGGTTTTCCACTGCTTGCAAGGCGCCGAGGTGCACGAAGCCTTCGCCGGTGCATTTGGCCGAGGCGAACGAGAACACACGCAACTTGGTGAGCCCCGCCAGCGGCTTGAGGTAGGCATCGGTCAGCGGGGTGAGGGTGAAGTTGAGCCGCTCCAAGTTCTTGAGCGTGCCGATGTGCTTCAGGCCTGGGCCGCGCACGTCGCAGTTGGCCACGTCGAGATTCGTCAACGTGGTGAGCCCGGCCACGCGGGCGAGCCACTCGTCGTTCACGGTTTTGTTCACGCCGCCCTGGCCTTTGAGCGGGTTGTTGCCGTTGTAGAGATTCACCGAAACGAGCGTGCGGAACGGGGCGAGGGCTTCGGCTCCGGCGAGGTCCACGAGCCACGCGGGCGCGGGCGTGCTCCAGATGGTTTGCCCGCCCACTTCCTTCGCGGCAGCGTCCACGGCCTGGGCCTGCGCGCGAAAGGCCAGGGCGTCCTTCAACGCCGGCAGTTCCTTCTGCACGCGCTCACGGAGCTGCGGGTCGGCAATAAGTTTCAACTGCGCGGCGACCGCAGTGGCCTTGCCCTCGGCCTGCGCGCGGAGGACTGCACGCACGGCCGGCACATCCTGTGACGGCGTCGGCGCAATGATGCGCGACGCGAGCACCTTGCTGTGGTGGATGGTGTTGGTCGCGACCTTGGCGTCCTTGGGAAACTCGATGGTCTGTGGGCCGCCGGTCTGCGGGTTCGGCTCGTAAAGCGGCGCGCCCGTGCTGGCGACGGTCACGCGGATGCGATGGCCCTTGTTGAAGATGATGCTCGTCCAGCCCACGTCGAACGCGAGCTTTGCGGGTTCGCCGGGCGTGAGCAGCCGCTCGTGGTCAAAGCCTTCGCGATAGCGGGCGCGGCGCGGGTAATCCATCAGGAGCATCGAACGGCCGTCGGGATACACGTCGCTCACGCGCACGAGGAAGTCCGTGTCGCGCGCCGTGCTGCTCACCCACAGCTCGACCTTCACGAGGCCGGTCCACTCGACCGGTTCGGCGAGCGGCTCGGTGGTGAAGGTGCGGACTTCCGCCTGCGTCTCGAACGGCCGCGCATCCTTCGCGCCGGGGAAAGCCGCGCCGGGGATGCTCATCGGGTGGAACGGGTCGCTGACGTAACTCGTGGTAGATTTTGCGGCGGTGGGCGCGGCGGTGGAGAGGTGCCCATTCTCATTGAGGAAGAAACTTTGTGGCGTCGCGTGCGGCGGCCAGTCGAGCGCGGTGCGCCAGACGTTGCCGGGCGCGTTGGTTTCGCCGGTCGCGCCCATGACGTAGTAGCGGACGGGCGGGTCCTGCATCACGCCGTTGTTCGTGCCCTTGAGGTGATGGTTGAACCACGTCGTCATGTGAGCATACACGTCGAAGAAGGCGTTGGTCGGGTAGGTCATCTCCGCGATCTTGTTCGACTTCGGGTAGCCGCCGTGCAGCCACGGACCGATGATGAGTTGCTGTTGTCCCCGTGAGTTCGGCCCCGCCTGATGCTGCCGACCAATGAAGCTCATCACCGAGCCTTGGCACATGAAGTCATACCAGCTCCCGATGGTGAAGCACGGCACGTTCATCTTCGGGAAGTGCAGGGAACAATCCTCGTCGCGCCAGTAGCTGTCGTAGTTGGGGTGCCGGAAGGTCTCGGCAAGCCACGCGTCGTTGTCGGCGGGATTACGCGCGATCGCGCCCATGCTCTTGAAGCGGTTCGGCCGCGTCACGCCGCCAATGCGGTAGCCCTCTTGGTAAAGGCTTAGGCCGGTGTCGGTCATGTATTGCGCGACGAGGTGCGGCGGCTGGGTGATGGCGAGGAAGTTCTGGGCGTAGCCGGCCTGCGACCCGCCGTAGGTGCCGATCTTGCCCGTGCACCAAGGCTGGCTCGCGAGCCACTCGCAGGTGTCGAAGCCGTCCTTGAGTTCGCCCCACGCCAGCGCGCGATAGCCGCGCCACTGGCCCTCGGAGAGTCCCGCGCCCCGGTAGTTGACCAGCGCGATGACGAACCCGCCCTCCGCAAATTTCGCCGCCGCTTTGCGTGAGCCCGCGCCGTGGATGTCCGCGTAGCGCTGCTCGAAGATGGCGGGCCAGGGCCCCTTGCCGGGCGGGAAATAGAGCCACGCGGAGAGCCGTTGCCCATCGCGCATCGGAATCATCACGTGCTCCTCGCGCACCGGGCCGAGGTCCAACGGTGCGTCCGCCGCGCGGACGGAATTCAGCAAACAGAGCAGAGCAGCCAGCCGACAGATTCGGGAAAACATACGGCAGCATCGGACGACGAGGGAGGGCGGAGAGTTCAATACGTTCAAGCGATTGCGACCTCGTGATTGACACGCGGGCGGCGAGTTGTTTCCGTTCGCGCGCCAAACATGAGTAAGTTGAAATTCAAAGTTGTTCCCGGGGCCATTGTCGCGCCGAAGGGTTTCCTCACCAGTGGAGTTTTCTGTGACATCAAACGCCTCGGCACCGGCAAGGGGTCGAACAAAGGGCCGAAGCGCGACCTCGCGCTCATCGTGTCCGAAGTGCCCGCCAGCGTGGCGGGGATGTTCACGACGAACCAGATTTGCGCCGCGCCGGTAAAGGTCTGCGCCGAGCGCGTCAAGCGTGGCGTGGCTCAAGCCGTCGTTATCAACTCCGGCAACGCCAACGCCTGCACCGGCAAGCAAGGCATGAAGGATGCGCGCGCCATGACCGCGCTCACGGCGAAGCAGCTTCACATGACGGAGGAGCACGTGTTCGTCGCCAGCACCGGGCGCATCGGCGTCACGATGCCGATGGAACAAGTGCGCGCGGGCATCGTCGCCGCCGAGCGCTTGCTCAACCGCGAGCACACCAGCGCCGATCACGCCGCCGAGGCCATCATGACCAGCGACACCCGGCCCAAGCAGATCGCCATTGAGTTCAAGTTGGGGGGCAAGACCGTGCTCATTGGCGGGATGTGCAAGGGCGCGGGGATGATTCAGCCCGGCATGAGCGCGACCGGCGCGCGACCGGCTGCGCTGCCGCAAGGCCTGCACGCCACGATGCTGTGCTTCATCACGACCGATGCAGCCATTGAGGCGAAGGCGCTGCAAGCCTGCCTCCGCGAAGCCGTGGCGAACAGTTTCAACCGCATCACCGTGGACGCCGACATGAGCACGAACGACACCGTCCTCGTGCTCGCGAACGGATTGGCGGGGAATGCGGAGTGCGGAGTGCGGAGTGCGGAATTGAAGACCTTTCAGGCCGCGCTTCAGCACGTCTGCCTCGAACTCGCCAAGATGATCGTGCGCGATGGTGAGGGCGTGCATCGCGTCGTGACCGTGCGGGTCGAGGGCGCGAAGACGATTCAGGACGCCGACGCCGCCGCGCGTGCCGTGGCGAACAGCGCGCTGGTCAAGACGAGCTGGCACGGCGGCGACCCGAACTGGGGCCGTATCATTGACGCGCTCGGCTACAGCGCCGCGACCGTGGTCGAAGACAAGGTGGACATCGGCTACAGCGCGCCCGGCAGCCGGAAGATTCTCTGGAGCCTCAAGCGCGGCCAGCCGACTAAGGCCACCTTCAAGCAACTCTGCGCCGCCGCCGCCCCGAAGGAGTTCGACCTCCACATTCGGCTGAACCTCGGCCAGGCCGCCGCCCTCATGTATGCCGCCGACCTGACCGAGGCCTACGTGGATTACAACAAAGGCGACGTGACCGATCCGACGACGCTGGGAGGATGAGTGCCTATGGATACACTTGAAAAACTGCGCGCAGATTTTGATGCCATAGAGCGGCAAACGGATAACGAAAAGCGAGTTTGGCTGTTTCTGAATGCCGCTGCTCACACCTCGAGAATTTTGTCCGCAGTTGAAAGCAAGGGCAATCCGGAGGACAAGGAGTATTGCGAGGCCATTAGAAATCTGCGCCTTGCACATACGCGGCAGTTTATGCGTTCCACCAAGTATTCTAGGTGGCCCAGCAATGAGTGCTCGATGCAGGCAGCCATAGCGCTGACCTATCACGCGGCTTTTGAAACCAACAAACTGATTTTGGAAGATCGGGAACTCGAAGCGATCTTGGAAGGCTTGATCAGTATTGAGGGGCCTCATCACGCCGATCACTATCGAAATCTGCTTCGGGGCAGGAAGTAAATATGCACGACCCCATCACCAAAGCCGCGACGCTGCTCGAAGCGTTGCCTTACATTCACAAGTTCAGCCACGCGACGTTCGTCGTGAAATACGGTGGCAGTTTCATGGACTCGCCTGATCCCGCCGTGCGCAACGGCGTCGCGCGCGATGTCGTGTTCCTCGAAGCGGTGGAGATCAATCCCGTGGTCGTCCACGGCGGCGGCAAGGCCATCACGCGCGCGATGGACGCCGCCGGGTTGAAGGCGAACTTCATTCAGGGGATGCGCGTGACGGATGAAGCGACGGTGGGCGTGGTGGACCAGGTGCTGTCGCGCGAGATCAACCCGGAGATCGTCCGCACCATCGAGTCGCTCGGTGGCAAGGCGCGGGGCTTCGCGGGCACGGACATCTTCACCTGCCGCAAGCTGTGGCTGGATGACAAAGCCAACCCCGGCCAGAAGCTGGACATCGGCTACGTGGGCGAGGTCGTGGGGGTGAACACCGCGCCGCTCCTGGACTGCATCGCGCACGGCATCACGCCGGTCATCAGCCCCACGGCGCGGGGCGAGGACGGAAAGGTTTACAACTGCAACGCGGACGTGGCCGCCGCACAAGCCGCCATCGCGCTCAAGGCCCGTCGACTCGTCTTCATGTCCGACGTGCCCGGCCTCATGCGCGACCCGAAAGACCCGGCCACACTCATCACGCATCTGCAAATCAGCGAAGTGCCCGCGCTCAAGGCCACTGGCGTCGTGGACAAGGGGATGATTCCCAAGGTGGACAGCGCGGTCGCGGCCATCCAGTCGGGCGTGGAGAAAGTGCAGTTCGTGGACGGTCGGCAGCAGCATTCCGTGCTGTTGGAAATTTTCACGGACGAAGGAGTTGGCACTGAGGTGGTCGGATAAGACTTCACTGGCAGTCGGTGGCGACTGCTGATAAGAATGCGAACGATGAATGCGACTTTGCCGATTCAAGTGCCGCCGGGTTTGCCCATTTGGGTGGACCCGCAGCGCATGAGCGGTGCGCCGTGCTTCTATGGAACGCGGGTGCCGGTGGACGCGCTATTCGGTAACTTGGAGAGCGGTTTGAGCTTAGATGAGTTTCTAAACTGCTTCCCCGATGTGACGCGCGAGCAGGCGGTCACCGTGCTGGAATCCGCGCACCAGTCGTTGTTCAAAGCCGCCGCATGAACGTGTTGTTCGACGGTTGCGTGCCGCGACCGCTCCGCGGCTTCCTTGTTTCCCACATAGTGAAGACGGCTCCTGAACTGGGCTGGGGCGCGCTTAAGAACGGCGATTTGCTGCGGGTGGCGGAGGAGCAGTTTGACTTGTTGCTCACCGCTGACCAGAACTTGCGTTACCAGCAGAACCTGAAAGGCCGCCGCATTGCCGTCCTCGTCTTGCCAACGAATGACTGGACTGTCCTCCGCAAGCACACCGAGCGCATCGCCGCAGCCGTAGCTGAAATGACGCCCGGAAGTTTCCGGGAGCTGGACTTTACCTGAGAAACAGATTGCCAATGAAAGAAATCGTCCCGACCCCGCCCGCCATCGTCCACAACGAGCAGCAAGCCGTCCTTGGCCTGTTCCAGAAATACGTCGTGCCCAGCTACGGGCGCTTCGAACTCGTGCTCGCGCGCGGGCAGGGCAGCCATCTGTGGGACGTGAACGGCAAGCGCTACCTCGACCTCGGCGGCGGCATCGCCGTCTGTTCGCTCGGCCACGCGAACGCGGAGATCACCGAGGCGCTCGTCGAGCAGTCGCGGCGCATGGTCCACGTCTCGAACCTCTACTACCACGAGCCACAGGGCCGGCTGGCACAGCAGATCGTCCGGCATCTCGCGCCGGGCAAGGTGTTCTTCAGCAACTCGGGCGCGGAGGCGAACGAAGGACTCTACAAGCTCGCGCGCAAGTTCGGGCACGACGAAGGGCGCTTCGAGATCATCACGGCGTTAAACTCGTTTCATGGGCGCACGCTCGCGGGCATTGCGGCGACGGGACAGGAAAAGGTGAAGAAAGGTTTCGAGCCGGCGGTGCAAGGGTTCAAGCACGTTCCTTACAACGACCTGCAAGCGATGCGCGATGCCATCACGCCTGCGACCGTGGCGATCCTCATCGAAGGTGTGCAGGGCGAAGGTGGGATCGCGCCCGCATCGCCTGAGTATCTGCTGGGGCTGCGCCAGCTCTGCGACGAGCGGCGCATCCTGTTGCTCATGGACGGCGTGCAATGCGGGCACTTCCGCACGGGGCGATTCCAGAGTTTCCAGCGGTTGCTCGAAGGTATCGCTGGCGCGGAAAAGTTCTTGCCCGACGGCGTCTCCATGGCGAAGTCGCTGGGCGGTGGTTTTCCTATCGGCGCCTTCTGGGTGCGTGAGGAGCATCACGGCGTGAAGCTGTGCGACTTGCTCGGGCCGGGCACGCACGCGACGACTTACGGCGGCACGCCGCTGGGCTGCGCAGTGGCTAACAAGGTCTTCGAGGTCATCGAGCGCGACCGCTTGGCGGACAATGCTCGCGCGACGGGCGCGTGGATGAAGGCGGAGCTGGAGAAGCTCGCTGGGCAGTTCCCGCACGTCATCAAAGGCGTGCGCGGGCTGGGCTTCATGCTGGGCCTTGAGTTGGCGGAGCACATCCCGGCGTTCGAGAACACCGGCAAGGTCGCCTCGCTGAACTTCGTGAACCGCTTGCACGACGCGGGAGTGCTCACCGTGCCCAGCGGCACACATGTCGTGCGCTTCCTGCCGGCGCTGAACCTGCGTCGCGAGGACGCGGCAGAGGGAGTGGCGCTTATTACTGGCGTGGTGAAGGCCATCGCATAAACTCGCGCCATGTCGATTCCGTGGCTCATTGCGGTGGTGCTGGCGGCGCAAATCGCGCTGGGCATCTCGCCGAAGGCGGACCGGATGACGTGGGCGCTGGAGAACGTGCCGGTGTGGTTTGGCGTTGGCTTGCTGGCCTTCACGCACCGGCGGTTTCCTTTGTCATCCCTGTGCTTGCACCTCTTCGCGATTCACTCACTCATCCTTGCGCTGGGGGGACATTATACTTACGCGAAGGTTCCGCTGGGGGAGTGGGCACGTGATGCGTTTGGCCTGGCGCGCAATCACTACGACCGGATCGGGCATTTCGCGCAGGGTTTTATTCCAGCGATTTTCGTGCGCGAATTGTTGTTGCGCAAAACCCCATTGCAGCGCGGTGGCTGGCTGAATTTCCTCGTGGTCTGCGTCTGTCTGGCGTTCAGCGCGTGCTACGAGTTCTTCGAGTGGTGGGTCGCGGTGTTCACGGGCGAGGCGGCCAACGATTTCCTCGGCACGCAGGGCGATCCCTGGGACACGCACTGGGATATGTTCATGGCGTTGGTGGGGGCCATTTGCTCGATGGCCACGATGGGGCGGTGGCACGACGATTCGTTGAAGCAGGTGGGCCTGTCGTCGCTAGCACCCACGGACGTGGGGCGGTCCGCATGAGTGAAGAACGGTATTTCGAGACGCTGAGGCTCAAGCCGGGGGCGTCGCCGGAGGAAATCAAACGCGCTTACCTCGCGCAGGTGAAACGCTGGCATCCCGATCGATTCGCACACGATCCCGCGCAGCAAAAGGAGGCGGAGGAGCGCATGAAGGCCATCAACGTGGCCTACGAGGCGCTCGCGGGAGAGGCAAAACCGGAGGTGCCGTTTCAGCGCGGAGCACCGGTTCCAAGTTACGATTCCGAGGCGGCGGATGCATCCGGCCGGGCGGCCTACGCGCATCAGAAGCGACCCACGGCATTTGCTTTCTGGAGGGGGCAAACGGGGCTGTTGAGCTGGGTGGGCACCATCGTGCTGGCGCTGATTTCGCTGGGCGCGTTTTGGTTCGCGGCGGACACGCTGGCGAGTTACTACGCGCCGCCGTTCGCCGCCGACTCCATCCGGCATGAGGCGAAACTGGAGTCCGTCGTGGCGCAGACGCGGCGTGCGGCGGAGCAGGGGGAGCTGTGGGCGTTGTTCAACATGGGTTCGTTTTACTACCACGGACGCGGGGTGCCGGTGAACCTCGGAGAGGCGGCGAAGTGGTTTGCTCGCGCGGCACAAGCGGGGGAGCCGAACGCACAGACGCGGCTCGGCTTGCTCTACGCGAAGGGCGCGGGAGTGGCGCAGGATTATGCGGCGGCGGCCAGTTGGTTTCGCGCGGCAGCGGAACAAGGGCAGCGCGATGCGCAGCACAACCTGGCGTTGCTGCACCGCAACGGCTTGGGAGTGCCGGTGGATTTTGCAGAGGCGTTTCAGTGGTGGTCGCTCGCGGCCGCCGCAGAGCACCCGGCCGCGGGGGCTTTTCGGGATGCCTTGGTGAAAGTCATGACGGAATCCCAAGTGGCCGAGGGGCAGCGCCGGCTGCAAGCGGCCGAGCTGCGGATGCCCAAGCGGAAGTGAACCGGCGGACTTGACGCGCCGTCGCTGATGGCGTCGGATTTCCCCATGAATCTCTCGTTGCGGAACTGGGCAGTGTCCGGTGTGGCCCTGCTGGCGTTGGTCGTGTTCAGCGGGTGTTCTACGTTCAACCGGGACTGGCAGGCGGCCGCGGCACGGCCGACGCCGATGGACTCGATTGAGGGCCGGTGGGAAGGGCGGTGGCTCAGCGATCACAATGGACACAACGGCAGTCTGCGGGCACTCGTGCGCCGGCTCGACAACGGCCAGTTTGAAACCCGTTACCACGCCACGTATGAAGGCGTGTTGAGCTTTGGGATGCAGATGAATCTAACCCTGGTGCCGACGAATGGCGGCTGGGCGTTCAGCGGGGCGGAGAACTTGGGCCGGTTTTACGGGGTTTATCGCTACGAAGGCCGGGCCTCCGCCACGAACTTCTACTCCACTTACAAGGCGTCAGTGGACCACGGCACGTTTCAGATGACGCGGCCCAAGTGAGGCCGGTCGGACTAATCCCCGGACTTGAGCACTTCAAAGCCGGCGAAGCCGTCCACGACGATTCCGAGGTGCACGCCCTTCTTGAGGTCTGCGCCTTTGAGCGCTTTATTGAAGTCTTCCAAGTCGGCGACCGGTTTGCGGTTCACCTCGGTGATGATAGTGCCGACCTTGAGTCCACGTTTGCCCGCTGGGCTGTCGGCGTCCACCTCGGTGATGATCAAGCCCTCATTGCGCTTGGCCTTGAACTCTTTTGCGAGCTCGCGCGTGAGTGCTTTCACGGTGATGCCAAGATCATCGGCCTGCACTTCGTTGCTCTTGCGGTTGTTCACCACCACTTCCGTCGGCTCGTCCGGCCAGGCTTCGGGCACGATCTTCACCGTGACGGGTTTGCCGGCGCGCACCACACTCAAAGACACCGTGATGCCGACTTTGTTGCGCACGGAATTGCGCAACTGCTGGGCGTTGCCCACCGCGTGGCCTTCCACGTGGGTGATGATGTCCTCGAGTTTTAATTCGGATTTGGAAGCTGGGCCGTTGACTTCCATGCGCCAGACGAGCACGCCGTTGGTTGCGCCCTTGAACGTCTGGCGGCTCAACTCCTCGTCCTCACGCAGGGAGCGCGCTTGAATGCCCAGCCGGGCGCGGACCACCTTGCCATCCTTGATGAGCGTGTCAGCAAGTTCATGGGCTAGGTTTGCCGGGATCGCGAAGCCAATGCCCGTGTGCAGGCCACGGATGAGCGTGTTGATGCCGATGATCTCGCCGTTGATGTTGACGAGCGGGCCGCCGCTGTTGCCGGGGTTGATGCTGGCGTCGGTCTGGATGAAGTCTTGATCCATCGGCGTGCCGGGCGCGACGCCGGGGAGCAAATCGGTGCGACCCTTGGCGCTCACATGACCAAAGGTGACGCTGTAATCGAGGTTAAATGGCGCGCCAATAGCGATGGCGAACTCGCCCACACGCGTCTTGTCGGAATCGGCGAACTTCATCCCGCTGGTGGTGGCGGCGCTGACGGGCGTTGCCGTACCCGCTCCCCCCACAGTTCTGTCACTCGGTTCGTACACTGTGAATGCGCATCGGATCTCGATACGTTCAGCGTCCTCGACCACGTGGCGGTTGGTGAGGATGTAGCCGTCCTCGCGGATGACCACGCCGCTGCCCTGGCCATTGAACGGGGTTTTTCCTTCGGGTTTGGGTTCGCTGCGTTGTTTTTTGCCCTTGGGGTTGCCAAACTGCTCTTCAAACTTTTTACGAAACTCTTCAAACAACGGGTTGCCCTCCATCTCCAAGCTGAAGCGATTGCGCTCCTGTTTTTGCGCGACGCGGATGACGACGACGGAGGGCGAAACCTGGTCGGCGACCTCGATGAAGGCCTGGTTCAACTGACGTGCCAGGGCGATGGCGCTGGATTCTTTGGGCGCGGCGGCCGACGACCATCGCGGTAACACCACGGACGCGGCGAACGTGGCCAGCAGGACAGTGGAAGACAGGCGGTTAATTTTCATACTGCCTGCTTTGGAACAGATCACGCAAAGGATGTTCAATCAATTTGGCGGGTTGGCAGGCGGCGGCTTCGGCGGTTAAGGCGACCAACGATTCGCATGATTTGATTCGCGTGATTCTGCAACGCGAGTTGCCGGACAGATTCTTACCGCGTGCATTGACTTGGTCTGACATGGCCGATAGCTTTTTCCCACGAAAGACCGCCACGCATGATTGAAGCCATTGAAAAGCTCCTCGTTCTCCAGGACCGTGACCGCAATCTCCTCCGCACCCAGTCCGAGCTGGCATCCATCGAACCGCAGCGCGAACGCGCCAAGTCCCGTGCCAATGCCTCGCAGCAGGCTCTGGATGCTGCGAAGCTGAAGGCCAAGCAGATCGAGTCGGACAAGAAGAAGCTCGAGCTCGATGTCGAAGCGCAGAAGGAGCGGATCGCCAAGTATTCGCTCCAGCAGTTCCAGACGAAGAAGAACGAGGAGTATCGCGCGCTGGCTCATGAGATCGACGGCTGCAAGGCGAACATCTCCAAGTTGGAGGACCAAATCCTAGAGTTGATGGAGCAAGCCGACGCGACAGCGAAGGAAGTTTCCGCTGCCAGCAAGGTGGCCGCCGAGGCGAAGAAGGATGTGGATGCTGAAGTGGCCGAGTTGGGCAAGCGCGAGGAGAACTACAAGGCGAAGCTGGCCGAGTTGCAATCCAACCGCAAGGAACTGGCGTCGGCGGTCGAGGAAGGCGCCTTGGCCCGCTACGAGCGATTGCTCAAGAGCAAGGGCGAAAACGTCATCGTGGGCATCCAGCACAGCGCGTGCGGCGGCTGCCACATGCGGCTGCCCACGCAAGTCATGGTCGCGTGCCAGTCTCAGTCGGAGATCAATTCCTGTCCGCATTGTGGTCGCATCCTCTACTTCACCCGTGACATGGAGCTGGCGGCGACGGAGTGAGGCGGGGCTTACCTGACGGCTTTTACCTTTGCATCAACCGCGTTTCGGCGTTGCTCGGCGCGTGTTCGCTCGGGGGAGGGCGGCAGGAGTTCCAACAGCAGTTTCCAATCCGCGAGCGCCAGCTTGTTTCGCTCCAGTTGGGTGAGCTGTTCTGCCCGTGCGGACAACAGGCGGATGCGCTGTTGAGGAGTGGGATGGTTGGCCAGCGCCTTGTCCCACGCTTCAATGGCAAGGTCAGGCTTTTGCAAGGTGAGTTGGAGGTCGCCCAGTTTTTCCAAAAGCACAGCGCTAGTCTTGGTTTCCGCCTGCTCGTTCAAGTAGCCGATCATTTCGGCGGGGGAAGTCCCGCGTGCGAGATTTAAGTTCACGACGCGCAGGTGCGACCACGCCAGCAGCGGGCTGTGGCGCTTGACGAGGCTGGCGTGCAATTCGGCCGGGTGCTGGCCGAACGGACGGTAGAGCGGATCCCCGACCACCGTGGTTTGCCACGACAGCGAGCCTTGCGCGGCGTAGGCGGCCTCGCCGAAGGTCCAGCCCGCCACCGTGAGCCGATGGAAAAAGACGCTGAGGTCTGGCGTGCCGGCCAGGTAGGGCTCTTCTACGCAGCCCATCGTCGCGGTCGCGCCTTTGGCGAGTAGCGGGCCGCACCAGTTTTTATCCGCCGAACGCAGCGTGTGGGCGCTGAACGAGTGCAGGTGATACGCCACGGCGCCGGGCATGAACTCGACTTTCTCCCGCGCGAACGGGCCTGAGATCCCGCCGTCATACCAGCCAGCATAAAGCGCGGCCTGACTCAACGGGAAGCCGGCGGAGAATGTCGCAGGCTCGTCATCAAGCGTCGTTTCGAGGCCGTAGCGCCGGGTCGTTTCCGCGGCTCGCCGCAGCCATTCATCGCCGATCGAATAAGGGCCGTCGCGCAACCCGCGAGCATCGAAGTAGGCCCGGCCCCAAAGTCCCTCGCGTTCTGCCTGCATGGCCTTGTCCACAAGGCCGTGCGCGATGGCGACGGTCGGGCCATCAAGGCGCGCAAGCAGAAGGAGACCGTTGGTGGGATGTAGCGCGGCGGGGTTGGTTGCGGCGTAATTGCGGTTCGGAAGCGCGCTGATGAGCGGGTGGTGGCCCGCCGCGAGCGGGAGCAGGGCTAGTTCGCTGTCAACCGCAGCTTCGTTGCGGCGCAACTCGGGCTGGAGTTTTTCGGCACCGGGCTCGGTGAGCGCGTCGTCGCGAAGGATTTTCAGCGGCACGCCGAGGCAGAGGACGGCGTAGCGGATTGGGGATTCGGTGACAGCCGGTGGATTGGTCAGATTGAACGCGCGGCTCGTGGCGTCATCGCGAAGTTTCCAAAGTCCACGTTCGGTCAGCGCTTTCAGCAACGGCTCTTGCAACAGATCGCGAAATTCCTTCCGCGTCATCGTTTCGCTGTTGGGCAGCGGGAGGCCGATGACTTGGTTCGTTGGCACGGCGCGGGCCGTTGAGTAATGGCTGGCCACGGTCTTGGAGTCCGCGAGCGCGCTGTTGTAAACCACAACGGCCGTGTCACCCGGGCCGGCGGCGGCGAGCAACGGAGCGCTGGCGATGAGGGCGAGCAAAATTCTCATTCAGTCATCCAGTTCGACGTTCAAGCCATCCCAAGCCAGCGACACGCCGGCTGGAAGTTCCGCCTGATCCAAATCGTGATCGTAGCCGTCGGCCAAGTGCGTGAGGAAGGTCTGCCCGGCCCCGATTCGGCGCGCGGCCGTGAGTGCTTCGTCGAGGCTCATGTGGGTCCAGTGCGAGGTCTTGCGCAAGGCGTCGAGCACGACGATTTCGACGCCGCGAATCCGGGCGATTACTTCGTCCGGCACTTCTTTGCAATCGCTGCAATACGCCAGCAACTTGCGCCCGTGCCGTTCGAAGAGGAAGCCGTGGCAAGGCGTTCGGCCGTGCGGCAAGGGCAGGGGAGTGATGCGGAGGTCGCCCACTTCGAACGGGCCGTCAAACGGGCGGGCGGACGGGACGAAGTATCCTTCCGGATGCGGTCCGGCATGAAAGGCGTAGAGAAAAATCCGCCGCAAATGTTCCAGCGTGGCCGGACTCGCGTGAATGGGCAGTGGCTTGCCCGACATGGCGCAGAACCGGCGGCAATCGTCCATGCCCATAATGTGATCCGCGTGCGCGTGAGTGATGAGCACACCGTCGAGGTGCGTCACCCGCTCGCGGAGGCATTGCAGGCGGAACTCCGGCGGCGTGTCCACGACCAGCTTGGCGGCCGGGGTCTGGACGTAAATAGCCGGGCGCGTGCGGTGGTTTTTGGCATTGGCGATAAACGCGGCGGGGTATTCCTTGCCGATCACAGGCACGCCGTTGGAGGTGCCGGTGCCCAGAAAGACGAGTTTGAACGACATGCGGCACTCATGCTGACCATTCGACCAAGGCAAGTCAAAGCCGGGCCGGAGGTGTGTCGCGGAGTTTCTCCCGACTACACCTCGTCGGTCCCTGCAAAGGAAAGGGCGGTTTCCAGCCAGTCATCCTGACGGAGCACGCTGAGGCGCTGGGCGTTGCGTTGAGCTTGGTCGAAAGCACTTTTGAGCAACGTTTCACCTCCAGGAGTTCCGCTGCGGGCGAGCGCAGGCAACCGCCGCTGGACGATGGCGGGCAGGTGGCGTTTGAGCAGCTCGTTCTCAGTGCGGATGAAGGCTTGCGCGCTGCCGGCGTCGCCTTGGCGTCCGGCCCATCAGATCAACTGGCGGTGCGCGCATTGGTCCGTGTTCGTTACAATGGCTCTGGACCCGAATCGCCGCCCCGAAATGATGAGGATTTCCTGCTCTGAATGGATTGCGCTTGGTCCAGGCAGATGATGCCGTGACCGCTTCAGGCACCGTGGCGTGGTAAGCTTTTCCACTAGCTAGACTAGGTGGTGCGGCTAGGCCGTTTCAGGGCCAGCCCCAATGGTCAACGCCGCCGTTAGTCGCGAGCCTCGGTGCCATGCACGAATTCACGACCTCGCCACGGAAGTTAAACCTCATTGTCACCGTGTCTGATCGCCCCGTAATCAGTGCTTTCCCGGATGTCGAGCCGCCAGCCAAACATCCCGCGTTTCGGACGCAGTGGGAAGAGGACGATCGCTACCTTGCGTTGCTGGAGGTGCGACCAGACTATTCCCATTGCGGCATCAACGAGTAATGGTGAGCCGTCAGGGTGGGGGGGGCGCGACATCGATTGGGAGAAATTGCCCAAGGTAGCCCAATCTCCGTGGGTTGCCGGGCGTCTGTCCGCCTGCCATCTTCGCGTTGCGCATGAAATTGTTCGTCACCGTCGGTCTGGTTTTGCTCGCAATAGCTCCTGTCGCCCGGGGAGCATTCTTCGGTTTTTCGTCCGCCAAAGATCCGGCCAAATTGTCCTACTCAAAGGACGTGCTGCCGCTGCTGCGGAAGTATTGCTTCGACTGCCACGCGGACGGGGTGAAGAAAGGCGGTGTGGAGTTCGACAAGTTTAAGTCGCACGCGGACCTGCTCGCGGACCGCAAGCTCTGGGACCAGACGCTGGTCAACCTCCGCAACCGCGAGATGCCGCCGCCGGACAAGAAGAAGCAGCCCACGCTCGACGAACGCGCGGTGATTCAGGCGTGGATTGATTTCGAGGTGTTCAAGACGGACCCGAAGAATCCTGACCCCGGCCGTGTGACCATCCGCCGCCTCAATCGCGCGGAATACAACAACACCATCCGCGACCTCATCGGGGTGAACTTCCGGCCCGCCGATGACTTCCCGGCGGACGACGCGGGCTACGGCTTCGACAACATCGGCGATGTGCTTTCGATGCCGCCGGTGTTGCTCGAAAAGTATCTCACGGCGGCGGACAAGATTCTCGCGCAGGCCATTGTCGTGCCGCCGACGCCGCGCGTCCGCATCACGCGGCTCGACCCGAAGTTGCTCGAAGGGCCGACGGAAACTTACGTCGGCGCGACGGGCACAATGCGGATGTTCACCAAGGGCGCGGCGACGATGCGCTTCACCACGGCGAAGGCGGGCGAGCATCGGCTGCGCATCCTAGCGGCGGAGCGGATTTCCGGGGCGGAGTCCGCGCGCATGGAAGTGCGCGTGGACGGCAACGTGGAAAGGACCGTCTCCGTCAACGGCACGCCGGAGTCGCCGACGCTCGTGGAGTTCGCGGTCACGCTGAAGCCGGGCAGCCACACGCTTTCCTTCGGTCTGCTGAATCCGCACGACGGACCGGCGGGCACAGGCAGCAAGTATTCGCGCGGGCTGGCCATCGAGCAGATTGAGTTGCTGGAGCCGCCCGAGGCGGTCGAAGCGGCGCGGCCCACGGCACAGCGTATCGCGGCGCGGCAGTTGAAGGGCGGCAATTCCACCACTAGTCCTGACGCGCCCAGGCGCGTTTCGGGCAACACGCCGTTGACGGCGAAGTTCTCCGTCGCTCGCGCGGGCGAGCATCGGTTGCGGCTGGCGACGCAGACGCGGCACGTTGCACCGGAGACGACGAAGATGGAGATTCGCGTGAACGGTAAGCCACTGAAGACGATTGAAGTGCGCGGCGATGTGGACTTGGCGGACATCGCGGAGCTGCCGTTGCAACTCAGTGCGGGCACGCACGAGTTGAGTATGGCACTGGTCAATCCCTACACGACGCCGAAGGATGCACGCGGCCGCTCACAGACACGTGCCTTCGCGGTCGAGTGGGTGGAAATCGTGGAGCCGACGCCGAACGCGGTCGTGCGCCTGCTCTCGGACTTGCTGCTCGTGGGCTACAACGCGAAGTCGCTCGGGGACGGCTGGATTGCGCTCAACAGCACGGAGGAGGACGACGTGGCCTTCGACTTCGTCGCGCCGCGCGATGGCGAGTATTTCCTCCGCACGCTGGCGTGGGCGAAAGCCACCGGCTCGAACGCGATGGTGCTCACGTTTACGCGTGACACGGATATCGTGCAGCAAGTGAAAGTGGAGGCGGATGAAAACGTGCCGCAGCACTACGGCGCGAAGTTCCACTTGACCGCCGGCAAGCATCATCTGCGCGTGGCCGTGCTGCGCGACAAAGCCGGCTTGCCGCCGGAGGAGGCCGCGAAGCCGCTGACGGGCAAGCAGCAGAAGGGCACGGTGAACGTGCATCATCTTGAAATCGAAGGCCCGCCCGAGGCCGCTGCCGAGATGGTGCCGGAGTCGCACCGGCGCATCTTCTTCAAGCGCGCGACGAAGGACAGCGAGCCGCAGGTCGGGCGCGAGGTCGTCGGGGCGTTTGCGAAGCGTGCGTATCGCCGGCCCGTGACAGCGGCGGAGGTGGAGCGGTTGATGAAGCTCTACGACCTCGCGCGCCGGAACGGCGAGCCGTTTGAAGGTGGCGTGGCGCAGGCACTCAAGGCCGTGCTGGTTTCACCGAATTTCCTCTTTCGCGGCGAGCTGCAACCAGAGCCGGACAACCCAAAGGCCGTGCACCTGGTCAACGAGTTCGAGCTGGCGTCGCGGCTCAGTTACTTCCTGTGGAGCACGATGCCGGACGCGGAGCTCTTCGCACTGGCCGAGCGCGGGCAGTTGCGGAAGAACCTCGAAGCGCAGGTGCGGCGGATGTTGAGCGACCCGAAGAGCCGCGCGCTGGTGGAGAACTTCGCCGGGCAATGGCTCCAGCTCCGCAACCTCGCCATCATCCAGCCGGACAAGAAACTGTTCCCCAGCTACGACGCGAAGCTCCGCGCCGCGATGACGCGGGAGACGGAGCTGCTTTTCGAGACCGTCCTGCGCGAGGATCGGACCGTGTTCGAGTTTCTCGCCGCGGATTACACGTTCGTCAACGAGCGACTCGCCCAGCACTACGGCATCGCGGGCGTGACTGGCGAGGCGTTTCAGCGCGTGAGCCTTAAGGGCCAGCCGCGCGCCGGGGTCCTCACCCACGCGAGCATTCTCACGCTGACTTCCAACCCCACGCGCACCTCGCCGGTGAAACGCGGCAAGTGGGTCTTGGAAAATCTCCTCGCCACGCCACCACCGCCGCCCGTGCCAAACGTGCCCGAGTTGGAGCAGCAGAAGCAGCTCACCGGCCCCCTCCGCCAGAAGATGGAGCAGCACCGCGCGAACCCGACCTGCGCGTCGTGCCACACGAAGATGGACGCCATTGGCTTCGGGCTGGAGAACTACGACGCCATCGGGGCGTTTCGGTCGCAGGACGCGGGCGCGGCGATTGACCCGAGCGGTGAGTTGAGCGCGGCGGAAAAGTTCCAAGGCCCCGTGGACCTCGCGAAGCTGCTCGCGACGCGAAAGCAGGAGGATTACGTCCGTTGCATCGTTGAGAAACTGCTCACCTATGGGCTGGGGCGAGGGCTGGAGTATTACGACCGTCCGGCGGTGAAAGCCATCGCCGACGGTCTCGCGAAGCGCAAGCACACCTTCTCCGGCCTCGTGCTGGAAGTGGTCAACAGCGTCCCCTTCCAGAAACGGCGCGGCGAAGGGGATGCGCACGTGGCAGCCAGATGAAGGCGAAGTTCCAACTGAACATCCCGTGACACCTGTTAGTCAGTTTTAGCGTCTTGCCAGACAGCATATGAAACACCTCGCCTTGCCCCGTCGCACGTTCCTCCGTGGCCTCGGCACCTTGATGGCCCTGCCCGCGCTGGAGGCCATGACGCCGGCACTCCGGGCCGCCACTACCAAGGTCGCGCCGCGCCGCACGGCGTTCGTGTATGTGCCCAACGGCATGAACATGGCGCACTGGTGGCCCGAGACGGTCGGTAAAGGTTACGAGCTGCCGGCCATCCTCCAGCCGCTCGCCGCGCACCGTGATGACTTCAACATCATGTCCGGCCTCGCGCAGGTGAGTGGTCGCGCCGGTCCGGACGGGGCTGGCGACCACGCCCGCGCCAATGCGACTTGGCTCACTGGCCAGCGCGCACGCAAGACGGCGGGCGCGGACATTCAGGTAGGCGTCTCCATCGACCAGGTGCTCGCCGATCAAGTGGGCAAGCAGACGCGCTTTGATTCCCTCGAACTGGGTTGCGATAAAGCCCGCAGTGCCGGCGCGTGCGACAGCGGGTATTCCTGTGCTTACCAGTTCAACCTCGCGTGGAAAGGCCCGGCCACACCGATGCCGCCCGAAGCAAACCCCAAGCAGGTTTTCGAGCGACTCTTCGGCAATGGCTCGGACGCCGAGGAAGCCGCCGCGCGCCACAAGCGTGAGCAATACAACCGGAGCATCCTCGACTTCGTGCTGGAGGACGCGAACTCCCTCAAGCGCCAGCTCGGCGCGACTGACCGTCGCAAGCTCGACGAATACCTGACCGCCGTGCGCGAGATGGAGGAGCGCATCGAGCAGGCGGAGAAATTCAAGCTCGCCAACGTCGCGCCGGCCGCGCGCAAGGACTTCCTCCCACAGGACTACAGCTACGAGCAGCACATCCGCATGATGTATGACCTCATGGTGCTGGCGTTCCAGACGGACTCGACGCGCATCGCGACGTTTCTCGTGGCGCACGACGGCAGCAACCGCAGCTACCCATTCATCGGTGTGCCAGACGGGCACCATGACCTCTCGCACCACGGCGGCGACGAAACGAAGCTCGGCAAAATTGCGAAGATTAACACGTTCCACACTACGCAGTTCGCCTACTTCCTCAGCAAGCTGAAGGCGATCAAGGAAGGTGACGGCACGCTGCTCGACAACTGTGCCATCATGTATGGCAGCGGACTTGCCGACGGCAACCGCCACGCACATCACGACCTGCCCATCCTGCTGGCGGGACGCGGCGGCGGCACCATCAGGAGCGGCCAAAGCTTGGAGTTCAAACAGGAGACGCCACTGTGCAATCTCTTCGTTTCCCTCGCCGACCGCATGGGCGCGAAGGTGGACCAGTTCGGGGACAGCACGGGTCGGCTTGAGGCCATCGCGCAAACCACGGAGAGTGGTCCGCGCCAGTTCCCGCCGGACCAGAATTTGATTTGGAAGAAGAAGGCGTGAATTGGCGTGCGCTTTGCCGAGCCGGAGCCAAGTGCTCCGGCTTTTTCTTTTTCACGTTGGAGTCTCGGCGCTAGGGTGGCCCCATGTTTTCGGTCCACGACCACAACCGCGAGGCCTGGGATGAGCTGGCCCGCCAGCAAGTCCCGCTGGCCCGGCCCGCTGGCGAGAAGGAGTTCGCCAAACCGCAGTTCATCATCAACCCATTCGGCTGGGTGGACTTCGAGGTGCGCGGGCGCAAGGTGCTCTGCCTCGCGGCCGGTGGCGGCAAGCACAGTGTCCTCTTCGCTGCTGCGGGCGCGGAGACGACTGTCGTGGACATCAGCCCCGCAATGCTTGATCTCGACCGCAAACTCGCCGCCGAGCGCGGTTTCCAGATCAACGTCGTCGAAGCCTCGATGGACCAGCTCACGCCGCTACCTGATGCGTATTTCGATCTGGTGGTCCAGCCCGTGAGCACGTGCTACGTGCCCAACGTCGCGGCGGTCTATCGTGAAGTTGCGCGCGTGACCGCACCGGGCGGGCTCTACATCAGCCAGCACAAGCAGCCGTTGAACTTGCAAGCCAGCCTGCGCGCTTCGCCGCTGGGCTACGCGCTGCTGGAGCCGTATTACCGGAGCGGCCCGTTGCCCCCGGTGCCGACTGGCTCCGCGCTACGCGAGAGCGGCACGCTGGAGTTCATGCATCGCTGGGACGAACTCCTCGGCGGCCTCTGCCGTGCGGGCTTCGTCATCGAAGACACGTTCGAACCGAAGCACGGTGATTCGTCGGCTGCGCCCGGCAGCTTTGGCCACCGATGCTGGTTCATTCCGCCTTACTTCGCTGTTAAAGCCCGGCGCAAGGCGACGGCTCCCGTGGAGAAGAAAATTGTGCTGACCTGAGTCCGATGGCGAATTCCCCTTGAGCGTGGGCGTTCCCTTTCACCAATCTCACCGCATGTCGCACGCGCTCTATCCGTTCACCTTCCAACCGATCTTCAAGGACCGCGTCTGGGGCGGGCGCAAGCTGGAGCAGCTCTACGGCAAGACCTTGCCGCCGGGCGTGCCCATCGGCGAGTCGTGGGAAATCACCGACCGGCCTGAAGGCGTGAGTGTCATCGCCAATGGTCCGCTGGCCGGGCGCGACTTGCGCTGGTTGATGGAGCACCACGGGAAGGAATTGCTCGGCGACTCGCAGCCGTGCGCGGGACGCTTCCCGCTCCTGGTGAAAATCCTCGATGCGCAGGAGAAGCTCTCGCTCCAAGTTCACCCGCCCGCGCACAAGGCCGCCGAGCTGTGCGGCGAGCCCAAGACGGAGATGTGGTATGTGGCCGACGCCACGCCGGGGGCGGACCTATTCGTCGGCCTGCGGCGCGGCGCGACGCGCGCGGAGTTCGAGCGGCGCATCCAGGACGGCTCGGTCGCCGAGTGCTTCCACCGCATCCCCGTGAAACGCGGAGACTCGATGTTCCTGCCCAGCGGTCGCGTCCATGCGCTGGGTGCGGGCAACGTCATCTTCGAGATACAGCAAAATTCCGATACGACTTACCGCGTATTCGACTGGAACCGCGTCGGCCTGGACGGCAAGCCGCGCGAACTGCACATCCCGCAGGCACTGGCTTCGATTGATTTCGAGGACTTCGAGTCGGCGCTCGCACCGGCGGGGTGGCAGACGGCGGGACCGTGCGACAGGCGGCGGCTGGCGGCATGCGATCTGTTCAATGTGGATTTGATCCGAACACACACCAGCGATGAGATACTGCTGGGTGGGGACAAGGTGGCCGTGCTCGCGGTCACGGAAGGAAAACTGGGTGTTACTTTTGCCGGTCACAGGCTGAACCTGAAGCCCGGCGACTTCTGCGTGGTGCCTGCGGAGTGCAAACGAACCTCGCTGGTGCCCGTCGGCGAAACTCAGTTCCTCAAAGCCGTTGCAAACTGAGAGCGGCGACTGCAAGTCGCTGGCACGCGCGTTCAGTGTGAGTGTGGTTTGCCAGTGCCGCACATGCCGCACGAGCTGGGCACGCCAGAGCAGGACGGCGCTTCACCGCTGCCGCCAGCCGTGGCGGACGCGAAGGTGGAGAACTTCTTGGACAACTGCTTGGACCCGCAGTGCGGGCAAGGCGTGCCTTCCCAATGGCTGGAACGCACGAGCACTTCGCTGTCTTTTTCGCAACTGGCGCAGTGAAATTCGTAGATTGGCATGGCGGGGAGTGTAGCGGGGGCGTCGGCGAAACTCAATGCCCTGTGCCGTCTTGTGATGGGGTCTCGTCCGTGTTGTCGAGCCCGCCGTTCTTCGCTTCCAACACTTCCCACGTGTGATCCGCCAGCAGCCGCACTGTGGCGAGATGCTTCTTTTCCGTGGTCCACTCGTCCGGTGCGATGAGTGAGAGCTGCGGCCCGCCGTCCGCGGATTCGTAGAGGTGGTAAACTTGGTTGATGCGCGGCTCGAAACGCAGGTCGCACTGGTAAATCTTGTAGCTGATCTCGGCGCGCGTGCGGATGGCTTTTGCCTGACGGGCGAGCGTCTCGACTTGCTCGTAGATTTGCCTCAACTGTCCGGTCACTTGGCTTTCCATCGCTTCGATGGCCAAGCCCTTCGCGCGGCCCATGTCCTCGGGTTTCACGACGAAGCCGCCGCGCATGTGGGCGTAGGGGAGCAACGCCAGTATTTGATCGTCCGCTGCAACATCTTCGGGCCGTTTTGGCATGGTGGAAGTATGCGGCGAAAGTTCGGCAAAGCAACCGGCCGGCGGCGCCTGGCTCAGAAGAACGGATTGTGCGCTTGTTCCTCTGCCACCGTGGTGAGTGGCCCGTGGCCGGGGCAGAGCAATGTGTCTGGCGGGAGTGAAAGGATCTGCTCGCGCACATTGGACTTCGCGAGGTCACCGTGTTCCTTCGCGCCGCCCATCGAGCCGGCGAAGATGGCATCGCCCACGATGGCAACGTGTGGAGCGTCATCGGGCCAGTTGCCGATGAGGTAAGTCACGCCGTCCTCCGCGTGGCCGGTCGTTTCGCGATTGGTCACGCGCAGGCTGCCGATTTGGATACAGTCGTTGCGGCGGTTGCGGTGCTGGGGCGGCGCACCCTTCGTGTCGGTGTGGATGCGAATCGTCGGGTAGCGCTCGCGAATAGCGGGGAGTCCCTCGATGTGATCGTGGTGCGAGTGGGTGATGAACAGATGACGCAGGTCCAGCCCCTCGGCGTCGATGAGCTTGAAAATCGAGTCCGCCTCGAAGCCTGTATCAAACGCCGCCGCCTCGCGCGTGACCTCGTCCCACGCAAGGTAGCAATGCACGGTGTTGCCTTTGCGCGTGGTGGTGATCTGGCGCAGCTCACGCCAGCGGCCGAGGTCAACGGGTGCGGGAAGCCAGCCGTTGGCAAGCGCAGCGAGCTTGGCTGCGTGCAGCTTCAGGAGGGCGGCCAGCGCGGGATAATTGGGCGGGTGAGGGGATTGGCCGGAGGATTCGAGAGCGGCTAGCGCTTCGGGGTTGAGCCCGGCGGCTTGGGCTGCGGCCTCGGCAGTGACTCCGGTCATGGCGCGGGCTTTGCGGAGGATGTCACCGACGTGGTCTTCCAAATTCATGCGGCCAAGTGTAGGCGAGGCGGTGAAGGAGTCGAGCCACGGCGGCGAATCGGAAACGTGCCTTCAGGGAGCAGATTTCGGAGAATTCACCGTCGCTTCCGGAGTTGCACGGCGGCGCTCTTTGGCCTTCTCGGTCCACGTAATGAGGCCGGCCCCGAGCATGATGAGTAGAACTCCTGCCCAGCGCAGGGGTGGGATTTCTTCGTGCAACACCCACTTCGCGGCCAACGTAGTGAGGACAAAACCGATCGCGGTCAGCGGCCAGATGAAGCTGACATCGCTGCGCGACAGAAGGCCCAGCAGGACGAGGAAGAAAGCGGCTTCAAGCGCAACGCCCAGGATCAGGTTGCGGTTGGTGGCACCGGCTTTGACGACGCGCCAGATTTCTGCACCGGTGACGACTTTGATGTCGCCGATCTGTTTCAAGCCTTGGCTGAGGAAGACCACGCCAATGGCTTCGCAGACGAGCCCGGCAATGAGGAGGAGCAGGATTTTCGACATGATCAGGATCGTCGGCGCGCGGAGGGTTACAGGTCTTGGTAACGAATGGGTTCAATGCGGAGTTCGGCGAGCCGGGCCTTGACCCGTGGGCTGATCAGGGCCTCGAATTCGTGACGGAATTCAGTGAGCGATGGATGCGAGTAGAGTTCGGAGTCGCCGCGCGGAAGCCTGGGCAAGAGCTTGAGGATATAGTCTTCGTCCACGTTCTCATTTTGCAAGAGACCAAAGACATGTTCGGTAAACCGGATGCCGGAACGCACCAGGCGTTGCCGGGCGCGGCGGGAGAGAATCCGAAAGATGAAGGCGTGGCTGGCCCGGTAGCCGAGCCGGCCCCGGGTGAGTTGTCCACTCAAGCCGAACAGGTCGTCGGTGAGCCGGAAGTGTCGGATGTCCCATTCGGTATGGCGAGCAAGGAGGATGCTCAACACGGTGGGGTGCAGGTGAAAATTGAGATGGCCGTTGACGTGATCGAGAACCAGGCCGGTGGCTTTGAACTTGGCGAATTGCGCACCGATTTCGCGCGCCAGTTGAAGGCGGAGACCTTGATTGAAGTAGTAGCGAAAGCCTGCGGCGACCGGGGAGTCACTGAAGTCGTGCGCAGCGGTGATGAGATCGGGAATCTCCAACTGACTGCATGTGGCTTTGCCGCAGGCTAGGGTGAGATGCAAACCGACGCCCAGTTGCGGGTGCTCCTTGGCAAGTGCGACGGCTTCGGCAAACGCGCCCCCGTTGACCATGAGGCTGGCAGTGGTGAGGACCCCTTCGCGGTGGGCGCGGATGATCGCTTCGTTGATGGCGGGCGAGCGGCCAAAATCGTCGGCATTGATGACGAGCCGGCGCGCGGCCACGGAGCGGTGACGGTGGGTTTCAGGTGAGAGCTGACGAGCCTCCCCTTCACTGCGAGGGGTAATCGGTGCGGCAATGGCCGGCGGGGCTGCGGGTGCGAGTTCAGCCGTGGGGCTGCGCCGTTTGGGTTTGAAGGCCGCGAGTCCCGGCGCGAGCCTGCCGGCGGCGGCCATGACGCTCGGGAGAGCCGGAGTGGTCCGGGGCAAATCCGCCACGCCACGAGGAGCGCGGCGTGGCGTGCGGGCGGGGAGGGGGAGCGGCTCAGACGCCATAGTTCGGCGCCAGTGCACCGGTGGCGGAGCGATACCACGTGCGCAGAATGAGCGCGAGTTTTTGCAGTTTGTGGAGCTTGGTCGGAGTCGGGGCAAGCACTGGGAAGGCGTTTTCTTCCAGCTTGCGCAGGAGGCGCCAGTAAACCGCGCCCATGAGTTCGGCGGCAACCATGGCCTTGCGATCGGCGGTCGGCAGGGCGGCCCGGGCGGCAACGTAATGATGTCGGGCACGGCTCGCGGTGGCTTGGGCGAGCTGGAGGAAACGGGAGGAAGATATGCCATCCAATATCTCCTGCTCGGTGACTTGATGGTAGCGGAGCTCGACTTGGGGCAGATAGATGCGGCCGCGGGCGGCGTCATTACCTACGTCGCGCAGGATGTTGGTGAGTTGGAGCGCCTTGCCGAGGTGGACGGCGTAATCACGACAGCCGGGATGGGTGTAACCGAAGATCTCGATGCTCAACAGGCCGACCACGGAAGCGACGCGGTAACAGTATTGTTCCAAGTCTTCCCACGTCTCGTAGCGCGTCACGTCGAGGTCCATCTCGACGCCGCGAATGAGGTCGTCAAAGAGTGCGAAAGGCAGGTGATGCGCGACGATGAAAGGCTGGAGTTCACGGTTGACGGGAAACTGCGGCTGGCCGCCTTCGCAGGCGCGGCGGATATCCGCCCGCCACTCCGCGAGTTGGGCGCGCCGCTGATCGACCGGGACACTTTCTTCGTCGGCGACGTCATCCACCTCGCGACAGAAGGCGTAGAGCGCGGACATGGCGGCCCGCTTCGGCTTCGGCAGCATGATGAAAGCGAGCGCGAGGTTCGAGGAACTGCGCTGGGTGATTTGCTCGCTGACGGGAGGGGTCATTGCGGGGGACGCGGCGGCGGGAGTCCGCCGGTTTCCGCCAGCGTCGGGTTGCGGGGCCGGTGGGGCATGCGCTTGCGCCGGCGGCGACGGGAGAAGGTGAACGCGAGAATCAAGGGCACGACGACCAGCGCGGCAATGGCCAGCAGAGTCGGCAGGTTCGCGTCCGGGGCTCCGTTAAGCGGAGGCGCGCTGGGCAGTTGGATTTCGGGCGGAAGCGCGGGCAGCTCCGCTGCGAGGACAGGGGTAAAGGACTCGGCCATGCGGGTCATTTATCGAGGGTGTCCGTGTCGTTATCCGGGCTGCCGTCAGCGCTGATGTTCAGACGCTGCATGCGATAACGGAGCGAGTGCCGGGTGACTTTCAGGCGCTCGGCGGTTTTGTTGATGCTGAAATGATTGCGCTCCAAAGCGGCGAGAATGAGCTGTTTTTCAAAATCCGCGATCGCTTCGTCGAGGGAATCGGGCACGGCCGCGACAGGGCTCTCACCTTTGCGGAGTTTGGTCTCGAGTTCAAAGTCGGGCAGGTGGACGGGCTGAACTTGGAGGCCGGGGTTAAGAATGACGGCTCGCTCGATGACGTTGCGTAGCTCGCGCACGTTGCCCGGCCAGTGGTGAGCCATCAGCTTCACGGCCGCCGGTTTGGCGAGCGTCATGACCGGCTTGGCCAGGCCGCTGCAAAACTGCCGGAGGAAATGTTCAGCCAGCAGGCACACATCGTGACCGCGCTCGCGCAACGGCGGCGGGCGGAACTGGACGACGTTGAGCCGGTGATAGAGGTCCTCGCGAAACTGGTTTTCGCGAATGGCCTGGATGATGTCGCGGTTGGTGGCGGCGAGCAGGCGGACGTTAACTTTGAGTTCGTCGTTGCCGCCGACGCGCGAGAAGGTGCCGTCTTCGAGGAAGCGCAGGAGTTTGGCCTGCAAGGAGCGGCTCATATCGCCAATTTCGTCCAAGAAGATGGTTCCGCCGTCTGCCTCTTCCACTCGGCCGAGCTTTTGTTTGAGCGCACCGGTGAACGCCCCTTTCTCGTGGCCGAAAAGCTCGCTCTCCAGCAACGTCTCGGGAATCGCCGCGCAATTGATGCGGACGTAGTTTTTCTTCGCGCGCGTGCTCAGGCTGTGCAGCGCGCCAGCGATGAGTTCCTTGCCGGTGCCGCTCTCGCCGAGAATCAGGACAGTCGCATTGGTGGGGGCAATGCGCACGATTAAGTCCCGCAGTTCGACGATTCCCTGCGAGGCACCGATGATTTGCTCCAGGCGGTAGTTGCTGCTTACCTTCTCGCGCAGCGCGGCATTTTCCACGAGCAGGCGGTAGTGCTCGGCACACCGGTTGACGTGGAGCAGCAGTTCCTCCGGCGCGAATGGCTTGGACAGGTAGTCGGTGGCTCCGGCCTTGATTGCCTCGGTTGCCAGCTTGGGCGTGGCATAAGCGGTGATCATCAGCATGGGAAGCTCGGGGCGGCGCTTTTTGGCCCGGATCAACAGTTCATAGCCGCTGATGCCACCCAGATGGGCATCGGTGATGAGCAGCAGGAATTCGCGCTTGTCCAGAAGCTGCTCGGCTTGCTCTGCGCTCTCGACGGCTTCCACGGCATACCCCTCGTCGGTCAACAGTCCGGCCACCGTGAGCCGCATGTTCTTCTCATCGTCCACGAGCAGGATGGGCGGCAGCGGCTGGCTCATGCGGTGGCGGTCATGGTCGTTTTCGGCGGAAACACTAGGGTGAAGGTGGTGCCCTTTCCAAGCGTGGATTCCACGGACACGCGTCCGCCGTAGATTTCCGTGTTGTGCCGCACGATGGCCAAGCCCAGTCCGGTGCCTTTTTCCTTGGTGGAAAAATAGGGTTCAAAAATGTGTTCCCGCTGGTGCTCGGGGATGCCCGGACCGGAGTCGGCGATGCGGATGATCACCGCGTTGCGATCGTTTAGGCGCACGTTGATGTCGAGTCGGCCTTTTAGGTTCATGGCATCCCGGGCGTTGATCAGCAGGTTGACCAGCACCTCGTGCAAATGCGCGCGCTGCATTAGAAGCGGGGGCGGATCTTGCGGGCAATCGACACTGATTTTGACCTCGTGTTGCAGGGCGGCGGGAAAGGCGCGTTCCAGGGCCTGATCTACTTCCGCCCGCACGTTGAGACGCTCCACCCGCCCTTCGGCAAGTTGGGCATAGCCCATGAGCTCGGTGAGAATGCGGTCGGAACGGGCCACCTCTTCGCGAATCATCTCCAATTGCTGCATGGTGGTGGGCTTGGCCTCGCCAAGGGATTTTTGCAGGCTGAAGGCGGCGTTGTTAATGATGGCGAGGGGGTTTTTTAACTGGTGGGCGATCTCTGCCGCGAGTCGTCCGGTCGAACGAAGTTGTTCCTGGCGCGTGGTAAATTCGCGGGCTTCTTCCTGCGCTTGTAGCTGTAGATCGGCCAGCACGTTGATGCCATAACACGCGACGGCCAGCATGAGCAGCAGCAGGACACGGCTGAGCAGGCCCTGCAAGGCGTTGCGATCCGAGAGGCCGGTAAGTGCCAGAAGAAACGCTTGGCTGACTTCCAGATGATGCTCGCCCCGGTCGGGGTGGCGCGGTCGAGTCTTCAACACAGCTGCTGCGCGCATTATGGATTCCGCACTGTTGGTGGCGGAGTCGGCTGGCTGCGTGGACAGGTAAGCTGCCACGGCGTCTGGCTCATCAAGTTTCAGCTCCTTCAACGTGAGGTCGATCAGTCCCGAACACAAGTAACAGAGGATCAGGAAAAAGTTCACCGCAATCTGCTGCCGCACGCGGGTGATGCTCACGGCATTGCGGATGACTAGCACTAGAAACACCCAGTAAATGGTGCTTTCCAAACCACCGGTGACCACAATCAGCAGCGCCACAAAACCACCGTCTACAATGTTCACGATGAAGACACTCCATTGCACGAGCGCAAGGGGCACGAAATCCATCGCCAGCACCACCAACCCGACAACTAGATTCGCCGCCAAGTAGGCGTGCAACGCCTTACGCACTGTCTCCACGTCTGTTTCCCCCAGCGTGGACACTCCGTCAAACCAGTCGGAGATGAAGAAGTAATAGGCCATCGCGCCCAGAACGACCACTTTGATGGTCAGGCACACGTCGCGCTCCATGAAGCGGATGCGGTCGGCCTGCTGCTCGACCGACACCTCGGGGGCCTTGAGCAGGCTGGCCAGCCACTTCATCTGGGGATTGCGCACCTGCATGAGTCAACTCCGCGCCACCAGTTTCAACGCCGCCATCACGATGCCGTTCACTTCCCACAATCGCCCCAGTCCTTCGTAGCCGCAGGACAATATCCCTTCCTCGGGCCCAATGAGTTTTGCTCCGCGCTGCTGGAGCGAGCGGACGTTCTGCTGTGTCGCTGGGTGCAGCCACATCTTGCCGTTCATCGCGGGCGCAATCAGCAGCTTTGCCTTTGGGTTCAACGCCAACGCGATGCACGTCAACGCGTCGTCCGAGTGGCCGTGCGCCAGCTTTGCGAGGCAGTTTGCCGTGGCGGGTGCGATGAGCAGCAAGTCCGCCTCGTCTGCCAGCCGGATGTGCGTTGGCTGCCAGCCTTCCTCCTCGTCATACAAGTCCGTCACCACCGCGTGACGTGAAAGGGTCTTAAAGGGCAGGGGGGTGATGAACCTCTGTGCGTCGGCGGTCATCACCACGCGCACATTGCAACCGGCCTTCACAAGCTGGCTGCATAGGTCCGCCGCTTTGTAGGCCGCGATAGACCCGGTCACGCCGAGGACGACGTTCGGCCTGGAGTTCGCCTTAACGCTCATGCAATGGTGAAACTAACCACGAACCGGCGCTCATGCACACTGATAACGCAACTGACCGGCACCGGCCCGTTCGAAAAGTGCAGGTTCGTGTCCATGGACGGTTTCACCGGCTTTACACTTCCGGCGCGGTTGATCTCGGCTGCCGCATCTTCTCAGCGTCGTAAATCGCCTGCATCCGCCGCACGTCCTCGCGAATGCTGGTGCTGATGAGCAAGTAGTCGAAGTGCTTCCATTGGGCGATCTCTTGCTTGGCCACCGCCAGCCGCTTCTTGATCGCGTCGGGCGCATCCTTGCCGCGCTTCTTAAGCCGCTGCTCCAGCACTGCCAGCGACTCGGGCGTGAGGAACACCTCAACCAACGCGCGCTCCAGTTCGTTCTCCTGCTCCGCCTGCGCGCGGATGGCTGCCGCGCCTTGCACATCCACCGCCAGAAGCACGTCCTTGCCCGCGCGCAGCTTGCCCAGCACCTCGGACTTCAACGTCCCGTAACTGTTGCCGTAAACCGTCGCATGCTCGAGGAAGTTTCCCGCCTGCACGCGCTTGAGAAAATCCTCCGCCGTCAGGAAGTAGTAATCCACGCCATCCCGCTCGCCTTCGCGTGGCGCGCGTGTGGTGCACGTCACGGCGCGGCTCATGTTCGGGTTATCCTTGAGCATCTGCTCGCAGAGCGTCGTTTTCCCGCCGCCGGACGGAGCGGAAAGCACAATCAACAAGGTGTTGTTTTTCTGGCTCATGCCGTCACTCCACGTTTTGCACCTGTTCGCGGAAGCGCTCCAACTCCGCCTTCACCTGGACGACCTCGCGCGAAATGACTGCGTCCTGAGCCTTCGAACCGATGGTGTTGATCTCGCGATTCATCTCCTGCGAAAGAAAATCCAGCGTGCGCCCGACTGGCTCCTTCGACTTAAGGCAGTCGGCGAACTGTTTGAAGTGACTTTGCAGCCGCGTCAGCTCCTCCGTGATGTCCGATCGATCCGCGAAGAGCACGACCTCCTTCAACATCCGTTCGTCGTCGGCCGCGATGCCTTCTAGCCCCGCCGTCTTGATGCGTTCCAACAACCGCGCGCGGAACTGCTGTTGCACCAGTGGCGCCTGTGCCCCGATGCGTCCCGCCGCCGCGCGAATCAGCTCGATGCGCGCCGCCAAATCCATCGCCAGATGCTCACCCTCGCGCTCACGCATTTTGACCAGCGCGTCGAGTGCCTGTTGCAAGGCCGATTGAACCGCCGGCCAGAAACTCTCCGCGTCCGTCGCGTCGTCGCCGGACTCCAGCACACCCGGTGCGCGCATCAAGGCCTCCAGCGTCACGCCGCCCGTGAGATTCAATTCAGTCGCCAGCTTGGAAAATTCCGCCGCGTAAGCCCGCGCCAGCGCCGTGTTGACCTGCGCCACTGCGCCTGTGTCCGTGCCTTCGTGGACGGCCACGCGCACGTTGAGTCGGCCGCGCGAGATGCGCTTGTTGATCTCGTCGCGCACCTGTGCTTCGAGCGGTTCGAGGTCGCGGGGTAGGTTCAGCGTGATTTCCCCGGACTTCCGGTTCACCGAACTGAGCTCCACCGTAACCTTGACGCCGTCCCGCGCGCACTCGCCGCGACCGTATCCCGTCATGGACTTCATGTGCGCCGGACTATGAGGAATGGCGGTTGGCCGGGCGATGTTTTTTGTTGGTCAGGCATCCTGCCTGACTCTCCATCTCTCTCGTTGGTGCCGCCCCGACCGCTGGTGTGGGAACTAGAACAATAGATGACAAGCTGGAAGCCTGTCCTACTTGAGCGAACTCAGATACTCCACCAAGTCCCGCAGCTCGCGGCGCGTCATCAGCTTGTCCAAGCCTTCGGGCATGGCGGACAAGCCGCGGATGCGCTTCTCAATGTCCGCCTTCTTCAGGGTTAACTTGCCATCCTCGGGTGAGTCCAGGATCAGCTCGGTGGCGGTCTCGGATTTCACGAGGCCGCTGTGGTTCGCGCCGGACTTCAAGACGATGGTTGCGGTCTCGAAGCCGACGGCGATGGTCTTGTTCGGAAGGACAATGCTCTCTAGGAGTTGCTCGCGGGTGAGCCGCTTGCCGACGCCAGTAAGCCCTGGCCCAACGATGCCGCCCTCGCCACGCACGCTGTGGCAGCGCAGGCACTGTGCGCCGGTGTGCTCGAAGAAGACGAGCTTTCCGGCCTCCGCGTCGCCGCCGAGCAGCGCCGGGCGGAAGACCTGAAGTAGGTCAGGCGTCCCGCCTGACTGTCCATCATTCTCTTTGGCTGCCGTTGGAGCCGCTGGTGCGGGAACCGGAACAATGGATGACAGGCGGAACGCCCGTTCCACTTGGGTGGCTAGGATGGGGCGTTTACCTGCGGCTTCGAGGAGTTCGAGTTGCAGCTCGGGGGAAAGTTTTTTGTCGACGAGCAAGCCGAGTTGCGCGGATAGCACGACGTCAGCAGCCGGGCCGGGCAAATCGCCGAGGGCGGTGATGGCGGCTTGTCGAAGGCGGAAGTCTGGCTCCTCTTTCAGCACGCGCTCCAGCAAGGGCACGGCCGTTGCGGGATTCGCAGCGGCCGCGAGCTTCACGGCTTCGCGCCGGACGAGCGAGTTGGTGTCCGAAAGTGCGAGTGTGACGGAGGCGGAGAGCAATGCGGAATGCGGAGTGCGGAACGCGGAATCGCCGAGGGTGCGGAGACTTGCGACGCGGACAGGTGCGGGCTGCGAAGTCGCCTTCACCAAGTCGGCGAGGCGCGGCGCGGCTTCGGTGAGGGCGAGCTTCTCGGTGGCGGCGATGGCGGCGAGGAGGGGCTTGGTGGCGGTCAAACGCAACAGACTGGGCAAGTGCAGGCGCAGCGCGTCGCGGGCGGCGTCGGCGGGGCGCGGTGGAAGGGGACGCCAGAGGCCGCAGACGCGGTCAAACCAGCCGGGCCAGTTTTCCGGGTTCACGAGCGGCGTGGAACCGTGTCCGTCCACGCGGGCGATTTTGACCGGGACGTTGCCGGGCGTGGCGGGCTGGATTTCCCAGGTGCTGAGGAGGAAGAGGGCTTCGGCGCGGAGGGAGTCGGGGGCGTTGGTGCTCGTGGCGAAGGTGGCGAGAGCTTGTGCGTTGGTGGCGTGGCCGAGGCGGTAGTGGGCGTTCAAGGAGCGCAGCAGCAGCGATTCTTGGTAAGGCCGACCTGCTGGTCGGCCTTGAGCTTCGGGCGCAGTGGGGAGGACGCGCGGCAGGGCGTCACTACCGGACGGCAGGAGCGCGGCGAGGGCGGGGTAGGCGGGAGCGATACCGGCGTCGTTGATGGCGCGGGCGGCTTCGAGGACGAGGCGCGAGTCGGGGTCGCGGAGGAACTGGGCGATTTCCGGGCGGAGTGAACGCTGCCATGCGTGCAAAGTTGCCAAGCGCACGTTGGGGTTCGCGTTGGTCAAGAATACTCCACACCATGGGTTGTTTGTAGGATTGGTTGCGCTGGAGAACAACTTCTCTGAGAGGCTCCATAGATGAAGCAAATACATTTCGTAGCCATGTGCTCGGAACCGATCGTTTGACGAACCGGCGGCGACGAGTTGCTGTTCGTAGATAGGCAATGACCACTGGGGCGCAAATAGCGAACTAATTTGTCCGATGCGACCGGTCATCCGTGCCTCGATGTCTTCCAGTTTCAGTCGGACTGCGGTTTTTGCTCGCTCTGCGTTTGTTAGAATTTCACGAGGGTTCCGAGCACTAAACATTTTACACACGGTCATTCCAACATGGAATGAGACTTCTGGACTAGTATCAGTCGCTCCGCGCGCAGCCAGTTTGCCCTCAGCGTTCAAATGGCCACCCACCCCCAAGGCATGCGCAGCATGTGCTCGTATGGGCGCTTCCTTCTCATCCAAAAGTGATTCCAGAGTTTGCAAGACTTGGTGAAATTGGCTTTCGGACAACCTCTCCGCCACCTGCCCCAGCCCCCACATTGCGTGCAGCCGCGCGTAGAGGTTCGTGGACTTGAGCGCGACTTGGACGAGTTCGCGGACGGCGGGGTCGCGGTCGGATTTGGTGCGGGCGGCCAGCTCGAATTGCGCGGCGAGGCGGACTTGCATCGAGTCGTGGGCGAGGAGTCGAGCGAGTTCGGCTTCGGAGCGCTTCTCCATCCCGTCGGCGAGGAGACGTTTGGTTTCGGCGAGTTGGGCGTTGCCTGCTTGCGCCGGGTCGCTCACGCGGTAGAGGCGGCCTTTCTCCGGCTGGCCCCAGCCTTCCACCCAGTCGGTCACGTAGAGCGCGCCGTCGGGGCCGAAGGCGGCGTGCGTGGGCAGGAGGTTCCAGAGAAATATCTCGCGAGCGGCCAGCTCGAAGCTCGCGCCGCGCGGCTTGAGGCTGAAGCTCCAGATGCCGCCGGGGAAATCGCAGATGAAGAAGTGGTTCGTGTAGCGGTCGGGCAGGCCGGTGCCGGGATAGAAGGCGAGGCCGGCGGGGCCTTGGGCTACCTCGCCGCTCCACGGGAGGATGTCGCCCGCGCCGCCGCGCCACAGCTCCTCGGTGACCCACGGGCCGAAGTTCTTCATGTGCTGGTAGCTGATGCGCCAGCCGTAGTCGCCACCCTCGACGAGGTGGAGCAGGCGGGCCTTGTCGGGGCCGGCGGTGTCGTTGTCCACGGTGAAGAGGTTGCCGAGGGCGTCGAAGGCCAGGCCCTGCGGGTTGCGCAGGCCGATGCAGAAGACTTCCAGCTCCGAGCCGTCCGGCTGGCAGCGGAAGACGGCGCCGGTGTCGGGCGCGATGCGGCGGAGATACTCCGCGCTGAAGCCGGGGTGCTTCATGCCGGGCCGTAGCTCGAAGCCGCGGTCGCCAAGGCTGAAGTAGAGGCGGCCGTCGGGACCGAAGGTGAGGCCGTGGAGGTCGTGGCCGGAGACGGAGATGTGGACACCAAATTGGGAATGGGTGGTGAGTAGTGAGTAGTGATTAGTGGGGGACGGTGGCTTGAGTGCACCTCGGTTGGTCAGGTGGTAAAAGCCGGGGATGGAGGTGAACCAGAGTTCGTTCTTCCGTGCCAGTATTCCTGCGGCTGGACCGGCGGTCGGCAGGTTGAAGCCCTCGGCCACCACTGTGGACTTGTCGGCACGACCATCACCGTCGGTGTCCTCGACGAGGCGGATGCGTTCGGAGTGGTTGGTGAGTGTGGCGAAGTTCGTGCCGGGGAAGAGCCGGTGCAGGTGCGCCTCGCGGTCGGCCACAGTGCGGCAGCTCAAGTCGTTGAGCAGCCAGGTGACTTGCTTGGTGATGTCGAAGACCGAGTTGCCCCAGCGATGCGTCTCGGCGATGAAGAAGCTCCCGCGTTCATCCACGCTGAAGGCCACGGGGTTTTGCAGCAGCGGCTCGGTGGCGACGAGTTCGACCTTCAGACCGGGTGCGACTTGGAGCTGCTTCAACTTCGCGTCGGCAGCGGCGTTGGTGGTGTGCTGGGCGATTGCCGGGATGGCGACACACAACAACACAAGCAGGACTGCGCGCAATGACATGTGCCAGAGTGTAGCAGCCATTAGGCGGTTGGAAATCCTTTCGTCCGAGCGAGGGCTTGAGTTCCGGGTTGGGTTAGGCAGCATCGCGGCGTGAAAAGCCGTTCGTTCCTCCGCTCCGCGCTGCTGTTGCTCGCGCTGATTTCCTTGCAACTCACTGCCAAAGCTGCGCCGAAACCAAACTTCATCTTCATCCTGATTGATGACCTCGGCTGGCACGATCTTGGTTGTTATGGCAGCAAGTTCTACCGCACGCCGAACCTCGACCGCATAGCCACGCAGGGTATGAAGTTCACGGACGCCTACGCCGCGTGTCCCGTCTGCTCACCTACGCGCGCGAGCATTATGACGGGCAAGTATCCCGCGCGATTGCATCTCACGGACTGGTTGCCCGGTCGTGGCGACCTGCCAGCTCAAAGGCTCGCGCGGCCTGTGATCAAGCAGCAGCTCGCGCTCGAAGAAATCACCATCGCCGAGCGGCTCAAGGCCGCGGGCTACGTCACCGCGCACGTGGGCAAGTGGCACCTCGGCGGCGAGGGCTTCGAGCCCGAGAAGCAGGGCTTCGACATCAACATAGCCGGCGATCACACCGGCACGCCGATGAGCTACTTCGCTCCGTTCGGCGGCAAGGGCAAGGACGGCCAGCAGCGCTTCATGCGCGGGTTGGAGCAGGCGAAGGACGGCGAATACTTGACTGACCGCCTCACGACCGAGGCGGAGAAGATCATCGCGGCGAACAAGGGCAAGCCGTTCTTCCTCTACTTCGCGCACTACACCGTTCACACGCCGCTCAAGGCGAAAGCGGATTACATCGCGAAGTATCCACAAGTCGCGGGGAAAGGTGGCCAGCAGACCAACTCCATCTACGCCGCGATGATCGAGAGCATGGATGACAGCGTCGGGCGCATCCTCAAACAACTCGACGACCTCAAGCTCGCCGATCACACCTACGTCTTCTTCACCTCGGACAACGGCGGTCTTGCGACCATCGAAGGTCCGAGCACGCCCTCGACCATCAACGCGCCGCTCCGCGAGGGAAAAGGCTACCTCTACGAAGGCGGCATCCGTGTGCCGTTGCTCGTGCGCGGGCCGGGCATCGCGCCCGGCAGCACAGCGACAAACGCGATGAGCAGCGTGGATTACTTCCCGACGATTCTCGAACTCGCGGGCCTCGCCTCGCCACGGTCGGAGGAGAACGTGGACGGCGTTACCCTCGCGCCTCTCCTCAAGGGCACCGGCGCCCCCGCTGCGCGCCCGCTCTTCTGGCATTACCCGCACTACAGCAACCAAGGCGGCAAGCCCGGCGGCGCGATTCGCGAGGGCGACTTCAAGCTCATCGAGTTTTACGAGACCGGCCGCGTGGAACTCTTCGACCTCAAGTCCGGCGAGAATCGCAACCTCGCCGAAGATCCCGCGCACGCCGCGCGCGTGAAGGCGATGGTGAGCAAGCTCGACACCTGGCGCATCAACACCGGCGCGCAGATGATGCAGCCCAACCCCGCTTACCGCCCCAGCCCGCAGGCCGCCGACGGCACCATCACGATGCTCGGCAAGCACGCGGATGTCTTTGGCGCGATGCTGCGTTTCGAGCCGCTGCCGCACAAAAATACGCTCGGCTTCTGGCTGAATCCAAACGACTGGGCGAGCTGGGACTTCGAGGTGGTGAAGCCTGGCAAGTTCACGATGGAAATCACCTACGGCTGCGGCAACGGCAGCGGCGGTAGCGAGGTTGAGTTCGCCGTCGGCCCGCAGAAGCTGCTCTTCAAGGTCGAGCAGACCGGTGGCTTCCAAGCTTTCGTGAAGCGGGACATCGGCGAGATGACTTTCGATCAGCCTGGCCGCTACACGCTCACCGTGAAGCCCAAGTCCAAGCCCGGTCCCGCCGTGATGGATTTGCCGCAAGTTGTGCTCAAGACCGCAAAGTGATTTGACTGCCAGTGCGTGCCTCGCGGACTCGCTTTCGTTTGATCCCCGCGCAGCCTTCCTCTAAAACCGCCCCATGCAATTCCGTTCTGTCGCCCGCGGCGTCCGCTCCTTTTGCCTTTTGCCTTTTACCTTTTGCCTTGTTGCGTCCGCGCAGTTGCCGCCCGGCGTCACGGATTCTCAGAAGGCCGGCGACGTGCCTACGCCGGCGGCGGAATCGCTGAAGAAAATTACCCTCCCGCCGGGTTTCCGCGCGCAGCTCTTCGCCGCCGAGCCGCAGGTGATGCAGCCCATCGCGATGGAGTTCGATGACCGCGGGCGGCTGTGGGTGGCCGAGTGTTTCTCGTATCCCACGCTCAAGAAAAACAACGGCGTCTCCAACCCCGCGCCCGACCGCATCGTCATCTTCACGGACCGCGATGGCACGGGCCGCAACGTGGAGCGCAAGGCGTTCCTCGAAAGCGGCCGCAACGTGACGAGCGTGCTGCCGGGCTTTGGCGGCGTGTGGGTGTTGTCGCTGCCGGACTTGCTCTTTTATCCCGATGCCAACGGCGACGATGTGCCGGATGGCCCGCCGGTGGTGCATCTCACGGGCTGGAACATCCAGGCGGGGCACAACTTCGTGAACGGCCTCGCGTGGGGTCCGGACGGCTGGCTCTGGGGCCGCCACGGCATCACGCAGAAGTCCACGGTGGGCCGGCCCGGCTCACCGACGAATGAGTGGGTCACGCTGGATTGCTCGATCTGGCGTTACCATCCGGTGACGAAGGAGTTTGAAGTCGTCTGTCGTGGCACGACGAACCCGTGGGGCTTGGACTGGGACGAGAACGGCCAGGCGTTCTTCTCGAACAACGTCATCGGCCACTACTGGCACGTCATTCCCGGCGGATTTTACAAGCGCATGTTCGGCACGCACGAGAACCCGCATCTCTACGAGCTCATGGAGAGTTGCTCGGACCACTTGCACTGGGCGGGCGCGAAGTGGAGCGAGGCGCGCGGCGGCCCGGCGCACGACGCGCTGGGCGGCGGCCATTCGCACTGTGGGCTGATGATTTATCAGGGCGACAACTTCCCGCCCGAGTGGCGCGGCCGCGCTTTCATTGGCAACATCCACGGCAACCGCGTGCTCTACGACGTGCCGTCGCGCAATGGCTCCGGCTACACCGCGAAGCACGGCGGCGATTTCCTGATGGCGAACGACCCGTGGTTTCGCTCGACGGTGCAAATCACCGGTCCCGACGGCGGCGTGTTCATCGCCGACTGGAACGACCTCGGCGAGTGCCACGACAGCGACGGCTCGATGCGCAGCAGCGGGCGCATCTACAAGGTCGCGCATGGCACGCCCAAGCCGGTGGCGAATTTGAATCTTGCGAAGCTTGGGGACGCTGAACTCATCAAGCTGCTCGGTCATCCGAACGAATGGTATCGCCGCCATGCGCAGCGACTGCTGCAGGAACGCGCCACTGCGGGCAAATTGGACAGAGGCACGATGGCGTCGTTGCCCAAGCTGCACGCGGCGGAAAAGGACGTGTCGCGCCAACTCCGGCTGCTGTGGGCCTTGCACGTCACGGCCGGCACTGACGAGCCGTTCCTCACGACGCAACTCGCTCACACAAGCGAGCACGCACGCTGGTGGGCCATTCGCCTGTTGACCGAGGACAAGAAGGTCTCCCCCGCCGTGCTGGCGAAGTTCGTGACGATGGCGCGCGAGGACAAGTCCGCTTTTGTCCGGCTCGGCCTGTCCTCCGCGCTGCAACGCCTGCCGGTGAACGACCGTTGGGAACTCGCCACGGCACTGCTCGCCCACGCCGAGGACGCCGCCGACAAAGACCTCCCGCTGCTCACCTGGTATGGCATCGAGTCAGCCGTCGCCGCCGACCCGACCAAGGCCGCACTGCTGTTGGCGAAGTGCCAGCAACCGCAAGTGCGGACGTTCATCACGCGGCGGCTGACGGCGAAGTAGGCGCAGGCTTCAGCCTGCGTTTCCAGAAAGCGCCATGAATCTCTGCGACGCTACCTCTCCTCATCGCGCATTTCCTTCCTCTCCCTTTGCGCAGCAAGGGGAGAGGGCCGGGGTGAGGGGGGTCGGCCTTCAGCGTTGGCAGCCGCACCCCTCATCCGGCCTACGGCCACCTTCTCCCCTCGCTCCGCGAAGGGAGCAAGGGTAATTTCACCTCCGTTCATAACCTCTCTTTTTTACAATGGGTTATGCAGGGCAAAAAACATGACCGATTGTAGGGATTGGAACAGATTTGTAGGGTTTTTGTCATTTTTTGTCATTTCGCGAACGATGCGTTTTCGACGCTTGATGATGCTTCTAGGCTCGCCAAATCGGTCCGAGATGGCCTGATTTGCAGCTCCCGTTGACTCAGCTTTGACTTTCGAGTTGAGGAGAGTCACTCCTCGGAGGTCAGGCCGAAGATCGTATCGGTCAGCCAGCGACGGAATGACTCGTTGTTCTGGAACTGTTTGAAGAGCTGTGCGTCATCCTTAAACATTGCCGTCATCACTTTCTTCAGAGCCTTGTCGTGCTCAACCCTCGCATTGCTGGGAGTGTTCTTCTTTGCGTTCTGATAGGCGGGATCAGCAGCTACCTTGGGCGGTATGACTTCAAAAATTCGCCTTTCGGCAGCTTTCGGATCAGAGAATAATCCGCCAAACTGTGCGTTAAACGCCTTGATGATATTCGAGAGTTTGTCCAACTCTGGCTCGGGCTTGTGACCACCGCCACTGGTGGGCGCGGGCTCGATCTCGGCGTCTGCGTCAGGCAGCGCTATGGCCATTGTCGCCTTTTTCTCGGCTCGGTAGCTGTCCATGTCGATGGCTTCAAGAATGCCCTTCGAGAGGTCGGGGTCAATAGGCGCGGGGAGCTTGGGAATCAGGAAGTTTAGGAAGATGGAGAGCTTCTCCCATTCCTGCACTCCATACGGAAGAACCGTGGCGAGGAAATCATAGGTGCGGACGAACGCCTTGGCCTTACCTTTGAAATTCACCTGACCGTCCTCGTCGAGGTCGTTCACATACACCGCTACGCAAGCGTCGAGAATTGGGTCGAGTTTCTCCCGTTCTGCACCGCTGAGATAGAGCTCGACTAACTCGGCCGCCTTCTCCGGCGAATAGACCTGAAACGCATCCAGTTCACTCTTGAGCGTGTGGAGTTTGTTCGGGTCGGTTTCCTTGCTGAGGATCGTTGTGCGGTAATAGTCGGCAAACGACTTCTCGATGGTCTCGGTGTCGTTCTGGAAATCGAGCACGAAGACGTCGTGCTTTTTCGGATGCGCCCGGTTGAGGCGTGACAACGTCTGCACAGCTTTGATGCTGCTCAAAACTTTATCCACATACATCGTGTGGAGTAGTGGTTCGTCATAACCGGTCTGGAATTTGTCAGCGCAGATGAGGAAGCGATACGGGTCTTCCTGAATCCGGTCGGCGATCTCGCCGCTGGGGAAACCGTTGAGCTTCGCCTCGCTCACCTTCTCGCCCTTGAACTCCGGCTCGCCGGAGAACGCCACGATGGCTTTGTAGGGACTCTTGATTTCCGTGAGGTAATCACGGAAGGCGAAGAAATACTGGATCGCCCGCTGAATGCTGCCGGTGACGACCATCGCCCGCGCCTGTCCGCCGATCTTGTTCTGGCCGATGACCTGTTCGATGAAATGGTCCACCATGATCTCCGCCTTGTCGCGGATAGCCTTGCTGTGGCTCTCGACATAGAGGCGCAATTTCTTGCGCGCCTTCTTAACGTCGAACTCCGGGTCGCCGGGGATAGTCTTGGCGAGGCGATAGTAGCTCTCGACCGGCGTGTAATTTTTCAGCACGTCGAGGATGAAGCCTTCCTGAATGGCCTGCTTCATGGTGTAGCCGTGGAAAGGCCGGTGCTTTATTTCGCCACCGTCCGGATAAGGGATGCCGAACATCTCCAACGTCTTGTTCTTCGGGGTGGCGGTGAACGCAAAGTAACTCGCGTTGCCGAGGAGCTTCTTGGATTTGATGCGCTTTTCCAGCTCAGCGTTGATCCAGTCTTCGTTGTCCGTCTCGACTTGCTCAGCGAGCGCTGCGCTAATGGCCGCGGCGGTGCGTCCGCCCTGGCTGCTGTGCGCTTCGTCGATGATGATGGCGAACTTTCCGCCACGATGCTCGCCGCCGATGGCATCGAGCACGAACGGAAACGTCTGCACCGTAGAAATGATGAGCTTCTTGCCGTCCTTCAGAAATTTGGAGAGCTGTTGGGTCTTTGATGTGCCCGTGCCTTCCGTCACTGCGCCGATGATGCTGCTGACTTGGGCGAAGCTCTTGATTGTCTCGCGAATCTGTTTATCCAGGATGCGGCGGTCAGTGACGACGATGACAGAATCGAACGCCTCCTTGCCGTCCTTGCGTGTGCTGATGAGCTGATGCGCCAGCCATGCGATGGAGTTGGATTTTCCGCTGCCGGCCGAGTGCTGGACAAGATACTTCTGGCCCGCGCCCTTAGCGCGCACGTCGGTGAGGAGTTTGCGCACCACATCGAGCTGGTGATAGCGCGGGAAGATTTGCACCTTCTTCTTTTTGCCGGTCTTGAGGTTCTCCTCCTCCACGATCTGCGCGTAGTTTTCCAGAATCTCCGTTAGGCCGGCCGGCGTGAGGATGCGCTTCCAGAGGTAATCGGTCTTCAGGCCATCCGGGTTGGGTGGATTGCCTGCGCCATCGTTCCAGCCCTGATCGAATGGCAGAAACCACGAGTCCTTGGCCGCGCCCTTGGCGCCCTTGAGATGCGTGCAGAAAGCCACCCGCGCATCGTCCACGGCGAAATGCACCACGCAGCGCCCGAATTCGAAGAGCGTCTCGCGGGGATCGCGGTCGCGCCTGTATTGCTCGATGGCGTCCTCGACCGTTTGCTTGGTCAGGCTGTTCTTCAGTTCGAAGGTCATTACCGGCAGCCCGTTGATGAACGCGCACAGGTCCAGCGCCCGCTTGGTTTCCTCACGGCTGTAGGCGAGCTGGCGGGTGATACTGAAACGATTCTGCGCGTTCCGCTCCACCGCCTTCTTGTTCTCGGGAGAAGGCGTTCCGTAGAAAAGGTCGAAGCTCAGTGCACCGTGCTTGATGCCGTTGCGAAGCACATCAATTGAGCCGCGCCGGGAAATCTCCCCTTGCAAGCGGGCGAGAAACTTCTGGCGGGTGATGTTCTTCTTGTCCTTGTAATCGCCGATGCCGAGCTTGGCGAACTCCTCGGGCTGGGTGGAATTGAGGAAAGCGAAGAGCTGCTCCACATCCACGGCGAACTCGCGGTCATACGACGCGGCCTTGCCAGCGAACCAACCGCTGCCGCCCTTGAGCGGCTTGGCTTCCGCCAACTTCCCCTCCGCGCCGGACGGCAGACCATCCGTGCCGGTCAGGTGACGCATGATCAGCGTTTCGAGGCCTTTTTCGGAGGTGTCGGTTGTGCTCATGCTTTTACCCGGCGCATATTGCAGACTGGTTTTGGATTCTTGTGGCAAACGTTACTCTGGAAACTTGCGAAAGAAACGCTGGAACAGTTCTTCAATCTCTTCCTTTTTATTGATCCGCCAACTCAGTTCCTCACGGAAATCCCGATTTGAACTTCCCTCAAACGAGAGCCAGTTAAAGCTACCCATTACCGCATACGTATCATCCATCAAAAGAATCTTTACATGAGTGTCACCAAACTCATGAAAGTGAAGATTCGTATGTTTGGTCGCCAAATGCTCCAGATACTTGATCGCATTCAGTCCTTTATCTCGTCCTGGTTTGTTATCCTCGCCGATTCCGTAGCCAATGAACACGTCCACACCTCTTTCAACAGTCTTTTTGATCGAGTCGAGCCGTCCGGGATTGAGAACATAATCACGAATCCACGGAGAAATAATCAAAAGCCGACGTCTGGCTTCCCGGAGGCTGCGCAGAAACAAGGGACGATGCTCATGGACTTCAAGAAGCCGGATTTCCACGGAGTTGAGTTCATTCTCAGCCTTCAGCTTATCAGCCTGCAATTTAGCTACCTCGACCTTCAGCGACTCAATTTCAACCCGTGAACCAGATTCATCGATTGAAATCTCCTTTTCCTCAATCTTGGATTCCAGAAGGCCGACTCGGTTAACAAAAGGCTGCAGTTTGGGGCGGAGCGTGACCGCTTGCTTCGACTCCTTGCCGTCGACCAAGCCTGGCAAGACACTCTTAATCTCATGCTCGGTGCGCGTGATGGATGCTTCGACTTGCTCGGGAATGTGCAGTGCCTTTACCCCATCGTGTCGACTGAAGGCATCGTTGAGCGTCGGCGACGGTCGCCCGTCGATGAAGAACTCCACGTGAATCTGCCGCCCCCGTTCAGCCCGGAAGATCAGCATGGTCGCTTCCCGATATCGGCGCAGTCGTCTGCCAGTGTGGACCAAGGACATGACGCGCTGGATATTCTTGTCCTTCTTTGGACCGTTGGCCAGAGCGGCGGTCAGATCCATCTGGCTAATCTCTGAGAACTCCGGTGCCTTGTCTTCTGGAAAGGCACGAATCTCCAGAAGGCCGAACGCACGAACGTCCCGAACCGCTAACATCCTACCTGGGCGAGTGGTTAACGCCTGGCGCGTAATCCCATCAATGGCCAGAGTGAAACTTTCCCGCTTGGGTTGGACGACCAGCGCCTTCTTCAACGCATCCGTGCCTTTCGTGGTCAGCGCGGCTTTTGGCGAGCCGTCCTCGCCTGGACCGTAGGCCAGAAGATCCTGGCCGATTAGTTCACCCAGTCGCTTTTTGACAAACACGTTTTCCAAGCCGAGAAAGCCCGCGACCGCCTCAAGGGTGTTCAAGCCTTCGGCGATCGACCGCAGGAGAAACTCGTCCACCAACTGTAGTGGCTTGGAGGCGATGACAATCGCATCAATCGGGACGACAAAAACCGGCAAGGCGACCTGGGTGAAGTCAATCAGCTGAAATCCAGGCTTCGCCCCGAACCGACGGGCTATGTCGTTGGGTTCGAGATATCGAGTGCTGTCCGGGTTCTCGTTCATTGGGTCACCTCTTTGATACAGCACTCCTCGGCATGGGCAATCATGTAGTCAAGAACGCTGGCGAGGGGGCTTCCAGCGAGTGTGCGGCAAAACTCTGAATCACCGATGATGCAAAGGCCGTTCCGCCCCCGTGAAAGTGCGACATTGATGCGCTCAGGGGAGTTTAGGAATCCTGGACGCTTGTGCACGTTCGACCGGGTAACGGAGAAGATGGCGAAGTCGGCCTCCCGTCCTTGGAAGGCGTCAACGGTTTGGCAAACCACATCTACGTGACGCCACTCGTGGCGTTTCTGCTCCAGAAGTTCCCGAACATGGTCGGCTTGGGCCGCGTAGCCGGCGAGCACGGCGATATGGATCCTGTTGTTTGCCCCTTCAGCGCCGCGTGAGCCCACCCTCAATGCACTGGCGAAGAATTCAACACGGTCGATCACCTTCACAATTTCCTGCGCCTCTGCCGGATTCAGAAAGCTGGCGCCGTGGTTCCGTTCCGGACGACCCTTGAGGCTGGAGGTGGTAAACCAGGTAACTGGCTTGGGCAGAACGCGGGAGAGCACCGGGCAGAGTTCCGTTCGGACGCTGTTCAGCGAACCGTCGTAAAAGACGGTGCTGATGAGATTCCCGATGGGCGCCACCATGCGGTGCTGGGTTGAAAGCTGGGCCTGAAGCGTGGCTGGCAGGTGGGCCTGAAGGCGCAGTAGCAGCGTCTCGCGTAGCGATTGTGGGTCGAGTTCAAACCTCTGCCAGACCGCTTCGTCGTGCAGGGCCGCGTCAACGTAGGGTGGAAGCTGCTTGGAATCCCCCACCAGAACCCACTTCTTGCTTTTCGCCAGCGGAACAAGTGCTTCCGTCGGCGTGGCCTTGGAAGCTTCGTCCAGGATGCAGAGGTCAAATTCCCCGAGGCTATCCTGCTGAATCCCACCGATACCGATGCAGGTTCCGGCCACCACATCCTGAGCGGTCAGGATGGCCTCAAGACAGTCTTCCCCCGCCCCGAATCGCTGGAGCCATTCGCTGTTCAATTCAAGCAGGTTCCGGAATTTGCGATTGGCTTCCGAGCGGCCCAGCAATTCCTCCTGATAAACCACCAAATCCTTGAGCGACTCACTGGCGACCGCCTTTCCATCCTCACCTGAATGGCCGAGTTCTTCCCGCAAGCGTCTTTCTTCGGCGCGGGCTTTTTGAAGGCGTTCCTGCAACATCTCTATCTGCTCACGCGCTTCTTCCGCCTGCTGTCTTCTTTGTTCAGCGATTTCAGCCTCCACTACAGCCTCTCGCTCGGCTCCGGCCTCATCTCGGGGCGGCGGTTCGGGCGGAACAAGCAGACCACTCCTGAGCGCAGACAACGCACGCTCGTCTTCCTCCTTGTGCCGCAGAACCTTGATCAACTGCCCCAAGCGAAAGCCCAATTTGACCTCGCGAAGGTTGATGCCGTGCTGTTCAGACCATCGCTCAATGAAAGACTCCGCCTTCTGTTGCACCTTGCGGCTCCATTCCTGAATGCGATTCTGCAGGAGGTAACCATGAACCGATTGCGAAACCTTGCTTTCCTGGTAGCCAACGCGGATGACTTCCAGCCCACGCGGAATCTCCACCAAACGCTCGATGGCATTGTCTACACCGATATGTGTTTGAGACGTCAGCAGAACACGGCCGCTCGGCTGCTTCCTTAGAAATTGGAGGACCAACTCTGTGATGAACGTTGTCTTGCCTGTGCCGGGCGGGCCGTGAACTACGAAGAAATCCTTGGCGGCGAGTGCCCGTTGGACCGCCTCGCGCTTGTCCGGATCAAGTTTCTCAAACCACCACTGGTCCAACGGAACCACCTCGGTCGAAACACACGTTTCCGGGCGAAGGATGCTGTGCTTGAGCTCGGACCGAACGCAGCTCTCAAACTGGACGCTCTCCAAAGCATCCTTCTGGCGTTTGAGCGCGGCACGGGTGGAGCGGGCATCGAGTCTGAGGATCCCGGTCTTGGGGAGAGCTTTCGGCACGCTGCCCTCCACATAAAGCGTGACCAGGTCAGCCTCCACGTGGTCCACGATCCCGCGCAGACAATACTCCTGTGTGATTGGCACCTCCCAAAACTGTTCAACCGCTGATGAGTCCAGCGGCTTCTGAGTCCGGAACGTGATCCGGTTGCCTTCGACGGTGCGGTCGCTGTAAGGCACCGCCTGGTGTGCGTCCGCCTGTTCACCGCGTGCCTGGAGCAGGGCCGCCCAACCACGAAACAGGTTCTCCTCGGCCCGAGCTAACTCGCTTTGAATCCTCTCTTGCTCGAACTGCTCCCAGCCGAGCTTAAGATCCTCGATGAGTTGCTTGCCATCCCGGGGAACTGGGTGCCTCCCGGATCTGAACTCGAAAGGATGCGCCCAACCTTCCTCACGGTTTCTGTCGAGGTCGGCCGATGAAGTCGGTCGTCGTGCTGAGAGAATCACAAGGTGTGCGCTCGTTTCGCGGTCCACGACTGCGTGGAATTCGATGTTGGCACCGCAAAGCGAGTATTCCCCGTCTACATACTCACGTTGCCCCGTTTCTTTGTTCAACCGGACGAACTTCCTGATGACACTGCCCGCATTCAACTCGCGGACGACCAGCGTTTGGGCGTCGCGCTCATGCTCCAAGTATTCCGTCTTCTTCAGGCCATGGAGGGCGTTGCTGGTCAAAATGAAGAAGCAGGGACGACGCTTGATCGTCTCGCGCCGACGAACCCCCTGGATTCGCTCGATCTCCGCGAGGAGGAATTGAGCATCGTTGGGACGCACACCAGGATCGGCGGAAACCGCGCCTTCCAGAATGTCGAGGATCTCACGGGGCGCCTGGACCTGGCCTAACGCCTTGCGCAGGTCTGTCCATTTCTTCAACGGAACGGCGGAAAGAAAATCGAGGACGATGGCGCCGAACCCAAAGACATCTGAGGCAAACGAATAGTTTGGATCGTAGCCATTCTCCGGGGTGAACGGTTCGTTGACGAACTGACGAAGGTCTAAGTTGGCATCGAGGAACTCTCGGTATTTGGCAATGCCGAAATCCGCCAGACGTATGCGACCATCATCGGTCCGCAGCAGATCGCCGGGCTTCAGATCACGGTGGACCACCCCACGCGAATGGGCATGCGCAAGTGCCTCCAGAATGCCACGGCCAAACAGTTCATAAAAACTGTCCCAGTCCCGGATGTTGTTCTTGTCGATGCTGGCGGTGAGGTCATTGCCGCCCCAGTCCAGAACGAGGAACGGCCTTCGAGTGGTAGGTTCGACCCCAAAATCCAACAGCGGAATAATGGACCCATGCTGAAGTTCGCTCAGAATGCGGCTTTCCCGTTCAAATGCCTCCTGAATCACCGCGTCCTTAAACAATCCGAACTTGAACACTTTGACTGCAACAACACGTCCAGGAGTGTGTGCGTCGGATGCCTTAAAAACATCGGAGATGCGCCCAGCCTTCACAGCCTCGCTGATTTCCCTCGCTCTTCAGAGCCTCTACAAAGAGCTGCACAGCGTGAGCTTCGAGCTGCTCAGCGTGTGGGCT
>RFVF01000041.1 GCA_009922615.1 Pseudomonadota bacterium
TCGGCCTCCTCGTATTCCTCGATGGAGGCGTGGTTCACCGCGCCCATGTCATCAAGCTTCTTCTGGAGGACCGTGACTTGCTCGGCGACCTTCTCCCAATCCGTGGCCATGCCGCGCAGAACCATCTCGTCGGGCGTGAGGGTCTCGATCTTGGGCTGGCCCTCGTCCGCGAACGTGATGGTGATGCACTCGCTGCGGATATCGTCGAGGTTGAGTTGGTATTTCTCCTGGATGCGCTGGCGCAGATTCTGCACGTGCATCGTTTTTTGCGTCAGCTCGATGTCGATCGCGCTGCGGCGGCTCTGTAGGTCGGTGAGCTCCTTGCGCTGACCACGCAGGCCCTCTTCGCGCAACTGGATGTCGGCCTCCTGCGTCGTCTTTGTTGTGCCCAGCGCCGTTACGCGCAAGCTGACCTGCTCGCGCTCGTGGCGCAGGCGTTCGATTTGATGGCGTGAGTCGGCGATTTCGTTCTCGGCCTGCGTCTTGCGTTGGCCAAAGGCACCGATCTCGTTCTGCCGGGTCTTGATCAGCTGCTCCAGCTCATGGATGCGGCTCTCGAGCGGGGCCTTCTGCCCGGCGAAGGATCGGACGAGTTGCTCTTCGGTGGCGGCGGCAACCTTGGTGTCGTTCTGCGCGGCCAAGGCGGCGTCGCGTTGCTGGCGTAGGCTGTCAATGTTGCCGCCGAGTTCAGTGACGCGACCGGTCTGGGCCTGCTCGCGGGATTCGAATTCAGCAATCTGCGTCGCGAGCTTCTCGCGCTTGGCGTTACCCTCCTGCTCCTGGGCGGCGAGGGAACGAATTTCATACACCACGGTGTCGATGCGGACGCCGAGATTTTGCAACGAGGATTTGAGCGCGCGGAACTCGCCTTCGCGGGAGGCGATGGCCACTTCCTGCGCGCGCAGGTCGGTCTGCGCCTGCTGGAGGCTGGCTTGCAAAGCGCTCTGCTCACTTTGCAGCGCGCCTTTCTTGCGGCTGATTTCCTCGCCCTGCGTCTGTGAATCGGCGATCTGCTTTTGCAATTCGGCGATCTGATTCTTGCGGCCGAGGATGGAGGAGGGGGCTTTTCCATTGGCCGCTCCGTTCAAATAGCCGCCGGTGAAGATGCCCTGCCGGTTGAGCAAATCACCGGTGAGCGTGGCGAAGTTGTAGGCGCCGTTGCTCACCTGCCAGGCGGTGGTGGCGGCCGCGAGATCGGCCACGATGCGCGTGTTGCCGAGCAGGCCGTTGATGAGGTAGGCGATGGATTCGTCGGCTTCGATGACCTGCAACGCGCTTTCCCCCGGGGCGTTTTCGTCCGGCGTGGCGGGCTTGAAGTCGGGGTTCTTGAGTCCAAGGCAGCCGAGGTTGACGCGGCCTTTTTTGTTCGCGACCAGGTCCGCGAAAATCTGCTGTGCGGCCTCGGGCTGCTCGGTTAGCACGAGCTGGAGGTGGTGGCCTAGCGCGGCCTCGACGGCCACGATGTATTGGTCTGGCACGCGGATGCGGTCGGCGAGCGTGCCGAGTGCGAGCTTGGATTGCTTCAGTGCGGCTTGCGCGCCAGCGCTGAAGCCTTCGTGGCTGGTCTGCAATTGTTCGAGCACGTTGAGCCGCGACTTCACGCCGGCCTGCGCGCGCAATACGACGTCCAGCTCTTGGGAAACGGCGTTGATTTCCAACTGGATTTCGCGGAGGCGCTGTTGGCGTTGCTCGACCGTGCCGCGCTGGGCGATCACGCTGGCTTTCTCGGCCTCGACGTTGTTGGCAAACTCGGTGAGCCGGGTGTCGAGCCGGCCGCGTTCCTCCTCCAGTTGGATCTTCTCCGAGGAAAGCTTCTCCAAGCGCACGACGTTGCCCTGCTTCTGCAAGTCGAGCGCGTTGATCTCGTTCCGCACGCGGCTGAGTTGCTGCGACGAGTTGAACGCTTCGGTCTGCGCCCGGCGGAGTTCTTCCTGTCGGGCGATGAGTTCCCGTTCGACCGTTTGGACGGCCTGCTGCTTGGCGCTGAGTTCGCCGCGCAAGGTCTCCAGCTTCGCCTGCGATTCGGCAAGGCGTTGCGTGACGCTGACCAGTTCCTGCCGCGCGTAACCGATCCGTTCCTCGGATTCATTGATATCTCGGAAGGCCTTGGTGTTTTGCGATTCCAATTCGCGCAGCCGTTCCTCGTTGAACTGAATGCGATGCTCGTGGTGCTCCGACTGGCCCTTGAGTTCCAATCCTTGCTGCTGCGCCAGGTTGATCTCAGCGTCGAGTTCGGACAGGCGGTGGCGGAGCTGGAGCAGTTCGTCTTCCGTGCGCAGGACGGTTTGCGAGAGTTCCTCGGTCGCGGAGCGCAACTTCTCGGCCTCGTGCGTGCGGCGGATGATTTCGGTTTGGAGGACATCGAACTGATGCCGCGCGAGCTGGGTGTCGAGGTGCTGGAGTTCGACGGCGACCTGCTTGTAGCGGCGGGCCTTGCCGGCCTGACGTTGGAGGGAGCCGATCTGGCGCTTCACCTCGCGGATGAGGTCCTCGACGCGGAGCAGGTTTTGATCGGTATGCTCGAGCTTGCGGAGGGATTCCTTTTTCTGGGCCTTGAACTTGGTGATGCCCGCCGCTTCCTCGAAGACCATGCGCCGATCTTCCGGCTTGCTCTGAATGATCTGCGTGATGTGGCCTTGGGCCATGATCGAGTAACTCGTCTTACCCATGCCCGTGCCCATGAAAAACTGCTGAATGTCGCGGAGCCGGCAGGCCACTTTGTTGATGTAATACTCCGATCCGCCATCACGGAAGATGCGGCGGGTGATGGTGACCTCGTTGAAGGCCATCTCAATGCCCGCTGCCTTGAGGTGTTCGGCGTCCACATCGCCGATCGTCAGGCTGACTTCGGCCATGCCGAGGGGCCGTCGACCGTCGGTTCCGTTGAAAATCACGTCCGCCATCTCGCCGCCGCGGAGGGCGCGGGCCGATTGCTCGCCCAATACCCAACTGGGGCCGACGACCGCCGTGATGCCAGGCTGGAAGTTGAGCGACGTCTTGTCGGCAAACGACTTAAAACCGAGAACAGTGAGGTTCTTCAGATACATGGGCGAAAGGTTAAGCCCAATATCCGGTGGGGTGTAAAGCGGAAAGCCACCATATATGGTAGCAAGTTATTCACAATCCAAATTCGCACCCAAAGTGCACGCATCCCGGCCCAAACGCCGTTCGCTGACCCAAAATGTGCCCATACCCGCCTTTTTCCGTTCGGCAGTGCTCTCTGCGCGACCTGAACTGAGCCATTGACGCCACGCGGCATAGGCCTAACCTCTGCGGCTCGTCGCTGGCGATGCCCGCCTCAATCGGCGTCGGAGAAAGGCGGGAATTGTCCTTTCTGCGCGGTTTAACCAGTCGGCGGCAACCGAATTCCATGCTCACGATTCGCGATCTCAAAATGACCCTCGGCGGCCGCGTGCTGTTCGAGGACGCCTCGTTTGGCGTGAACTATGGCGACCGCGTTGCGCTCGTCGGTCCGAATGGTGCGGGCAAGACCACGTTGTTCTCCATCATCCTCAAGCAGAAGGAACCTGACTCCGGCACGATCACCCGCGATGAGTGGACCATGGTCGGACATCTGCCGCAGGAAGCCGAGGCGCACGGCGATGAAACCATCCTCGATGTCGCCACCGGCCGCGTGGATGAGTTGCCCCGCCTCGAAAAACGCCTCCACGAACTCGAAGCCGCCGGCGATGTCTCCAGCCCGGAATATCTCGAAACCCACGCCAAGCACGACGCCTTGAACGACGGCCAGGTCGAAGCCAAGGCCAAGAAAATGTTGCGCGGCCTCGGCTATCGCGAGGTTGACCTCGGACGGAAGGCCCGCGAGATGAGCGGCGGTTGGATCATGCGCGCCCGCCTCGCGCGCCTGCTCGTGATGGAGCCGGATTTGTTGTTGCTCGACGAGCCGACGAACCACCTCGACCTGCTTTCCCTGCTCTGGCTGCAAAATTACCTGAAGAATTACTCTGGCGCGGTGCTGCTCATCTCGCACGACCGCCAGTTCATGGACGAGATCATCACGCAGGTGCACGAGATCTCGAACAAGAAACTCATCGCCTACACGGGCAATTACTCCGACTACCTCCGTCAGCGCGAGGAACGCTACGAGCAGCAGCTCGCCGCCTACAACAACCAGCAGAAGGAAATCAAGGCGTTGCAGGAATTTGCCGACCGTTTCCGCTCCGTCGCCTCGAAAGCCTCGCAGGCCATGAGCAAGCTGAAGCAAATCGAGCGCATGGAGCTGATCGAGAAACCGCTCGCGCCGCGCAAGCCCTTCCGCTTCCAAATCCCCGCCCCGCCGCGCGGCGGCCAGCGCGCGGTCTCGCTCACCGGCATCCACATGGCCTACGGCGCGACGCAGGTTTATCGCGGCCTTGATCTCACCATCGAGCGCGGCGAGCGCACCGTGCTCGTCGGCCCGAATGGCGCGGGCAAATCCACGCTGCTCAAAATTCTTGCCGGCGTTGTGCAGTTCCAACAGGGCGAGCGCGACCTCGGCCACAACGCCAAACTCGGTTACTTCAGCCAGCACCGCGCCGACACGCTCGATCCCGAGAAGACGGTGATTGATGAAGTCCTCGCCAGCGCGCCTATGCTGCGCGAGGACGAAGCCCGCGCCGTGCTCGGCTCCTTCATGTTCCGCAAGGACGACATCTTCAAGAAGACGGCCGTCCTGAGCGGCGGCGAGAAGAGCCGGCTGAACCTGGTCAAATTCCTTGTGGACCCGCCGAACCTTCTGCTCATGGATGAGCCGACCACGCACTTGGACATTCACACCGTCGAGTCCCTCACGCTCGCGTTGGAGCGCTACGAAGGCACGCTGGTCTTCATCTCGCACGACGTGCATTTCATCCGGCATCTGGCGACCAAAGTTCTCCACGTCAAAGCCGGTCAAGTGACGCCCTACGTGGGCGGTTACGACTACTTCCTCGACAAAACTGGCGCGGCGGACGATGCCCGTGCCGCTCTCACCGCTGGTTGAGGGTGCGCAAAAGTGTCGCCTTAAACTCCCCCAACCGCCACGCTGCGCTTCGCTATGTCCGGTCTTATTGCCATCGTCGGTCGCCCCAACGTCGGGAAGTCCGCGCTCTTCAACCGCATCGTCGGCAAGCGCATCGCCATCGTGCATGACATGCCGGGCGTCACCCGCGACCGCGTGACGGCGGAGGCCGAATGGCGCGGGCGGGCCTACACACTCGTGGACACCGGCGGCATCGGCCTCGTGCGCGGTGAAAAGGTCGAGGATGTCATCATCAAGGCCGCGCTAGACCAGGTGGAAATGGCGATCGGAGCCGCGCAGTGCATTATTTTCGTGGTGAACGTGCAAGAGGGCATCGTGCCGTTGGATCGCGAGGTCGCCAAACGTCTGCATCAGTCCGGCAAACCCGTGCTCGTCGCCGTGAACAAGGTGGACAACTTCAAGGCCGAGGCCGACGCGTTGGAATTCGCCGAGCTGGGCTTTGCCAAACTTTTTCCCGTCACTGCCATCCACGGGCGCGGGCTGGAAGCGTTGATGAATGCCGCCGCCAGTTACCTGCCTGAGTCCGTGGCCACGGACAAGGCCGACGGTGATTCCCCCTACGGCCTTTCCGAAGAAGAGGCTGCTGCGGAAGAAGCAGCGGCGATTGAATCTGCGAGCGAGGAAGCGCCGCCCAAACAGCGGTTCAAGCCGCGCACCGGGCCGTTGAAGCTCGCCATCGTCGGACGCCCCAACGTGGGCAAGTCCTCCATCATCAACGCGCTCACGAATTCCGAGCGCGTCATCGTCAGCCCTGTCCCCGGCACCACGCGTGACTCCGTCGATGTGCCGTTCGAGGTCGAGACCGAGGGCGTTCGCTCTCAGTATGTGTTGATCGACACCGCCGGCCTGCGCAAGGCCCGCCGTGTGGACAACACCGTCGAGTATTTCAGCGCGCAACGGACCGAGGAAGCCATCCAGCGCTCGGACATTGCGATCTTCGTGATCGATGCGGGCACCGGCATCGTGGAGCAGGACAAAAAGATCGCCGACCTCATCATCACCGCCCGCCGCGCTTGCGTGGTGGTGATCAACAAGTGGGATCTTGTGGAGCCGTCCGTGCGCGTCGCCCGTGAGGCCGAGCTGGAGCGCCGCGAAAAGCAAGGCAAGCACCACCGCGAAGGCCAGCCGAAGGGGCCGCTCACCACACTCGCCGAGTTCGGCTCCTGGGTGCAGGAGAAGCTGTTTTTCCTCGACTACGCTCCGGTGATCTTTACCTCCGCGAAATCCGGCTTTCAACTCGACCGCCTGCTCGAAGCCGTCCGCTACGTCGGCGCGCAGCTCCAGCAGCAGGTGCCCACTGCGATCTTGAACCGCACACTGAACGACGCCATCCAGCGCCGCCAGCCCATCAGCGCCGTTGGGCATTTCCTGAAATTCTTTTACGCCACCCAAGTGCGGCAGGCCCCGCCCACGTTCCTCCTTTTCGTCAACCGCGACGAACTGCTCTCGCCGCAATACACCAAGTATCTCGGCGGCGAAATGCGCAAAGCCTTCGGCTACGAAGGCTGTCCCATCGTCCTCGTCGCGAAGGCACGGCCCAAGACCGTGGACCCGGTGCGGAAGTTCAAGCAGCGCCCCGGCGGTCCGCCGCCGCGGCCCAAGTCCCGAGGCAAACATGGCGGCCTGACTGGTGAACGCCGCTCCGGCAAGGCGCGCGCGGCGCGGGCCCGCAGATGAAACTCCGTTGAGAGTTGCGAACGGGCGCTGACTCCAGCGCCGGCAGGTTTTACTTCACCAATTCTCCCACGGTCCACGGAGTTTCCCGGCTCGCGGTCGCTGCTCGCACCGCTTTCACCTCCGCTGCCGTCACGGGCGATGCTCCGGCCCCGAACTCGCTCCGCACAAACGTCAGCAACTCGGCGAGCTGTGCGTCCTCCAACCCGCCCATTGCGGGCATCGGCACCGACGCCGGGGTGTTGCCGAAGGTCTGTCCCGCGACCGTCACCGGCCCCGTAAGCCCGTGCAGCACGATGCGGATGACGCGCTCCTTGTCGCCGCGCACCCAGTCGCTGCCTGCGAGCGGCGGGTAGACGCCGGGCAAGCCTTTGCCTTCTGGCTGGTGACACGGCAGGCACGCCATCTCATAAATGTTCTCGCCGGCGGATGCGGCCTTGCGCGGCGTGCCGAGGAGTTTCTTCAGGTAGTCGGTCTGCGCGGGACTGCCGAGCTTCAACTGGTTCGCTGCCAACGCCGGACCCCACAACGGCTGCGTGGCCCGCGCACTCTGGCGCAGCGCGTAGTCGAGGAACTTGTCCATCGGTTTGTCGAGCGCCCTCGTCATCACCTCTGCGGCGACTGGCTTGCCGAGGTAACTCGCCGCGACGACCGCTTCGAGCCGCACGCGGGCGTTCTCGTCCGTGGCGCGGTCAGTCAGGAGCTTCGCCGCGTCGGGGACCTTGTCCGCCCACATCCCGGCGACGCGAGCACCGTAAGCGCGGATACGCGGGTCTTTCGCGTTCAACAATTTCGCGAGCACCGCCGGGCGCGGCGCTTCGTGCGCCTGGAAAACGCCGATAACTTCGATCAACAATTTTTCATCCTCAATCGTCGCGCTGGGCAGTTTCGCGACGAAATCATCCGCCGCCTTGAGCACGTCGGCGGTCGGCAGATCGAAGAGGAGCCGCTTCGCCTGATAGCGCGTCCAGCGCTCCGGCGAGCGGAGTTGTTCGAGCAGTTCGGCGGGCTTCATCGCGGCGAGGTTCGGCTGTTTCACGGGCGCGCGGCCTTTCGCGGAGATGCGCCAGATGCGGCCGTGGGCCTTGTCGCGGCGCGGGTCGGCGTAGCTGGCCTGGTAGTGACCGATGATGGGATTGAACCAGTCCGCGAGATACAGCGCGCCGTCGGGGCCGACGCTCACGTCCACGGGACGGAACGCGGCGTTCGTCGACTTGAGGAGCTTCGGCAACTGCGTGCTCTTGAAGCCCGAGCCTTCGTCGTGCAGCCGGTGCAATTCAACCACCGCGCCGAAGTAGCCGCCAATCAACGCGCAGCCTTGGATGTCATCAGGCATCGCACGTGTGCCGATGAATTCAATCGAGGTCGTCTTTGGCGAAGTGTCAAAGAGCGGCCCGACGGAGTGATATTGCTCGGCCGAGTTACGATACGCCGTGTCTGCCGACGTCGCCGAGCTGCTGCCGCTTGGACTCGCGCCGCGCACCATGCCGGGCACGCTCCAGTAGCCGTGCGGACGGTCGCCGGATTTGTGGAAGACCTGGCCGTAATCATCGAACGCCACGCCCCAGCAATTCGCGCCCGCCATGCCGCCGCCGAAGAAGCCTTCGAGCCGCAGCGTGCGCGGGTTCAACCGCCAGATCGCCGCGCGATCCAGCCGCGCGATGCCCCACGGCGACTCGACCCGTGAGAAGGCGTGCAGCCCCTGTGAAAACCACAGGCTGCCATCCGGCCCGTGGCAGATGCTGTTGATGAGCTGGTGCGTGTCGCCGATGCCGAAGCCGCCGAAGATCACGCGCCGCGTGTCGGCCTTGCCTGTGCCCTTGCTGTCGCGCAGATGCACGAGCTGGTCGAAGTCGCAGACATACACGCCGCCCGCGCCGGGTTCGAGGCCCTGCACCATCGTGAGGCCTTCGGCGAAGCGCCACGACTTGTCGGCCTTGCCCGCGCCCTTTGTGTCTTCGAGCACGAGAATGTAATCGGCGCGCTTGGCGCTGGCCTGCGTCTGCGGATACGTCGGCGAGCACGCGACGAGCAAGCGGCCTTTCTCGTCCCACGCGATCTGCGTGGGCTTCACCACGCCGTCACGTTCGGAGGCGAACAGGTTGACCTCGTAACCATCAGCGACGGTGAAAGTCGCGAGCTCTTCTTCGGGGGAAAGCGCCTTGATCTCTTCCTTCGGCGCTTCGACGTGCGGCAGCACGAGCGGCGCGGGATTTCCGCCGCGGACGAGCGCGTGGATGCGCGTATCCGCCGCGTCCACTAGGGGGCGATGCCGCTCGAACGCGCCCTTGAGCGAAGGCTCGGTGCCGCCGGCCTTGCCGAACATCTGGTTCACGCGGTCACCATAGACGAACGACCAGTTCGCCGGCCGCCACGCGTCGAACCATAACTGATTTTTTTGCACGATGGCAGCGCGGAGTTGCTCCAGGTCGGCGGATAACTTTGCCTCGGTGCCAAGCTGCCTCGCGGTGAGCGCCGCTACTTCGCGCAAGCCTTCGCTCGTCAGGTGAATGCCGTCCTCGGTCAAACGCTGGCCGGGTGCGCGCACGGCCAGTGGCACGAACATATTTACAAATACCGCGCCGCGCTGTTTGGCGATCTCGCGCACGGCATCCGCGTAGGCTTGCACGTCGGTGTTCCGTTTCGTCAGGTCCGGAGCGTGCGAGGCCAAGGGTTTCTCGAACGGCATCGGCGAGACCAGCACGACCTTGCGCGTGCGCGCCGCGAACTGGTCCAGCAGCCGGTGATATGCAGCCTTGAATTCCGGCAACCGCGCCACGCCGTCGAGCGCTTCCATCTGGCCGAACTGCGCGATCACGACCGTCGCGCCCGCCGTCTCTAGCTGCGCCTTCCACGAACCGAAATTTAGGTCGCGCCACTGCTCATAGACCGTGTCCGCCTCCCACGCCATCGAGCGGAAGCGCGGCTTCTTCGCAGCAAAAGCTGACGCCAGCAGCGCTTCGAGTTCACCGGCCTTCGCGTCGCGCACGAAATTTTCCTGCCCGACGAAAACGACGGTTTCATTCGTGCCGAGCGCGAACTTCCCGTTGGTCCACGCGCCGAGCGGCTCGCGCGGCTGCGCGTTGCCGAAGCGGCTGAGAATCTCCGCCTCGCCCGGCACGGCGGACGCGGAAAGCTCCTCGATCGAGATGTTGCGAAACGAGACCTCGGCTTTGCAGTTGCCGTGGATTTGCAGCGCGATGACGCCGGTGTCCTCGATGTCCTTTTCCTGCTCGACCCAGATGGCAGTGCGCTGGCCGTTGAGGAAGAGGAGAATCTGCGGCCCGGTCGCGACGACCTCGTAAGTGTTCCAATCGCCGACCTTCTCGATGCGCGCGACGAAATTTGTGTCGGCCTGCGCTAGCACCTTGCGCCGGCGCGACTCGTCGTAGAGGCAGCCCGAGTAACCCGCGCCGATGTCCGCCTGGTAGCCGGACATTTCGTTGGGCGGATTCGGGATGCGCTTGCTGCGGAACTGCACGCCGCTGTTCACGAAGCCCTGCGTGCCGACGAGCTTGTATTCGAGGCGGAGGTGAAAATTCTTGTAGCTCTTGAGCGTGGCGAGGAATTCGTTGCGCGGATTGCCTTCGAGTGATCCGCCGACGATCACACCGTCGCGCACGCGCCAGATTTTATTGGTGTCGCCCTCCCAACCGGCGAGTGTTTTGCCGTCAAAGAGCGAGACTGGCGCGGCGGAGGCGGAAAGGAGGGTGGTTAGCGCAACGGCGAGAGAGAAAATCGATTTCATCGGCACGGATGCCCAAAGGGCGGTTCTGAAAACGCCGCAGTGTCACCTCAGGCGACAAGCCAGCGCAAGTCAGCAGGCGTTTCTCGGGCGCGTCCGGAACGCAGGCCCCACGGGTCAATATGGTGGTGCCCAACCGGTTCCATTTGAAACGCGCAACTGAACATGCCGTCCAACGCACCGCTCGTTTGCCATGAAACACATTTTATTTTGCCTGCTCGCCGCACTTTTGCTGCCGGGCCGTGCGTTTGCCGCCGCGCCGGAGCCGCTCACGCTCAAACTCTGGCCGGCCGGTCCGCCCACCGCGATGAAGCCCAAGTCCAAGGCGACCGCGAAGCTGATCCAATCCTACGGCGGCGTCACGGCCACGCGCATCAGCGATGTGTCGGACCCAACGATCACGGTGTTCCGACCCGAGCGACCCAATGGCGCGTCGATCATTGTCGCGCCCGGAGGTGGCTTCATGTTTCTTTCCTACTCCTTCGAGGGCACGCAGCTGTGCGAGTGGCTGAACACCCTCGGTGTCACCGCAGTGTTGCTGAAGTATCGCACGCCGACGCGCGATGAATCGGAAATGTTCGCCCTGCCGGTGCAGGATGCGCAGCGTGCCCTGGGACTCGTGCGCCATCACGCGGCGGAATGGAAGCTGGACCCGAAACGGGTTGGGCTGCTGGGATTTTCCGCCGGGGGCAATCTCGCCGGTCACGCCGCGTGGGATCGCACGCCGCGCACTTATACGCAGCAGCCGGATCTGGACGATCCGCGCGGGCCGGATTTTCTCGTGTTTGTTTATGGTGGTGGATTTTTGGATGCGACCGACAAGACGAAATTCCGCGCGGGCTTCAGCGTGCCGGCGGATGCGCCCCCGGCGTTCTTCCTCGTGGCGCACGAAGACAAGTCCAACTCCATCGAGGCGGCGATGCTTTACCTGGAATACAAGCGGCAAAACCTCTCGGCTGAACTGCACATCTACGCGAAGGGCGGCCACGGTTTCGGGATGAGAAAGAGCAAAGACCCGATCAGCGAATGGCCGGCGCGCTGTGGGGAGTGGATGCAAAGCCTCGGCCTCCTGACGAACAAACCATGAACACTCGCCGCCACTTTCTCGTAACCCTCGGGGCCGGTGTCGTTGCGACGCAGTTGCTGGGCCGGGCTGCCGGGCCGGCTTCGCTCATCGCCTCCATCGAGAAAGTCACGCTCCGGCGGGGCCGCGATGGCAGCGGGCCGACGTGGTTTCATCCGCGGGCCTGCGTGGTGCCGGGGGCGGAGGGCGCGACGGTGTTCATGACGCTGCAAACGATCGCCGGCTCGGATTACTTCGGACCGGTGCATGGGATGACTTCGCGGGATCTCGGCAAAACGTGGACCGAGCCGCAGCCCGTGCCGCCGTTGGGCCGCGTGAAACAGGCCGACGGCAAGACTGAGGAAGGCGTGTGCGATGTCGTGCCCGAATGGCACGCCCCCACGAAGTCCGTGCTGGCCTTCGGTCACAATGTTTTTTACTCCGGGCCGAAATTCTCCGCCGACCAGCCTCCGCGCTGGCCCATCTACGCGGTATGGCGCGAGGGCAAATGGGGGCCCCGCCGCAAGCTGGAATGGAACGACCCGCGCGGGGCCTACATTTACTCGAACAACTGCGGCCAGCGCGTCGTGCTGCCCAACGGTGACATTCAAATGTCCTTCACCTTCGGCGCGACGAAGGGCCAGGCGCGCGCGGTGGCCGGGGTGATTTGCGGCTTCGACGGCGAGACGCTCACGGTCAAGCAGGTGGGCGAGCCGATCACCAACGTGAAGGGCAGGGGACTGCTGGAGCCATCGGTGACGCAGTTTCGGGGGCGCTTCTACTTGACGATCCGCGCGGAGGACAATCGCGGCTATGTCTGCGTGGGCGACGACGGACTGAAGTGGACGCCGAAGCAAGCATGGGCCTGGGACAACGGCGAGCCGCTGACGCTTTCCACGACCCAGCAGCATTGGCTCACGCATTCGGAAGCGTTGTGGCTCGTTTACACGCGCAAGGATCCGACCAACTTGAACGTTCCCCGCTGGCGTGCGCCGCTCTGGATGGCGCAGGTGGACCCGGTGAAACTGCATCTGCTCCGCGACACCGAGCGTGTGGTGTTGCCCCTCGTCGGCGACGGCGTGAATGCGGCGGACGAAGTGGCCTACAGCGGCAATTTCCATCCCGTCAACGTCAGTGCGGACGAGTCGTGGGTCACGGACGGCGAGATCATTCCCAAGCGAGGTTGGAAAGGGGACCTGTTGCTCGCGCGCATTCGCTGGACGAAACCCAACCGATTGTTCGGTGGCTGATCTGGCTCGTTGCCAGTTCGATTGCAATCAAGCAAAGAACTTTTCAGCACCCCGACTCCTGTGCTACCACGGTCCGGTGAGCCAGCTTCCAATTCAGCCGTCCGGCACTGCCCGGACGCGTCACACGGTCCTGATCGTGGACGATGATGCCGCCACCGTAGGGCTGCTGGCGGAGGTTTTGGAGACGGAGGACTTTGAAGTTTGGAAGGCGTTCACGGCCAAGGAAGCGCGGGCGATGCTTGCCGAACGCCAGCCGGAACTGGTGCTGTTGGACGTGAAGCTCCCGGATGAGGACGGTCGTGACCTCTGCCATTGGATCAAATCCGACCCGCGTTTCGACCAGCTTTTCGTCATCCTCATCTCCGGCTTGGAGGTCGGCGTGCAAAGCCGGGTCTCCGGCTTGAACCTGGGCGCGGACGAATACCTCACCAAGCCCATCCAGCCGCTGGAACTCATTGCCCGGCTGCGTTCGTTTCTCCGCATTCGTGAGGCAGCCGAAGCTTTGCGCAAGGCAAACGAGTTGCTCGAGGAGCGCGTGCTTGATCGCACCGAGGAGCTGCGGCTGGCCAACGGCCAGCTCCAACGGGCGGCCGAGGAATTGCGCACCCTCACGAGCCGGCTGCTTGAGACTCAGGAACGTGAACGTCGCCGGCTGGCGCACGAGCTCCATGACGAGGCCGGCCAGGCGCTGACAGTGCTGAAGTTCTCTTTCGACAACATTGAGGAGGTGGCCCAGTCCTTGGCCCCCGAGCCGGTGGCGGATGGCCGGGCGGCGCTCACGCGGCTCACGCAGCTCATCCGCAATCTCTGGCAGGAGCTGCGGCCCGCGATGCTCGAAGACTTCGGGCTCATCCCCGCGCTAGTTTGGTATTTCGACCGTTTCACGCCCAGCACGCGCGTGCGCGTGGATTTCCAGCATGAGAATGTGGACGGTCGGCGCTTTGATCGAGCAGTGGAAACGGCCGCCTACCGCACCGTGCAGGAATGCCTGACGAATGTCGCGCGGCACGCGGGCGTTCCGGAAGTGCGCGTCGTGATCTGGGCCGGGCCGGATCTGTTGCAGGTGCAGATTATCGATCAGGGGTGCGGCTTCGACACGAGCGGTGGCCTCAGCCGCAATGGGAGTTGCGGGCTGGTGGGCATGCAGGAACGAGTGCGCCAGCTTAATGGCACTTGGTCCGTCAACACCCGTCCAGGGGCCGGCACCCGGATCATCGCCGAATTTCCGCTTGCAGAGCCCAAGGTGACGCAGCCCAAGAGTTTCAGCACCTTGGATACCCAGATACTGCGCCCGTCCGATTTTGCCGCCGCTTGAAGTCATGAACCGGCACTCCCTGCTCATCGTTGACGACCACCCGCTGGTGCGGCGGGGCATCTGTGGCCTGCTCCAGGCTCAACCGGATTTTCAAGTGGTGGGCGAGGCGGCCGACGGCCTGACGGCGCTGCACCTGGTCGAGCAACATCGACCCGACATCGTGATTCTCGACATTGTCATGCCGGTGCTGGGCGGGCTGGAACTGCTGCGCGAGCTGGGCCAGTCGTCAGCGCGGCCCAAGACGGTGGTCCTCTCGTTGCACGACGATCCGGCGTATGTGCGCCAAGCCATGCGCCTGGGGGCGGCGGGTTATGTGTTGAAGCATTCGGCTTCGACCTTCCTCGTCGCAGCTGTGCGGGACGCACTCGCCGGGAAATTCTATTCGAGTTGTCCGGTGCCCGGAGAGGACCACTCGGCAAACGCCTCGCCAGCAGGACAGCCGGTGGATCGCTCGGAACTGCTGACCAGTGAGGAACGGATGGTGTTGCGCCTGCTGGCAGCCGGCGTGTCCGAGGATCAAATCGCGCCCAAGCTCGGCCGTCAGGCCCAGGCCGTGCCGCGTCTATGCCGCAACATCGCGCTCAAGTTCGGCCTGCAGGAACCCGGCGACGTGCGCCAGCTCGCCGTCCGGTGGGTGCGCGAGAATTAAGCCCAGAGCGACATGAAGAAGACGAGCATTCTCATCGTGGAAGATCATCCGCTGGTGCGCCGGGGCATTCGCGGGCTATTGCAAGTGCAGCCGGATTTTCGTGTCGTGGGCGAAGCGGCCAACGGCTTGGAGGCGTTACACATGATTGAGCAATTGCAGCCCGAGGTGGTCATCACCGACATCGTCATGCCGATGGTCGGCGGGCTGGACTTGCTGCGTGAGCTCTCCGTCCAGACGCCGCGTCCTGTGCTCATCGTGCTCTCGCTCTTCGACGAGCCGCGCTACGTGCAGGAGGCCACTGATTGCGGCGCGGCGGCCTACGTCCTCAAGCAATCCGCGCCCACCTATCTGGTGACGGCGATTCGCGACGCGCTGGCGGGCCGTTTTTTTTGCACGCCGCCCGTTTCCGGCCCGGCGCTGGCGGAGATTCAACAGCGGTTTCGCAACCAGCCTTGGAACCGCCATGATTTGCTGACGGACGATGAACGGCTCGTGGTCCGGCTGCTCGGCACCGGCTGCACGCCGGAGGAAATCTCCCGCCGGCTCGCGCATCAGCCGCTGCCCCTGCCGCAAGTCTATGAGAATATCGTCTTCAAACTGGGCCTCTCCGACCAGGCCGGGCTGCGGCGTTACGCGGAACAACTTACTGCGAAGCAGAACTGAATCGGCCCGGCCAGAATCAGGCTGCCTTTCGCCAAAATTGTGGCTGGTCGGGCCGTTCTTCGCCGCTGATGATGCGCCCGCAATTTACGTCCGACATTTGAACTATGAGCCTTGCCACCATCCCGGTTGAGATAGCCGATCCGATCAATCACCGCATCCTCGCCATTTCCGAGGATCAATTACAGGGCTTTCAGGTCGACCCGCTTGGTGCCATCGCACGTCAGGCCGATCTGCCGCTCGATACCGTCATCGAGCGCATTCAGGCGATGCTTCGCGCCGGCGTCATCCGCCGCGTGCGCCAGACGCTGCTCGCTACGAACCTTGCGCAGGGCGCGCTCGTCGCGTGGGAGGTGCCACAGGAAAAGCTGGATGCGGCCTTCGACGATCTCTTCGCCAACGATCCCTTCTCCGGCCACGTCGTTACGCGCTCGACCGACGCCGCGACGCCGGGCTCGACCTACAAGCTTTGGACCACGCTGAAGATTCCCGCTGGCTACTCGATGCCGCGTCATTGCGAGTATCTCGCCCAGCGCATCGGCGCCGGCCATTTCCGGCTGATGCCCGCGAAGAAACTCTTTGCTCTCGGCGTTGGCCACACGCGGCGTCGCGGCATGGAACCGGGCAGCAAAGCCGAAGTTCCTGCCGAGGCCACGGATGTGGCGATGGTTACGCTGAACGAGTTGGAGTGGCGCATTCTCGAAGCCGTGAAGCGCGAGTTCAAGGCGGAGGAACTGGTCGCCGATCTCTGGGCCGCGCGCGCCGCCGAGGCCGGTGTGCCGGTCAAGACGTTTTTGGAAGTGGCCGCCGATTTCAACGAGCGCAAAATCATCGGGCGCTTCTCCACTTTTCTCGAACACGTCAAGACCCTCACCACCGGTGAGAAGGTCACGAAGTTCAACGCCCTCTTCCACTGGGCCGTCCCGCCGGGCCGCGAGATCGAGGCCGGGCGCGAAGTCGGCCGGCACCACATCATGACGCACGCTTACTGGCGCGAGGGCGGCCCGGAGTTTCGCAACGTGAACGTCATGGGCGTGGCCCACGGCACGGACAAGGCGCTCGTGCTTGCGCACAAGGCCGCCATTGATGCCCATCTTGCCAGCCTCGGCATCACGGTCAGTTACACGAACGTCTTCTGGGGCGGCCGCAGCGAGATCAAGCCCAGCGAAATCTCGCCCAATGCCTACCGCGAGTTTTGCCGCACCAACGGCCTCGACCCGGAGCGCATGAAACTCCAGCCCGGCGAGAGCATGATCGCCGGTTGAGCGGAGCGGGTGTGAAAGCGTGAAAGTGAGCGAGCCATAAATACAACGTCCTCCGCCTGACTCACCCGCGCACTTTTCCACCTGCCTTCAGCACCATGTCCGACCACCGGCTCCATCGCAGCCTCCGGGCCACCTTCCTCGGCATGGCGGTGAACACTGTGCTCTCCGTCGGCAAGATGACCGCAGGCTTCATTGGCCACTCGCACGCGCTCATCGCGGATGGCGTCGAGTCTCTCGCCGACATTTTCAGCTCCGTCATCGTCTGGCGCGGCATGGTTATCGCCTCCGAGCCGGCGGATGCCGATCATCCCTACGGCCACGGCAAGGCCGAGCCTCTGGCGGCCGCGATGGTTGCCATCATGCTCCTTTTGGCCGCGCTCTGGATCGCCATCCATTCGTTACAAGAAGTTCTCAACCCGCACGAGCTCCCCGCGCCCTGGACCTTGCCGCTGTTGCTCATCGTCATCGTTGTGAAGGAAACGCTCTTCCGCTTTGCGTTCCACGAAGGCACCGCCATCGAGAGCACCGTGGTCCAGAGTGACGCCTGGCACCATCGCGCGGACGCCATCACCTCGCTGTGCGCCGCCGTGGGCATCACCATCGCTCTCGTCGGCGGCCCGCGTTTTGCCGCAGCGGATGATGTGGCGGCCCTGATCGCCTCTGGCATCATCGCGTGGAATGGCTGGCGGCTCCTGCGACCCGCTTTTGGCGAGCTGATGGACGCCGCGCCTAACCTTGCCGAAGCCGAGGAAATCCGGCTCATCGCCGTCGGCGTGGCCGAAGTGCGGTTTGTTGAGAAATGCTTGATCCGCAAGATGGGCTGGCACCTCTACGTTGACATGCACGTGCATGTGGACCCGCAAATGAGCGTGGAACGCGCCCACCGCATCGCCCACGAAGTGAAAGACCGCGTGCGGGCGCGACTCCCCAAAGTCCGCGACGTCCTCGTGCACATCGAGCCGGGGCACACAGATTGAATGCCGCGCATCCGGACATTCAGCGTGTGTCCGTGCCACCTCCGTCCAGACTCGTTCAGCCCACCGTCCGATCGCGGGCGGCGGGTGAGAATCTCGAACTATTGATTGACCACATGAAAGCCCAGTCTGGCATCGCACGGACTGGGTTGGTGGGTTCGAGCGTGCGGCGGAGATGACCGGCTGCGACCGTTTGTGCAGGAAATCCTGCCCTGCACTGGATCAAATCAATTCACTGATCGGCGTGCCTTCGCACACTGGGACCGGGCGACCATCGGAGGCGGTGAAGTGCAGGTTGCCTGCATCGTAGCCGAGCGCGGCATACACGGTGGCGTGAATGTCCGCCGGGGTGATCGGACGTTCCTTCGGATGCGCACCGATGGCATCGGAGGCCCCCACCACCTGTCCGCCGCGAATGCCACCGCCCGCCATCAAGACGCTGTAGCAACCGGGCCAGTGGTCGCGACCGACATCGGCGTTGATCTTGGGCGTGCGACCGAACTCCCCCATCCAAATCACGAGCGTGGTGTCGAGCAGACCGCGTTCTTCGAGGTCATCCAGCAAAGCGGCGTAGGCCTGCTCCATCGGCGGGACGAGGCGGTTCTTCAAGGCGTTGAAATTGTCCTTGTGCGTATCCCACGTGATGCTCGGGCCGTTGACGGTGGAGACGAAGCGTGTGCCCGACTCGATGAGGCGGCGCGCGAGGAGATGCGACTGGCCCCAACTGTGCCGGCCGTAGCGCTCGCGCACGGCAGTGGGTTCCTTGCTGAGGTCGAAGGCATCGGCGGCCTTGCCCGAGCGCAGGAGGTTGGCGGCCTGCTGGTTGAAGACATCTATCTCGGCGATGTTGGGCGAGGCGATCTTCGGCGCGGTGACGGTGAGTTCCTGGAGCAGGCCTAGGCGTTCCTGAAAGCGCACCGGGCTCAGGCTTTCGTCGAGCGCAAGGTTGCGGACCTTGAAACTCGCGGCGTTGGGGTCATCGTCGAGCACGTAGGGATCGAAGCGCGCGCCGAGGCAGCCGCCAAACTGGCCGGGGGTGAGGTAAACCTTGCTGTCGCAGTGCGGGAAAGGCGTGATGACGTAGGGCGGCACGCCGTTGCACAGGCCGTCGCGCTGCGCGAGCCAGCCGATGAGCGTGCCGAAGCACGGAATATCTGTGCGGCTGGGAGTGACCAGCGTGCTGTCCACCGCGTAGGGCCGGCCGACAGTAGCCCAATGCATGCCGCCGTTGTGACTGCTGTGCCCATGATGCACGGAGCGGATGAGCGCGACCTTGTCCATGCGCTTGGCCATGCGTGGGAGTAGCTCGGAGATGTGGATGCCCGTGACATTCGTGCGGATGGGCTTGAACGGGCCGCGAATGTCATCGGCGGCGTCGGGCTTGGGATCCCAAAGGTCCAGATGGCTCGGTGCGCCGCCGTTGAAGATCATTATGACCGACTTGGCCTTGCTCACCCGCGAGCCGGCTGAGGCCGCCGCGCGCGCCCAATCGGCGCAGAGCGGGAACAACGCGGCCCCCATCCCACGCAGCACGCTGCGGCGGGAAAGCAGGCGTTGCCCAAGCCCGAAGGCGGCGTTGGCATTCGCGTTTGGCATCGAAATAAGGACTGAGTTTGTGTAGCGACGCTTCAAGTTACTTCCAAAAAGGCCGATTTTTGGCTGGCCGCTGAAGGCGGACGCACCCCACCGCGCTCACTACTTTGGCAGCGGTGAGAGGTCAAATTTGCGCCACCACATCTCGGCGTAGGCGCACTCGATCAGGATGCGGCCTTGGGCGGGCTTGGCCTGCGTGCCATCGAACATCACCTTGCCGTTCACGCTCACCTTAACGCGGTCGCCGTCGGCGATGATCTCAACGGTGTTCCACTCGCCGTGCGGTTTCTCAATCTCGTTCGGCCCTCGGAAGCCCAGCACGTCCTTGAACGGCTCGCGGCCGGGACGATCAAAGCGGCCCTTGCTCTTTGTCTCGCCGCCCTGCGTGAGCGACGCGCCGCCGATGGGGATCACATCGCCGGTGCCACCTTCCTGGATCTGAATCTCGAAGGACAACGGCATGATTTTGTCGGCGGGCTGGGTGTGGATGAAGATGCCGCTGTTGCGGGTCTTTTGGTCGCGCGGCGGCCAGTTTTTCTCGGCCCACTTGAACTCGGCCACGAGCCGGTAGTTGGCGAACTCGCGCTTGGTGGCGAGGTAGCCATTCCGCTGGCCGCTGATGTAGAGCATGCCGTCGCGCACGGTGAAGACTTTATCCGGGTCGGTGTTGCCCGAGTCCTTCATGAAAACGGTGAAGGCGTCGAGGTCCTTGCCGTTGAGCAGCTTTATGACCGGGGCATCTACGGCGGTCAGGGTGGCGCAGGTGAAGGCGCAGAGAAGCGTGGCGAAAGTGCGTTTCATGGAGCAAGGGAAACGCATCACTTCGCCTTCACGTCGTAGCAAAGCAGCACATCCATGTCGCGCAGGTAGAGCTTGCCGCCGGCGATGACCGGGTGCGCCCAACTATTCTTGCCGCTGCGGTCCGGCTGCTCGAACCGGCCTTTTTCCTTGTAGCCCGTGGGCGTGGCCTCGACGAGCGCGACCATGCCCTTGCCGCCTTCGCTGCGGCAGTAGAGATGGCCATCCGCGTAGGTGACTGAGCCCTTGCCGACTCCGCCGTTTTTCCACGCAACTTCGCCCGTGCTCATATCCATGCACGTCCAGCCGCCGCTGTCGGAATGTCCGTATAGATGCTTGCCGAGGAGAATGACACCGCCGTGGTGGTTCACGATGTTCTTATTGGCATAAACCTCCTCGGTGATAATGCCGCCGGTGTCCGCCTTGAGCTTGAAGAGGTTGCATCCGACGCCGTAGCCAGACGTGACAAAGACGAGGTCGCCGTTGAGCACGGGCGTGGGAATACTCGCCGTTGCTCCCTTGCGCGGCGCGCGCCAAAGGAGGTTGCCCGTCGTGGCCTCGATACCGGCGACGCTCGATTCGGTGAACTGCACGTAGTGGCGCTTGCCGCCGAAGTCCGATGGGACAATGGAGGAGTAAGCCGCGTTGTCCGTCCACTTTTCGCTTTGCCAGAGCAGTGCCCCGGTCTTCTTGTCGAGCGCAACCATCGCACCCTTTTTGCCGCCGGGGGTGAGCAGCACCTTGTTGCCATCTACCAGCGGGCTTTCGGTGTAGTTCCAGCCGGCGTAGCCACCGCCGAAATCCTTTTGCAGGCTCTTGCTCCAAACCAATTTCCCGGTCTTTGCGTCGAGGCAGACAAAATCGCCGAACTGCCCGAGGGCGTAAACCAGTCCGCCGTCCACCGCCGGCGTGCAGCGCGTGCCGGGGTAATTGCCACCGGGCTTGCCGATGGTCTCGGACTGCCACACGGGGCTGCCGTCCTTGGCGCTGAAAGCCAGCACCCGCGCGCCGTCCGAGCCGTCGCCCATCGTGAAGACGGTGCCGTTTGCGACCGACACCGTGGAATATCCGGTGCCGAGTCCGGTGGTCTTCCACGCGAGGGGCGGACCCCCGGCGGGCCATTCCTTCAACAGGCCGGTCTCGGTGGAAATGTCATCGCGTTTCGGCCCGCGCCAAGTGGGCCAGTCACCGGGCGCGGCACTGACGGTGAGCAACGTGGCGAGCAAGACGAGAGTGGAAGAAGAGGACATTAGGTTCATTCAGTGATGGATTTCATCTAGGTTGCGGTGATAAGCATGCGCAGAGAAACTAGGCGCATTGAGCCGGTCGGCGGGTTGGTTTATTTCGCCTTCGGCTTTTCGACAGCGGCGACCTTGAGCACCAGCGGTTGGTCCACCTTGATGGTCTGGCCGTTGAGTTTGAGCTCGGCTTGGAGCGTGAGCTTGTGCTCGCCGGGCGTGGCGTCGGCCTTGGTTTCAAGCGCGAGCTTGGCGTCCGTGCCGCCGGCGGGAATGGTGAGCTTGGCGGCGGAAATGCCCTTCGCACTCGCGGGCACGACGAGGTTCACGTCCACCGGGTCCTTGTAATCATAAAGCCGCGCGAGCTTCACCGGAACTTCCACCTTGCCGCCCTGTGAGAGGGATTGCGCGGCAGGCTCGTCCAGCTTGATCGGTGCGGGTGTGACCGTGAGCGTGATGGGCAACGAGTAGAACGCGGCATCCACATCGCGTGGCTTTGATTTGTCGGCCATCTGTTTCATCGTGGCGGCAGTCGCGCTCTTCTTGGCCTCCGCTTCCTTGGCTTTAGCCTCGGCTTCCTTGGCGGTCTTCTCGGCCGTCGCCTTGGCTTCCGCCGGGGCGGTTACTTTGGCGGCTGCCTCCTTGGCTTCCTTGGCCGCCTTGGCAGCGGCCTCAGCTTCCTTCTCTGCGGATTTGGCGGCGTCCTCGGCAATTTTCGAAGCCGTCATGTAAGGACGCATCTTGCCCTTCGCGCGGGTTTGGAGCCAGAAGGTGTGTTCGCCCGGCGTGAGCTTCTGCTCCGCGAGGTTGAGCACGAGCTGGATGGAAGTCGTCTTCTCACCGCCGGCAAGCTCGGGGATTTTTTCCAGTTCCTTGTTGCCGGTCACTTTGAGTTTTACGTCGGACTTGAAGTCCGCGCGGCGGGTGAAGTTCACGGGGATGAGCAGCTTGTTGAAGACGCACGTCTCCAGCGGCTGCTTGGCTTCCATCGCAAACGTCAGCGGGGCGGACTCGCGATCCGTCACGGCGAGCGGGAAGCTCCGGGTGAGCCGCGTCTGCGGTCCCTCGGTCGTGTTGTTGTCGGTGGCGAGGTCCCAGTTCACGGTGGTCAACCGCGCTTCGCGCACGAGCTGGGTGTCGCCGACTTTCGCTGTGCCGGTGATTTTGATTTCGCTGAGCGCGGCAGGTGCGTCGTCTTTCGCGGCCAGGAAGAAATTGACGGTGTTTGATGCGGCGGGAATGCGCAGGGTCGCGGCGGTGACACCGGCTGGCAGGCCGGAGGCGCTCACGAGGATGTCCTCCTTGAAACCGTCGCGTCGCAAGACAATCAGTTTGATGGGCAAGGCCTCACCGCGCCAGAGCGACGAGGCGCTGGTGACCACGTCGGTGGGCGCTTTCTTAGTCGGCGCGGAGTCGGGCACCGCCACGATCCGGAAATCCGGCGATTCCTTGCGCAGCGTGAGGAGATACACATGGCGCGGGCTGGCCACCGTGCGGCCAAACAGGTCGCGGATGCCAATGCGGAACGAGCCGTCCTCCTTGGCCTCAAAACGCCCGACGGGGTCGCGGTGAGCGGTGTTGAACTCCGGGCCGCCCAGATTGGTCGCTGATTCCGTCAGTTCCTGCACATCCGTAAAAGTCTCCTCGCCCTTGTCATTCTTGGTCGCTTTCTGGATCACCACGTGCGGGGCGGTTGGCAGTCCGAGCCGGTGCGAGGTGACTTCCACCCAGAACACGTCGCCCTTCTTGGCTTCCAGAGCATACCAGTCGCGATCGTTCGGTCTGGCAAACTGTCCGGCAAGGGTCACGGGCGCGGAAATTTTCTGCGCCGTGGCGGGCGTGTCATTTGGCTCTGCTTCCACCGTGACCGGGCCTTGCGCGAAGGTGAGCAGTGCCGGGTTCGAGAGATACCCGTTCGCGCCCTTCACTCGATATTCAAAGCCGTCAAGACCGGCGCTCGCGCCTTCCAGCGTCTGCGTGGTCGCCAACCGCTGCCGTGCCGCCGGATCGCCAGGCGCGGCGAGGTCCACGACCAGTTGATCCAGCACCTTGTCTTCCACGGTGAACTTCGAGGGCGAACCGCCCGGAAGATTGCGGCCGTAAACCGTCACCTTGGCTGATTTTCCCTGCTCTGCCGCCGGCGGATACACGAAGTCAATGTGCGGTCCGGTCGTAACCGTGAGCCGGTAGAAATACTGGTCGCCGCCGCGATAGACGAAATCGTTCAACCTTAGGATCAACGTGCCATCCGCTGTCGCCGTGTGATCAATCAAGCCTCCGAGCCGGGCCCGCTCCAGCTCGCGGCCATCGGGGGCTAGCAGCAGCAGGGAATCCGACGCCCGCGAATCCAGCTCGCGTGAGGCGCAGTCAGCAAGAATGCGCTGTCCCTTCTTGACGTTGAATTTGAAATAATCGGCGGCTTGGCTGTCGGTGCGTCCGTTCACCACGGTGTCCAGCGCGATTTCCTGCGCTGTCTCAGGCGTATTGTTGCCGGTCTTTTCGGCGACCTCGGGCAGCGTGCCCACCACAAATGCGCGTGGGTTCGACAAACCAAAGCGCGCCAGCACGCGGGCTTCGTAGATGCCCGGCGGCACATCCGCCCCGACAGTGACGGAGAAACTGTTGGCTGCGGCCAACGCCTTGGCCGTGATGCCCGGATGGTTGAAGCGCAGTTGCACTTCATCCAGCTCCGTGCCGGTCACAGTTACGTCTGCAGACGAACCTGCCTTCGCACCGGGAGGAAACACGGTCAAGAGCTTGGGCTGCGGCAACTGCGCCGACGCCGCGAGCGTGGATGCGAGCAGGCCGACGATCAGCAATGGTTTAACCGTCACGCGACGGAGGAATTCAATCGGAAGGATGCAGTGCATTGATTTTATGTGATAGACTGACGGCGCAGGTCGCGGGGGAATTGAAGAAGAAATGGAATTCACCTCCCAATTCCAAGTTCCAAACTTTGATCGGTGCGCCACCCCCGCAGACGCAGACGCCCGGGGCTAGAGATTTCAACCCGCCTACCCAACTGAAGCGCTTTCCTCCCGGTGCAGTTCGGCGTGCAGCCCGCGCAGCAAATCCTCGGCGGCGAAGGGCTTCTTGAGGAAGGTCGGCACGCCCAGCTCGCGCAGGTCGGTGACGAACTTCTCATGTCCCATGCCCGAGGCCACGATGATCGGGAGCGTCGCGTTGCGTTTCCGCAATTCACGGGACAGCTCCACGCCGTCCATGAACGGCATGAGGATGTCCGTGATCACCGCCTTTATGTCCGCCGCGTGCTGTTCATAGAGCGCCAGCGCTTGCTCGCCATCCCGCGCTTTGAGCACTTTGTAGCCGTGCCATTCCAGGATTTCAGCCGTCACCTCCAGCACGCCCTGCTCATCGTCGGCGAGCATAACGAGCTCCCCGTTGCCGCGCGGTAATTCGACCTGTGGCGTCCGAGCGGACGTTTCCGCTCCCGCTGCCGGTAGATAAATTTGGAACTCCGTGCCCTTGTCCTCCTCGGTCTCCACCAGGATGAACCCGCCGTGGCTTTGCACCACGCCCAGTGCCGTCGCGAGACCGAGGCCGACGGATTGCCCCGGTTCTTTCGTGGTGAAGAACGGCTCGAAGATGCGTGGCAAAATGTCGCGCGGGATCCCCACGCCCGAGTCCGCCACCCGGAACAGCACGTAATTGCCCGGCCGGGCGTTCGTCGCCCGGCGGGAGCTGATGAACTTCTCGTCCACCGTGACGTTTCCGACGCTAAATTTGAGCGTGCCCCCGGAAGGCATCGCATCGCGGGCATTGACGGCGAGGTTCAGCAGCACGCGGTGCAGTTGTGAGGCATCCGCTGAAATCAGCAACAAGTCATCCGCCACCTCGCTGCTCACGCGCACGTTGCGCGGGAAGGTGTCCTGCAGCGACTGCACGACCTCGCGCACCAGCATCTCCGGCGAAACCGGCGCGCGCTCGCCGTGGAAGCCGCGTGCGAAGGTGAGCACCTGCTTCACGATGTCCGCACCGCGCTGCGCGCTGGCCTCGACGCTGTCCACGAGCGTGCGGGATTTGCCGCTGACCTGCTTGCGCAGGAGTTGCGCCGCCATGAGCACCGGGCCGAGCACATTGTTCAACTCGTGGGCCATCCCGCCCGCCAGCGTGCTGACCGCCTCAATCCGGCGGTGGCGCAGTTGATCTTCTGCGCGCTGCGCCTCGGCCAACTCTGCCTCCAGCCGCTGCACCTGCGCGTTCAAACTCCCGGTCTGCTCCGCCACACGCAAGGCCACCTCGCCCTGGTGTGCCTGCATCGCTTCTTCAACCACGCGCCGCTGGGCCAGCTCCTGCTCGGCCTGCGCCCGCGCGGCCGCCACTTCCGTCCTCAAGGCCGCCAACTGTTCGCTCATCGCGGCGTGCGCGCGTTGCATTTCGGCCTGTGCTTCCCGCTGTTGAATCATTTCGAGTTCCCAGCCCTGCTTGGCGCTCGCAAACGCCGCGAGGCGTTCGGCAACGGCGCGTTCTCCCGCCTCCCGCAGGCGCTCCAGCTCGGCCTCGGCCCGTTCGCGTTGCGTGCTCTCCTCGCGCAGGCGCGCTTCGGCGGACTCCAGCGCGGCGACCCGTTGGTTCAACTGGCGCTCCAGCATCTCAAACTCCGACCGCGTTGTGTTCAACTGGCTTTGGGCCGTTGATGCCGCCGCGTTGGCCTGCACCCCGGCCGCATCCAGTTCCGCCACCTTGGCCCGGGCCGCGGCCAGTTCGGCCATCAATTCCTCTTCCCGCTGTGCCAGCCGGCGGCCCTGCTTGGCGTGCGCCTGTTGCAAGAGTGCATGCGCCTGCCGCAGCTCCGCCGAATCCTGGCCCGCCTTGGCTTCCGCCTGGCCCAGCTTCGCCGTCAGCTCGCTGAGTCGCCGGTCGAAATCCTCGCGTTGCATCTGCCACGTCAGCTCCATGCGCAAACGCTTCTCCATCTCGCCGCGCAACGCACTGTTCGCTGCTTCCAAATCCGTGGCCCGGTCGCGCAGCCGCTGCTCGGCGCTGATGGCGGTGAGCCGCAACTGTTCCTCCTGCCGGTCGTGCTCGGCCAGTTGCTGCTTCAGGCGGGCTGTGGCCTCCTCGACGAGGCGGGGCTGCTCAATGCTCAGGCGCTCCAGCTCCCCACGTTTGGCGGCCAGCTCTGACTCGATGCGGTCCGCCCGCTCGCGTGCCTCGTGCAACTCCCGTTGCGTGGTCGCCAAGGCTGTGCTGCTCTCCGCGACCCGCGCTTCGAGCGTGACGTTGCTTTGTGACAACGACTCCTCGATGCGCCGGCGCTCGGCGACTTCCTGTTCGAGTCGCTCGGTCGTGTCGCGCAAGGTGCTGGTGACCTCCTCCAGTTGTTCCTTCAAGGCGGAGCGTGTTTCGGCAAGCTCGTTCGTTTTCTGCTCCCGTTCCGCGGTTTCGACGTTGAGCCGCGCCTGAAGTTCGTGCATCTCCGCCTGCCGCTCCGCCAGCCGCTGCTCGGCACGGGCGGCGTTTTGCAACGCGGCTTCCTCGGACTGCCGCCGCGTCGTGGACTCGTGGTCGAGTCGCGACCGAATGTCGAGCAGTTCGAGGTTCGCCTCCGCCAGGTCCTTCTCCCACTCGGCCTTCGTGCGGCGCAATTCCACCTCGAGTTGTTCACGCTGCCGAACCTCGGCCTGGCGGGCACGCTGGGCCGAGTCGGCTTCCGCCTTCAAGGCCTCGGCCCGACGACCCGCTTCCGCGAGCCCGGCTCGCAGCTCGGCAAACTGCCGCTCCCATTCGCTCTTGGCCTGCTGCCATTCCCGCTCCGTTTGTTCGCGACGTTTGGCTTCCGCCCGCTGCGCCTCTTGGGCAGCCGCCAGTTGCGTCTGCGCTGCCTGCCCCGACCGGCTGGCTTCGGCGGTGGCTTGTCGCAGTTGTTGCTCCAACTGCTCGCGAGCTCCCACTTCAGTATCAAGCCGATGGGCCAGTTCGGCCTCGGTCCGCTGCGCGAGTTCTTCTGTCTGCTCTCGACGCCGACTCTCTTCGGCCCGCGCCTTGAGTGCCGCGTCCAAATCCGCCCGCAACGCGTCTGCGGTGCGGCTGGCATCGGTCAGGCTTTCACGCAATTCCTGTTCGGTCGTTTGCCGCGCAGCGTGCGCTTGTTCCAACTGCGTCCGTAGCGCTTCCAGTGTTGCGTTCGTTTCGCCCAATTGCTGCTCGAAGGCGGACTTCACGCGCTGCAATTCCGTCTCCACCGTTTCGCGCTCGGCGGTTTCCAACGCCAGTTCATCCTGCGCCGCCGACAAGGCCCGGCGGCTCTCGGCGTTGACGCCGTCCAGCTCCGCGCGCAACAAGATCATCGCGCCTTCCGCATCCTCGCGTCGTTCTGCCAGCAGGCGCAATTCCTCGCGGGCGGCGGCCAATTGGGTCTTGAGTTCGGCGGCGTGCTGCTCGGTGGCCGCGTTCGCCAACTGCCAGGCCGCTTCGACGCGTTCCCGCTCGGCGGACTCGAAATCCAGCCGCGCTTGCAAACCCGCCGTCTCCGCCGCCGCCGCCGCCAGGCGCTGGCCCAGTTCGGCTTTTGTCTTGGGCAGCGCTGTCTCCAGTTCCTCGCGGCGTGCGGACTCGGCGCGCAACGCCTCGCGCGCGGCCGCCAGTTCGGATGCCAGCAACGTCACGCGCTCTTCCGAGGAACGGCTCGCTTGCAATAAACTTTCCTCGTTTTGAACGCGCTCCGTCGCCTCGCGCTCGATCTGCGCCCGCAATTCGTTGAGCGCGGCCAATTGTGCTTCCAGCCGCGCGCTGGACTCGGCCAGTTGCCGCTTCAGATCGGCCTGTGCCTCGGCGGACTCCCGCTCCCGCTGTTCGCGCAGCTCGGTTTCCTTGAGCAGGTTGTCCCACGTTTTTTCCAGTTCGGCCGATTGGTCGGCCAGCTTCGCCTCCAGCGCGGCCACCGCCTGCTGCAACTCGGCTTCGCGCTCGGCACGCTGAGTGCGGCCCTGCTCCAACTGGGCACGCGTCTCGGCCAGGGTGCTGGTGGTCTCGGCCAGGCGGCGTTCCAACTCTGACTTGGACTGGCCCAGCGCGGACTCCGCCTGTTCGCGGCGCTGCTGTTCGGACTGCAACTGCTCGCGGAGCTCCGCCAACTTCTGCTGGTGTTCTGCGACCTGCTGTTCTGCGGCCGCGCGCGTTTGCTGGACGTCGGTTTCCACTTGGAGCCGCGCTGCTGCTGCGCTCGCCAGTTGCGTCCGCAATTCGTCGAGCGTGCTCAACTGCGTTTGCAGCTCGGTCCGGATGCCGGCCAGTTCGCGGTCGGCCTGGGCCCGGGCTTGTTTTTCGAGCACGAGTTCTTCGCGTGATTTCAGGAGGTCGCCATTGGCCTGGGCCAGTTGCCGCTCGGTTTCGGAATGGGACTGCCCCAGCGCCTGCTCGGCCTTGGCACGCAGTTCGATCTCGGCCTGCACTTGGTTCAGCGCGGACTGCAATTGCTGCTGCGTTTCGTCGAGCTGCCGCTCACTCGCCGTGCGCGCGGCCAGTGCGGTGTCTGCGGCCGCCTTCCGTTCGGCCTCGGCGCGATCGAGCTGGGCACGAAGTTCAGCGAGGGCCATCTCCTGCGCGGCGCGCTGTTCGTCGGCGGTATTGGCATTGCGACTGGCCAGCTCGCGCAACTGCTGGTTGCCGGCCTCCAGTTCGGCGATGCGCTGCTCGAAGCAGGCCTGCGCTGCGCGCAATTCCGCCTCAGCCTGCCGGGCTGCGGCGAGCTGGGCTTCCAATTCCGCGCGGCTGGCGGCGACCTCCGCCAACTGCGAGCTCAAGGCCGCGCGGTCCTCGGTGAACGACTGCGCCGTTTTCCGCAGTTCGGCCAGTTCGAGTTCCAACTGTGCCTTCGACTCGTTGAGCGCCACCATCCGCGCGGCGAGGTCAACATCCACGACGGCCGCCCCACGCCCTGCCTCCGCCTCCTCGCGCCGGAGAATCTCGGCGGACAATTTTTCGCGCGTCTGTTCCAACTCCACGCCCAGCTCCATCATACGTTGCTGGATGCCGGTGTTGGTCTGGACCATCGCCTCCTCGGACAATTCGCGTTCCGCGTCGGCGCGTTCCGCCTTCTCATGCTCCGCTGCGAGCGCCGTGCGCAAGGAGGCCAGTTCCGCTTCGAGGCGACCAGTCCGCTCGAGTTCGGCGCGCAACCGGTTGTGGATGGATTCCAACGCGGTGTCTGGCTCGGCGGCGGAGACCTGAAACTTCTCGAAGTCTTCACGCAACCGCCGCAAATCATCCTCCGCGAGTTGCCGACGCGTGCCTTCCTCCTGCAGGCGTTTGCGCAGGGCCTCCAGTTCGACCGGGGCGCTGTCGGTGCGTTTTTCCAGCTCGGCCTTTTCTGCGCGCAGCGTTTTCTCGGTCAACTCGTGTTCGGACACAACCTTCTCCAACCCGCCGATGACTTCGGTGAGCGTGGCTGTCCGTTCTGCGACCAGTTTCTCCACTTCATCCCGCACCCTGGCCAGCTCGCTCTCGACCTGCTCGCGGCCGGACAATTCCGCCCAGAGTTGGCGGTTTGCGGATTCAAGTTCGGCGTCGCGCTTCTTGAGTTCGTCCGCGCGCCGCTCCAGTTCCACGCCGATTTCCTTGCGATACGAGGCCTCCTGCTGGACGCGTGCCAGCGCTGCATCCAACGCGGCGGCCTGATCGACCAACCGGGCGTCGTCGGCGACTTTGCGCTCCGTGATGTCGAGGATGGAACCGATGATGCCCGCCGGCTGCTCGCGGTCGTCCAGCACACGCATCGCATGGCCGGCCACCCAGCGGGTGGATCCGTCCTTGTTGCGCAGCCGGAAATCGAGCCGGAACTCCTTTTCCCCACGCACGCACTTCCGCCATTCCTCCGTCACCCGTTTGTTGTCGTCAGGATGAACGGCGAGCAGCCAGCCAAAGCCCTGGCTCTCCGCCTGCGAACGGCCGGTCAACGCGGACCAGCGGTTGTTGACGAAGAGGATGTCACCTTGCTGGTTCGCGCGAAAGATGCCGGCGGGCGCGGATTGCGTGAGCATCTCGAAGGTCTGGCGAACCTCGTGGTTTTTTGCATGCGTCTGCTCCCGCTTCTGGATGTCACGCCGCAGGAGGAAAAACAGACTGCCGAGCGCTGACCCGATGAACACCACCCCCGTGGCAAACGCGAGGACGTTGAACTTCTGTGCCAACACCCAGTCCGTGGCCGCGAACCACACCAGGCCCGCGACAAAGACGGCGAGCAGCAGGCGGCGTAACCGCGGGAGAAGTGAACTCATGCGCTTGCGTTATTGTCGCCTCCAGCGTGTGACGCGCGGCGGGTGGTGTCAAACCGCGAGTGCGATGGCGGGGCTTCGGCGGAGCGTTTCAGAGTTGGCGACGCTGTTGCCTTCGGCCTAACTTCGCGCCTGACTATGAAGCTGAATGCTCTCATTCCTTTGCTCGCACTCGCGGCCCTGATCCAGGCCCCGGTTTCCGCCGGCGCAGCCGATGCCCGGTGCAACGACGAAAAGTCTGCACCCAGTGAAATCGAGAAGCCCAAGCTGTTCCTCGACAAAAGCCCCGTCATCGTCAAATACCAGCTTGGCCGGCTCTCCAACGACCAGCTCCTCCTCGCCGACCGCGAAACCTCGCACCCCAAATTCATCCCGCTTTGGGAAGCCATCCTTGGCCGCGCCGGCATGGCCGCGAAGTTCCGCACCGAGGCCGCTGAGGCGCTCGCCAAATTGAACAAGACCGATGCTCCCACCGAGCTCCTCGCCGCCATTCAGCGCGTCCCCGCCAGCCAACCGACCGTTCTGGCCGATCTCGCCAAACTCCTTGTCACGCAGAAGCCCGGTGACTTGAAGAAAAGCCAAACTGCGCTCGAAACGCTCGCTGGCGGCGACGGTCCGGATGCCGCGCGGCAGGCCGCCTTTGCTGCGCTAATCGGCATCCAGCCCGCCGACGCGGTGTGGACCTTCGCCCAGAGCAAGCCCGGCGCGCTCGGGCATTTGATCGCGGGCATTCCGCTCGTTCCTGACGGCACCAAACGCGCGTCCTTGGCCGGCAAAGTTCTTCCCTTGCTCGCGCCCGCCACCGACGCCGCCACGCGCCGGGCTGCCATCCTCGCCGCCGCAAAACTTCCCGGCAGCGAGCCGGCCGCCTTCGCCGCGCTGGCCAAGCTCATCCCCGCTGGCACGGAAGTTCCCGCCGTTGCTCGTGCGCTGCTGGCGCTGCCCCGCGAGGCCTGGGCCGCCGATAGCATCAAGCCCCTCGCCGACGCGTTGCTCGAACAGGCCAGAAAAGTCGCCGTGCCCCAACGCACCGAAAACGACTTCCTCGACATGCAGCAGCTCGGCTTCCAGCTCGCCGCCAAGCTGCCGAAGGACGCCGCGCTCCCGGTCCGCAAATCCTTCTCCTCCCTCGGCGTCAACGTCCTGCGCCTCGGCACGCTGCACGAGCAAATGTTCTTCGATAAAATCCAATTGGTCGCCGAGGCCGGCAAACCCGTCGAGCTTGTGTTCCAAAACTCCGACGCCATGCAACACAACTGGGTGCTCGTCGCCGTCGGAGCGGCCGATGAAATCGGCCTCGCCACCGAAAAGATGGCTCCGCAGCCCGACGCCCAAGGCCGCCTTTACGTCCCCGCCTCCGCCAAAGTTCTCCAAGCCACCAAACTCCTGAACCCCAACGATACCCTGCGCCTGCGCTTCGACGCGCCCAAGGAACCCGGCGATTATCCCTACCTCTGCACCTACCCCGGTCACTGGCAGCGCATGAAAGGCCTCCTCAAAGTCGTCCCCGACCTCGACGAATACCTCGCCCAAGGCCACGCCGAGCCCGCCGCACCCGTCATCACCGAATGGAAACTCGCCGACCTCGAACCCGAACTGCCCAAGCTCGCCAAAGCCCGCGACTTCGCCAAAGGCAAGGCCCTCTTCACCAACGTCGGCTGCATCGGCTGCCACAAGGTTGGGACCGACGGCCCGCTCTGGGGCCCCGAACTCACCGGCGTCTTCGCCAAATATAAGAATGATTCCAAGACCGTCCTCGGCGAAATCCTGGAACCTTCCAAGACCATCGAGCCGCGCTACCGCCCCTATGAATTCACCGTGGGCAACGACGACCCTTTCACCGGCTTCCTCATCAAAGACGAAGGCGAAACCCTCACCCTCCAGACTGGCCCTGGCGAAGCGATGATCAAGAAGTTCCCAAAGAAAGACGTGAAGAGCCGCGCGCAAAGCAACTCCATCATGCCCCCCGGCCTGCTGAATTTGCTGACCAAGGAACAAATCCTCGACCTCCTCGCCTTCCTCCAAGCCGGCGGCGACGCCAAACACGCGGCGTTCCAGCCTTAATGTGAGCCGCGACAAACTTCGCGACGATTTCTATACTGTTCCGAGCAATAGAACGTCACGCCTTCGGCGAATCGCGACGGGGAAAAAGAGCGGCGGGCTCGCCGATGGCGTAGCCAGCCGGCAAACCGCCCCAGGCAGCCCCGGACAGTTTATCGGGCGTGCCAGGGAGGTTGAGCTGCGAGTATATCTTCGCGGCCGTGCCGGGAATGAAAGGGTATAGAAGAACAGCCAGGACCCGGCAGCTTTCCACGAGATTATACAGCACCTCATCAAGGCGTGCGGCTTGCGCGGGGTCTTTGGCGAGCTTGAAGGGGGCGGTCTGGTCTACGTATTGGTTGGCGCGCGTGACGAGGATCCAGATGCTGTGCAGCGCCTTTTGAAGTTCGCTGGCGCGGAGGTGCGCGATGGTGTCCGCGGCGGCTTTGGCGGCGTCCGCCGAGAGTTCGTCGTGGCGCGGGGGGATGATGCCGTTGCGATACCGCTTGAGCATGGAGAGGGAGCGGTTCACGAGGTTGCCGAGGCCGTTGGCCAGCTCGGCCTGGTAGCGCGCTGCGAAGCCGGTATCGGTCCAATTGCCGTCGGGGCCGATGTCCAGCTCGCGCACGACGTAGAAACGGAAGGCGTCGAGCCCCCAGTCGTCAATGACCGCGACGGGGTCCACGACGTTGCCGGTGCTCTTGCTCATCTTGGCGCCGTCCTTTTGCCACCAGCCGTGGACGAGTAGCTGCTTGGGCAGCGGGAGGTTCATCGCCTTGAGCATGATGGGCCAATACACGGCGTGGAACTTGACGATGTCCTTGCCGATGACGTGCGCGTCGGCGGGCCAGAGAGATAGTTGAGAGTTGAGAGTTGAGGGTTGAGAGTTCGTTGCTCCGCGCACGATTGAGTCGCCAAGTGCGGCGGGGACTGAGATATAATTCACCAGCGCATCGAACCATACATAGGTCACATAGGCGGGGTCGAAGGGGATGGGAATGCCCCAGGTAAGGCGGGCGGCGGGGCGGCTGATGCAGAGGTCTTCGAGGGTGTTATTCTTGAGGAAGCCGAGGACTTCGTTGCGCCGGTAGTCGGGCTGGATGAAGGACGGGTTTGCCTCGATGTGGTCAAAGAGCCATTGCTGGTGTGCGCCGAGTTTGAAATACCAGTTCGTCTCCGAGAGTTTCACCACCTCGCCGTAACTGGCGGGGAAAGTGCCGTCGGGCAGGCGTTCCTTCTCGGTGACGAAGGTTTCCTCCTTCGTGGAATAAAAACCCTCGGTGCTGGCTTGGTAGAAATGTCCCTCGGCGTGGAGCTTCGTGAGGATGGCCTGCACAACTTCCTTGTGGCGCGCGGAAGTGGTGCGGACGAAATCGTCGTTCGTCAGGCCAAGCTTGGCGACGAAGGCGGACCAGCTTGCGGCGAGTTCGTCGCAATAGGCTTGCGCGGACTTCCCGTCGGCCTGTGCGGCCTGCTGGACCTTTTGCCCGTGTTCGTCGAGGCCGGTGAGGAAAAAAACTTCCTCGCCCAAGGCGCGCCGGCTGCGGGCGATGACGTCGGCGAGGATCTTCTCGTAGGCGTGGCCGAGGTGCGGCTGGCCGTTGACGTAATCAATCGCAGTCGTGATGTAGAAACGCTTGCTCATGTAGCGTGCGGAGTGTGGGGGAGGAACGGGCGGAAGGCAACGAGGCGATGCTGCGCTTAGCCTGTTCCCTTTCGCAGATTGCTCGCCCGGCTATCCAGCTTCAAGCCACGCGAGATTGCCAGCACGCCATGCCACAGATTGCCGTGCGGAGATTGTTCGGCTCTCGGCAATCGCGTTCTTGTGCGTCGCCGCTGCGGCTGCTACTTTCTGCCTGCTGTTTTAGTCAACCAACCCAAAACGAAAATACTATGGCTCACGAACTGCCTGCTCTGCCTTACGCGCACGATGCGCTCGAACCTCACATCGACAAGGCCACGATGGAAATCCATCACGGCCGTCATCACAAAGCCTACGTGGACAATCTGAACAAGGCCCTCGCGGGCACGCCGCTGGAAGCCAAATCCATCTGCGAGCTCGTGAAGGACATCGCGTCCGTCCCCGAAAACATCCGTGGCCCCGTGCGCAACAACGGCGGCGGCCACTGGAACCATTCCTTCTTCTGGAAACTCATGGCCCCCAACGCCGGCGGCGCGCCCACGGGCGAACTCGCGGCGGCCATCAACGCCGCGTTCGGCTCGTTCGCCGAGTTTCAGGCGAAGTTCGAGGCCGGTGGCGTGGGGCGTTTCGGCTCCGGCTGGGTGTGGCTCGTCGTCAACAACGGCAAGCTGGAGATTTGCTCCACCGCCAATCAGGACAACCCGCTCATGGGCAAGGCTGTCGCCGGCTGCGAAGGCAAGCCCATCCTCGGCTGCGATGTCTGGGAGCACGCCTACTACCTCAAATACCAGAACAAGCGCGCCGACTACCTGAAGGCATTCTGGAGCGTGGTGAACTGGGCCGTGGTCGCCGAGAAGTTTGCCGCGGCGAAGTAACGCACCCCGAAGCTATCCCCTTGTGAGGCGCACTGGTTTGACCAGTGCGCCTTTTTCATGTGTGGCGCTGCCGGTTCTCAGCGCCAGTAGCCCGGATGGTGATGATAGCCACCGGGGCCATTGACCCAGCGGGCTTCCACCCAGACGACGCGTGGGCGCGGTGGGTAAACCCAACGCCCGCTCACCCAGACCCAGGAGCCGCGATACCAAACCCACTCGCCGTTCACCCACACGTAATCCGGCCCGGGGCTCACGTAAACGGTCTCCACCCGCGGCGGGGGCGGGGCTTGTGTCACTGTCGTTCCCAACGGTGCGGCGGCTGCGGCGGTGCCGGGCGTGCCGATCATGTAGTTGATGACCTTGGCGCTCACCCCGGCGCGGTTCAAATCCACGATGGCATCGGCGTTGAGCTGGTAGATCGAGCGGGTGGTGACGATCTGGTTGATGATGACCTCGTCGCTGACGCCCGCTTTGCTCATGTTCTTGATGTCCTCGACGCTCGTCGGGTTTACCGCAGTGGTGGCAGCGGCTGGAGCGGGCGGGTTGTAAGTTGGCGGCGGGGGCGGCACCGAACGGTGGCGGGCGCGTTCCTGCTGATCCATCGAATTCCCGATCAAGCTGCCGGTCAACGCGCCTGCCGCGCCGCCGATCAACGCGCCCACGCCAGGATGACGCCGGTCGGCGATGGACCCAATGACCGCGCCGGAAGCCCCGCCGATCAATGCGCCCGAGGCGGTGCGGTCAGGCCGTCCGTCCGGCGTGTAACAGGCTGTCAACGTGCTGGCGAGCAGTCCGGAGAGAACCAGGCGGGCAAAGGAGTAGTTCATGATGGCGAACGGTCGGGTAGTTGGATTGACCAGCCCTTGAATCGTTCATTCTTCACGCCTCAGCGTCCGGCCGCCCAATGGCTCAGACGGCGCATGATCTCCCAGTTGTCCTGGCCCTTGACCACGTTGCCACCGATGCCCTTCTCGGCCAGCGCGTCGTCCGTGAGCCAGCCGGCGTCGGTGGCGAGCACCACGCGGCCCTTGCCCGGCTCGGCGAGGGCGAGCAGGCAACCCGGTTCATTGCGCGGGCCGTTGATGGGCTTGGTGGTCACGTCATTGTCGATCAGGGAACGCGGCTTGGCTGCGTGGCCCGGCGTGATCTCGATGTGGTTGCCGGTGTAGTAGCCCCAGTTCAACCCGCCGATGACCGGTGCGCTCTTTGGCACCGTGATGCGCTTCATGTCAGTGAACTTCTCGACGAACTGAAACCCGAACCGGGCGAGCAGTTTGTTGAGGTCCGCCGTCTCCAAATTGTGGTTTTCCTGATTGCCGAAAATGATCAGCCCGCCGCCGCGTTCGGTGAATTTGGTGAGCGTAGCGATGTCGCCGGCGGCCACGTGATGGGGCGGCGGATTTTGCCCGGCGGCCTTGTCGCTGGGATTGGCGATGAGCACCACGTTCACGTCGGCCAGGCTCTTGTCGGTGAGTGGCTCGGCATTGACGCGCACCTCGAATTCCGTGCGCAGTTTGCCGAGGATCTCCTTGTAATTGCCGTCGGGCTGATAGCGTGACTCGCCTTGGGCGTTGAAATAACGGGTGTAAAGCAACACCGGTTTCTTCACGGCCTCGGCGGCGGACAGGGAGGCGGGCCAGCCGCTCAACGCGGCGAACAGCAGGATAAGGTAGGTGCGGATCATAGTGTTTGAACAAGGCTCTGACCGGGCGATTTAGGCGGAGACCGCCGATGCGCGCAAGGAGCGCTCGTAAACCGCGTTCACGCGGCAGTCCTTCCCCAACGCCTCCGCCAGCGGGTCAATGTCGTCCGCGCTGAAACCCAGGTGCAAATGCCGCCGCCAACCCTCGGCGAACTTGAACTTCTTCGACAGCTTGCCCACCGCGCGGGACATCTCCTCCATCGAGCGCAGATAGGAGTTCATGCCCTGACTCACGTCCAGCCAGCCCTGCTGGCTCTGGTGTGCGGCCAGCGCGGCGAGCTTCGTGGCATGGACGGCGGTCGTGTTTACAAATGCGCCCGGCACGATGCGCCGCCGCAACGGATCGCACAGCCCGTGCGGCATGGCGTGATACACCGTCACGTCGTGCGCGTAAGTCGGACGCGGCGGCGATGACTGAAAGTTCGGCATCCCGTGCGTGAACGCCGCCGTCACCGCCAGCCGGCAGGTGTTCATGTGGTCCTCCATGTAATCCTGTGGCGAATGCGTCAGGACGATGCTGGGCCGCGCCGCGCGGATGACCGCCGCGACCCGGCGCACGAAGGGGACGTCGTAGCGAATCTCCAGATCGTCGCACATCGGCAGGTGGAACTGCGCGCCGAGCACTTTGGCTGCGGCCTTGGCCTCCGCCAGCCGGACGCGCCGCGTCTTGGCCGGGCTGAACTCCGCGCTGCCGCAATTGCCCGTGGAGAGATTGAGGTAATGGATTTCCCAGCCACGCTGTTTGAGCAGCAGCAACGTGCCGGCGGCGACGAACTCGATGTCGTCCGGGTGCGCGAAAATGGCGAGTGCGGATTTCATGCGCGCTACGCAACGGGAAGACGCCCGCAATGGCAATGCGTAAATTCGCGCGCGCACGTGGGCCGGCTACGGCGTCGGTGCCGGAGGCGGCGCGGGCGCGGGATTGTTACCCGGCTCCGGCGTCTCACCCGGCAACGTCTCGAAACTCAGCCCGTAGCTGCGCATCACCTCGCGCGCCGTGCCCGGCTCCAGCCGCCGCGTGCTGTGGCGCAGCTCCGCCACCAAGTCCTCCACCACCGCCTCCGCCTGCGGCCGCACCGTGCGCAGCTTCTCCAGCAACGTCTGCAAATCCCGGTCCACCGGCGTCACCTCGCCGCCCTCGCGGATCGCGTCCGTCAACTTCGCCTGCACCTCCGCCGCGCTCCGCTGCCCAAAGCCATTTCACCTTGCCCGCGCTGCCCTGAATGGCAACATCCTCGCCGTAACCCACGGAGCGAGGGACATGAACCAGAGTCGCAATGCTACAGACAAGATTGAGGCCGTCCGCACTTCCTGTGCGGGGCCGACCTTTGTCTCGCACAGCGTCATGGGTTCAAGGCCAGGATTGTCGGCACGCAGGATCAAGAAATGGAGTTATCTGCCATGAGCCGCAACGAACCTACCATCGAAGCCGCCGCGCTCGGATTGGGGGTGAGTCACACTGGGATACGTGCGCTCTATGCAGTGCTGGAAAAGGTGCAGGTGCTGATGACGTTGCTGGCTCCGCTAGCCGTGCTGCATGCCGCAGATGCGCCAAAGCCGGGATTGGTCGCTGAACCTGGGCGAGTCGAACTCGTCACGGAGCGGCAAAAACTCGTCTTCACCCAGAAGGACCACGTTTTTGTTCTGAACACTTTTGTGCGCGACGGTCAGGAATGGCGCCCGGTGTTTGATGCGGGTCGGCCGCTGTTCGAAGGGCCGTTATTCAATTTGCAGCCGGGCCGTTACACGGTCGTGACGGATGCTCCCGACCGAAAAGCTGTTGAGTTTAGCGGGAGGCATCATCTGCCGGAGTATGACTGGACAATGCGCGTGGCGGCGGCGGCGGACACTCCGCTGTTTCGTTTCGTCATCACCTGCCATCTGACCGAGCCTCTAACGTTGGGTGCTCCGCAGCCTGTCGTGGCGCTGTGGATGCAACCATCGAAAAATGCGTTCCACCTCGACCAAGGGCCGGACAGCATTTACGGCAGCATCGGGGTGCCGCACAACTACGGTTTTCCGGCGGCGTATCTGTGGGATGACAGGCGCGAGTCGGCGGTATTCTTCAACATGACGCCGATGCGTTGGATGCAGCCTGTCGGCGTCGCGCGCTTTCACGATGTGCGCATCATGACGCGCAGTGAGTCGGGGCAGACGGGCTTGGGCATGCACTTCAAAAAATTGTCGGGACGGCGCTTGCCTGCCGGTGACATGACCGTGGAGTTTTTCCTGCATCAAAGTGTCCGCGCGGCCAAGCCATCGGGCATGGAGGCGCTCGATACGATGGTCCGGACCTTCGCGCCGTTGCATCCGGCGGAGTCAGTGTTTCCACGCAACGAATTGACCGGTGAAGCCGTGAGTTGGGAACAGTTCGCGCGGCAGGCCATCACCGACTTGAGCACGCCGCAGGCGATGGCTGAAATCGTCGCACCGTGGCGCGACGAACCGCTCGCCTTGGTGCCGACGCAAGAGAAGATGCTGGTCCACCCCGGCGCGCAGGCCTGGGATTTCTCCACGGTGAACAATCATCTCACGCCGTGGCTGCTGCTCGCGCGTGTGCATGGGAACGCGGAGGCGTTGCGACTCGGTTTGCAGAAGGCGGATGCGCTGCCGCGCTTTTATGATCCACGCTCGCGGCTCATTCGCCACGGCACGCGGCAGCCTGCTCACGTCGGGGATTTGGAGATGTGCTGGCAGAACTTCTTCTTCCACGAAGAAACGCTGCGCGCGGCATCCGCGGTCGGCTCCAGCGATTTCAACCCCGCCATTGCCGGACGCTTCCTGATGGCCACCGCAGGGCTGCGCGACTTGGCGAAGCAAACGGACTTTGTTTTTCCGCAATGGTTCAACCCCTACACCAAGCAGCCCGCTGTCCAAAATGACGTGAAGCAACTGGGCCTCATCCGTGAACCGTGGCAGGCCGGAGCCTACGGTCATCTCATGATGCAGGCGTTCGACATCACTGCCGAAAGGGAATACCTGACCGAAGCACAGCGGGCGGTCGAAACGCTGATGGAGCGGATGGAGTTCCGGGTGAAGAACGACATTTACGACCGCCAATACAAGGACGCGGAGGAGTTCCCGCTCACGGAACTTTTCGGCAATGCTTACGGCATCGCGGCCGCGCATCGGCTGTATGAGGCGACGAAGAATCCGAAGTTCCTCCGCTATTCGCGCGACTTCATGAACACGCTTTTGCGCCTCACGTTTTGGTATGAGGACGAGACCACTCCGGTGAGCCGCGAACTGCGCAGCGCGGGCTTGTTTTATCCGCATGGTGGCGCCCACGTGGCCACGCCGTGGGAGACCGCCGAGGCGCATCTGATGATCGCGTGGACGCTGAAGCACGATCGCGAACATCCGTTGACCGACCTCCTCTTGAAGCTCGCGAATCTAAACCGCATCAACTCCTTCTACTTCTTCCCCGCCACCTGGACTGCGCCGGTGCTGGCGCTCGATGAGAAGAAACGCGCCGCGCTCGGCTCCTACTTTCCGATTGAGCCCTTCTACAGTCTCGAAGGGACCGGCGGCCATCGCGGTGGAACGGCTGCTTACATGGCTGGTCTGGCACTCTGGAACGACTGGCTCTACGAAGCGCTCGCCGAGGCCAGCGACCGCGAGGTCATGCTGCTGAACCTCGATGCGATGGAAGACTATGAGAGCGCGCTTTCCGGGGTGGAGCGGCATTACATCACCTACAATCCAACTCCGACTCAACGCACCTGCCGTGTGATGTTGAAGCACCTGCCCGATGCGGATTACTTCGTGACGATGGGTGCGAGAGAAGAAAAACATTCCGCAGCAGAACTCAGGCAGGGCTTGGCGCTGACTTTGAAGCCCGGAGAACACAAGCGCGTCACCGTGCGTCGCAGCGATTTCAGCAAGCGTGGCATCCAGTTGCAGCAGCAACGCGCAGCTCAAAACACCTTGGCGCACGCTTACCAACTGATGCAGGAGCGTGCCGTTGCTCAGGGATCCGCGACCGTCTCTCCGCAGGATATCCAGACCTTTGGGGAGGCGTTATCTACCAGCCGCGACGGTCGCCATGCCGATGCCGCAGCGAAAGCCAGTCGGATCATCGTCGACTATCGCCTAAAGAGACAAAGCGAACCGGCAACCCGGCTTGATGAACGGAAACGATGATTCCGCATCCAGCAAGGTGGAATCCAATGCTGCTGGTGCTGACGGCCCCCATCGCTCTCGATGACCGGCTTTTTGGCGGGCTGCCGGGCCATTCCTGCGCAAGCTCATCGCGCTATAGGGTTTGTTTTGAGGTTCGAGTGGCGTTTTTTGCGCAACAAACGAGCCGAATGGCGTGGTTACAAGACTCACATCAGCCAATACGAACTAAACCGATATCTTCGCTCGCTCTAAA
>RFVF01000042.1 GCA_009922615.1 Pseudomonadota bacterium
GCCCGCCGAACCGGCCAAGCCCCAGACCGGCGCGCTGATTGGCCGCATTGACCTTTCCAAATTCGGTGCCCGCCGCGAACCCGCCCGGGAAGAACGCCGCGCGCCCGCACCCGATCAACGCGGACGCGGCCCCGCCGGCCCTCCGCAAGGCGGTCGCCCGGGCGACAACCGTGGCTATCAAGGCAACCGCCCCGGCATGGGCCAGTCCCAGCAGCGAGGTGCACCCGCGCCGCCACCGGCCCCCAAGCCCGTCGATCCGCGCGCCGCGCTCCCCTCCACTGCGCAGGTCATCACGATGAAGCCGCCCATCGTCGTCCGCGACCTCGCGGAGCAGATGAAGCGGAAGCCCTTCCAGCTCATCGCCGACCTGATGCAGATGGGCATCTTCGCCAACGTCAACCAAGCCGTTGACGAACCCATCGCCATCAAGCTTTGCGCGAAGCACGGCTTCAAATTCGAGGTGGAGAAGCGTGCCAAGGGCGAAGGTCAAGTCCACGCCGCGCCGAAGAAAGTCGAAGCCGACCCCATCGACGACAAGCCCGAGGATCTCAAACCCCGCCCGCCCGTTGTCACCATCATGGGCCACGTGGACCACGGCAAGACCTCGCTCCTCGACGTCATCCGCAAAGCCAACGTCGCCGCCGGCGAATCCGGCGGCATCACCCAGCACATCGGCGCCTACACCATCACCGTCCCGCACCCGGAGAAAAAGGGGGAGATGGCGCAGATCACCTTCCTCGACACGCCCGGCCATGCCGCCTTCTCTGCCATGCGCGCCCGCGGCGCGAACGTCACCGACCTCGTCGTGCTCGTTGTCGCAGCGAATGACGGCGTCATGCCGCAGACGCTCGAAGCCCTCTCGCACGCGCTGGCGGCCAAAGTCCCCATTCTCGTCGCCGTCAACAAGTGCGACCACCCGAACGCCAACCCCACCCGCGTCCGCCAGCAGTTGCAGGAAAAAGGCCTCGTTCCTGATGAATGGGGCGGCACGACGCTCTTCGTGGATTGCTCCGCGCTGACCAAGCAGGGCATCGACAAGCTGCTCGAGATGATTGTCTTTCAGGCCGACTTGCAGGAGTTGAAGGCCAACCCCAACCGCAAGGCCAAGGGCAACGTCATCGAGTCCGGCCTCCAAGCCGGTGGCCCCACGGCCACGGTTCTCGTGCGCAAGGGCACGCTCAAAGTCGGCGACATCATCCTCTGCGGCTCGCACTACGGCCGCGTCCGCGCGCTCATCAACGAGGAAGGCGAGCGCCTCAAGGAAGCCACGCCCTCCGTCGCCGTGCGCGTGCTCGGCCTCAACGGCGTGCCCGAAGCCGGCCTCGAATTCGTCGTCGTCGAAAGTGAACGGGCGGCCCGCGACATTGCGGAAGAACGCGCGTTGGCCGACAAGGCTGCCGCTGCCGAAGAACGCCAGCCCCGCGTGACCCTGGAAAACCTGTTCGCAAAAATCGCCGAGAACCAGCAGCTCACGCTCAAGGTCGTCGTCAAGGCGGACACCCAGGGTTCCGTCGAGGCCATCGTCGAGGCGCTCAAGAAAATCGAGACCAACAAGGTCATGCTCGAAATCGTCCACCACGCTGTCGGCACCATTACCGAATCAGATGTGGACCTCGCCGGCGCGTCGAAGTGCGTCATCCTCGGCTTCCACACGCGCATTGACTCCGGGACGAACGAAAAGGCCAAGCAATACGGCGTCCAAATCAAGCTCTACGCAATCATCTACGAGTTGATCGACGAAGTGAAGGAAGCCATGGCCGGCCTGTTGCCGCCTGTGCTCAAGGATGTCGTCGTCGGCAGTGCCGAGGTTCGGCAGATCTTCGAGCTGTCCAAGGGCGGGGCCGTCGCCGGCTGCTCGGTCACGATGGGCCGCATCGTCAAGGGCAAGGTCCGGCTCATGCGCAAGAAGAACCTCGTTTACGAAGGCGTCACCTTGTCGCTCCGCCGCTTCCAAGACGAAGTCAACGAAGTCCGCTCCGGCCTCGAATGCGGCATCCGCATCGATGGCTTCAACGAGTTCCAAATCGGCGACGCCATCGAATGCTACACCGTCGAAAAGGTGAAGCAGGCGCTTTGACCCTCGCCCCTGAGTCATGAAAGTCCGCCTCGAACGAGTGCGTGAGATGCTCAAGCGCACGCTGGGCGAAATCATCCGCCGGGATTTCCCCCCCGATGCCGACAACGGTCTCATCACCGTTGCCGACGTGACGGTCACGCCGGACCTGAAGGAAGCACAGGTTTACATCGGCGTCGTCGGCAAGGCCGAGGCCAAGAAGCGGGCCATGAACCGCCTCAATGGCAACCGCGGCCAGATCCAGTTCGAACTCGGCCGTTCCATCGTCCTGCGCTACACGCCCAAGATCGAATTCCACCTCGACGAAAGCGTGGAGCGCGGCAACCGCGTCCTCTCCATCCTCGAAGAGTTAGAAAAGCAAGCCCCTCCGAAATGACCGGCTACTCGCACATCCTCGACGAGATTCTGGACGCCATCCGGCGAGCGAAAACCATCTGCGTCGTCGGCCACGTGCGACCGGATGGCGATTGCATCGGCTCACAGGTCGGACTCGCGCTGGCGCTACAAAACTTCGGCAAGCAGGTCACGGTTTGGAATCAGGACGCCGTGCCGCAGAAGCTCCGCTTCATGGTTCCCGACGACCTCGTGCGCAAACCCGAATCCGGCCATAAATTCGACCTCGTCATTGCCACCGACTGCGCCAGTTTTGAACGCCTCGGCACCGTTGGCAAAGCCATCGAACAGCATCGCGACTTCATCAACATCGACCATCACGAAAGCAACACGCGCTACGCGAAACTGAACTGGGTCTCCGCCCGCGTGCCCGCCACCGGCGAGCTGATCTACGAACTGCTCAAGCACGCCGGCTGGCCGGTAACGCCCGCGATCGCCGACTGCCTCTTCACCGCCATTTCCACCGACACCGGCAGCTTTGGCTACCCCAGCACCACGCCCGGCACTTACCACGTCGCTGCTGACTTGGTCCGCCACGGCGCGAACCTCGCGCGAGTCTGCAACGAGGTTTATCAGAGCTACCCCATGTCGCGCGCCAAGCTGCTGCGCCATGTGTTCAACAGCTTCCGCACCACGCACGACGACCAGATCGCGTGGTTCTGGCTACGCAAACGTGATTACACCCGCACTGGCGCGGACACGAATGACAGCGAGGGACTCATCGATCACATTCGCGACATCGAGCCGGTCATTGTCGCCTGCGTGTTAGAGGAAGTGGAGCCGGAGCTTACGCGCATCAGCCTGCGCTCCAAAAGCGACCGGGTGAACGTGAACGAGATCGCCGGAAAATTTGGTGGCGGCGGTCACGCTGCCGCCGCCGGCGCACGCGTGCCCGGAAAACCCCTCTCGGTCCAGCGCCGCGTCATCGCCGCGATCAAGAAAGCTCTGGACGCCGCGCAGTAAGCCCGTCCTTTCGTCTGATTTCCCATGCTTCAATTTGATTCCCTTGATGGTGCCCTGCTCGTGGACAAACCCGCCGGCTGCACCTCCCACGATGTCGTGGATCGCATCCGGCGCAAGTTCAACATCAAGAAAGTCGGCCATTGCGGCACCCTTGATCCCAACGCCACCGGCCTGCTCATCATCGTGCTCGGACGTGGCACCAAGCTCTCGGAGAAGCTCATGTCCGACGACAAAGTGTATGAGGGCGACATCAAGTTCGGCGAAGCCACGGACAGTTACGACACCGACGGTGAAATCACCGCCACGCTGCCCGTGCCGCCGCTGACGCTCGACCAGTTGAACGAGGCCGCCAGCGCGTTCATCGGCGACCTGCAACAAGTCCCGCCGATGGTCTCCGCCAAGAAGCAGGGCGGCGTGCCGCTCTACAAACTCGCACGTAAGGGTATCGAGGTCGTCCGCGAGCCGCGTCTCGTGCATATCTACAACTACCGCTTCACCGCCTACGCCGAACCCATCGCGAAGTTCCGTGTCGCCTGCACCAAGGGCACCTACGTCCGCTCCCTCGCCCACGAACTCGGGCAAAAGCTCGGCTGCGGCGCACACCTCGCCACGCTCCGGCGCGTGACCTCCGGCAAATGGGACGTGGCCGACGCGCTCACACTGGATGCCATCCTCGCGTTGCCGCTGGGCGAACTGGAAAAGCGCGTCATTCCTTTCCTGCAACTCGCCCGCTGATGCGCGTCCTGCACGCCGCCACCGAACTCCAGCCCGGCCCCCGCAAAGTCTGCGTGGCCATCGGAGTGTTCGACGGCGTGCATCTCGGACACCAGCAGGTCATCCGGCAGACGCTGGCCGACGCCCGCCAGCACGAGGGCATTCCCGTCGTCATCACGTTCGACCGCCACCCCAATGCCGTCGTCGCGCCCGACCGCGTGCCGCCGATGCTTTACTCGCTGCCGCAAAAACTCCGCGCCATCGCGTCGCTTGGGATTGCCAACACGTTGCTCATCCACTTCGATCGCGCGTTCAGCGAACAGACTGGAGAACAATTCATTCGCAGCCTGGCCCGTGACCTTGGCCAAATCCACAGCGTCTGCGTGGGCAGTGAATTCACCTTCGGCCACAAACGCAGCGGGAACATCGCTTTGCTCAAGCAGCTCGGGGCGGAACTGCATTTCACGGTCCACGGCCTCGCCGCCGTGTCGCTCGATGGCGAGGCTGTCAGCAGCACACGCATCCGCGAGGCCGTGCGGCAGGGAGACCTGAATGCCGCCAGCCAGATGCTTGGGCGCGAGTATTCCATCGCCGGCACCGTGATTCGCGGCGATCAAGTGGGACGCCAACTCGGTTTTCCCACGGCGAACCTCGACGTGACCGGCCTCGTGCTGCCGCCCAACGGCGTTTATGCCGTGCATGTGGACATCGCCGGACGCGAGCATCGCGGTGCCTTGAACCTTGGCTTCCGTCCCACGCTCGCGAGCCCGGAGCCCCGCCGTCAGTGCGAAGTCCACCTGCTGGATTTCGCCGAGGACATTTACGGACGGGAGATCGAAGTCAACTTCGCCACGAAACTGCGCGACGAGCAGAAATTCCCCTCGCTCGAAGCGCTGCGAACGCAAATCGCCGCCGATGTGGCAGCGGCGCGAAAGTGTTTCGCCTGAACGGCGAAGCGAGCCAGCGCCGCCGGAAAATCAGCCCGGCTGAGTCTTTAGCGCAGTCGGGCCGGAATCGGACGGCGGACCAGCCTGCGGGGTTTTTCCGCTCCTCCAAAACCGATCCGGCAGACAGCCGAGGGCGATCAGGACAAGCTGGCTGACGTTGAAGATCATCAGCCACTTGAAGGCCGCATCCATGAAGCCGTAGCTGTGCAGGCCCACGCCCAGCATGTTCGTGCCGAACCAGCTCCACGCAGTGACGATATTGCCGAAGAGCGCGAGGTTCATCAGGCCGCGCTCGCGCACCAGTCCGCCCCAGCGCGCGTGCAGGATGAGCGCGTTCCAGACGACGATGAGCAGCGCGCCGTTTTCCTTCGGATCCCAGCCCCAAAAGCGACCCCAGCTTTGATCCGCCCAAATGCCGCCGAGGATCGTGCCCACAAAGCTGAACAACGTCGCGAAGCAGACGATGCCGTAAACCATGCGAGTGAGCGCCTTCGCGGTCGCTTGATCGAGCGTGGGCGTGAACACACCCCGCAGCACATAGATCATGGCGAGGAAGCCCGCGAGGAAGGTCGAGGCGTAGCCAATGGTGATGCTGGTCACATGCGTCGCGAGCCAAAAATTCGTATCCAGCACGGCACGCATCATTTCCATCGTATCGCCGGTCGAGGAGGCGAGCGCGAGGTGGTGCGCAATGATGAGCGTAATGAAGCCCACGGCCGATGCCGTGACGCTGCCGATGCCGTTGCGGTAAATGCGTTCGAGCACGACGCCCAGGACCGCAGCGCCCCAGCCGACGAAGATGGCAGAGGAGTAGAGGTTGGTGACCGGCGGCCGGCCTTCGAGGAACATGCGGAAGAGCAGCCCGACGGAGTGGATGACGAGCGCGAGCACCACGAGCCGGAAGGCGGCCCGGTTCAAGTTCTCCGACCAGTTCAACCACGAGGCTGCCGCGAGAATGAGCGCAACCACGTAAATCATCATGCTGCGATAGAATGGCAGGAACTGGTTGAAAAGCGCCTCCTGCCGGCCTTTCTTCACTTCGCTGTCCAGCTTGCCGGCGAACGAGGACCGATATTCGTTGAGCACGCGATTGAAATCGGCGGGCTTGCCTTGCGCATAAGCGGTGGCGAGTGCGGCGTGCGCGTGGGCGGCGGTGGGCACTGCGCCGGCGCGGATGCTGTCGCGCAACGCGGTGCCCATGCTGGCCCAGTCGTTGCGGGGCTGCCCGGCGGCCAGCGGAGGCAACAGCAGCAGCGAGGCGATCTGGCCTTGCAAGACAAACGGCTCGGCGTAACCGAGAAACTCGTTGAACGTGGCCTTGTCGTATTCCTGCTTGTTCTGCTGGGCAGTGATCGCCCGGAGACCAGCCGGGATCAGGCGCTCGAACTTGGCAAGGTCGCCGGCGAAGTCCGTGCCGCGCGGGCCGAGCACGCTGAGGTCCATGCGGTCCAATGTTTCATCCCCGGCGAGCAGTGAGAGCGCCTCGGCGATGTTCGCGGGCGCGAGGCTGTTCTTGAGCCGCAGGTAAGAGGTCAGGCCGTTGTGCAGGCTGGCGAAGGAGCGTTGATACGGCGTGCGCAGCTCCTGCTTCACGGCTCCGATCTGGAGGAATTCCTTGCGCAGCTCGGCAAGGTGCGGCTTGAGGTCGTTGAAGCTGTAGTAGCGCAGGCCGGAATTTTCCACGCCCTTGTCCTGCAACTTGAGCTGGCCGATCAACTCGGGGTGATGCACGAGGAAGATGTAACGCGTGTCCGCCTGCTCGGGTTTGCTGAAGACTTCCAGCAGCCACTCGGCAGGCGAGAGTTTCTTGGGGTGCTGGGTGAACTGATACCACTTGCGCTCGGTGAGCGGGCCTTGGAGTGCTTCCCACTTGCCCCACGCGCCGTTGGCCCCGTTACCTTCGAGCGGGACCGCGGTGTTGCCGCGGATGATGATGAGGTTGTTGCGCGCGATGGAGTCGAAAGGCTGGACGCGGCCGTTGACGAGCGCGGGCAGTTTGCCCCACTCGCGGACTTGGAAGGCATCCGGCTGGTCGCTGCGGGGTTTGAGCGAGAAGGCAGCCTCAAAGGCGAAGACGGCGAAAAGAAGCCAGGGCCAATGCTTTTTCATGACAGGAGGGAGTTAGCCGCGAAAGGGCGCGAAGAGCGCAGAGGGGAAATGGGAAAACGTCCGACGTTCAACTTCCAACGTTGAACACTCGAAGCGGGACCGGGCGAATTTACGGTGTCGAACGATGCAGGCATTGAGCGTTGGACGTTTCCCACTTTCACTTTTTTGCATCCTCTGCGTTCTTTCGCGACAGATTATTGACGGCCTTCGCCGGGCTCGCGGTGGCTGTTGCCGGGCTCTTTCGCTTTTGGGCAAATTCGACGAGGTGGATGAGGAACTGCACGGCCAGTCCCGCGCCGACTAAAAGGCACGCGAAGTAAGGCGTGAGCCAGCTCGGATTCTTCACGACCTGGAAGGTGGAGTAGGGCGTGATTTTCTGGCCGGGATTGCGCGCCATCATCTCGCGGGCGGATTGCTCATCGACCATCTGGAGCTGGTAGAAGGTCAGGCCCGCGTAGCGCAGCGGGTTGTTCATGTAGATTTCCGTTTCGCGGGTTTCGTTCTTTGCCGGGTGATCGATGCGGACACGACTGCGAAAATCCTTGGGCAAATCGGTGCCGGGATAACGGTCGTGGGTGAAATTGAGCAGCGTGAGGCTGTAGGGTTTGTAGTGGCGCTGGAACCGCAGGGCGAACTCCCAAGTTTTGCCGGCATGCTCGATCGTCTGCTGAATGGCTTTCTGGCTGGTCACCAGCCACGTGCCCTTGGATTCGTTGCCAGCCACGATTTCGACGGTGGCGCTGGGAACGTTGCGCGATTCCATGTCGGTGGTGACGGGCATGGGGAAGACCCACGCCAGCTTGCCGATGCCGTCGGTGACCTTCGGCACGACGGCCATGGGCGGCTGGCTGCCTTCCACCGCCTTTTCGACGGCCGCGTTCGGCCAATACTCTTTCACGCGGATTTTGAAGGGTAGTTGCGGGTGCGTGATTTCGCCTTTCGCGGCGACCAGTGACTCGGGAATGGCGATCACTTCATCTTCGTCCGGCAGTGACTTGTTGATGAAGACCAGCTCGTTCGCGTGGAAATCCTCGGAGTAATTCTTCGTCTCGCCTTCCTCCAGCCGCATCGCGCTCTCGGTGGAAAGGATGTCGGTGCCGAGCTGCCCAAGCAGCAGCAGGATCACGCCCAAGTGTGTCATGAAAATGCCGGACTTGCGCCAAGTCCACTGGAAGCGCGTGAAGTGTGCCGCGACGAGGCTGGCAAAGAGTGCCGAGCCAATGGTGTAGCCGCCGGGCAGCACAAGCCACGGCAGTTTCACGTTGAACACGGTGACGCCCATGACGAACCAGCTTTTGAAGAAGCGGGTCTGTGCGTTGTAGAGGCCCTCGTGGACTTGAGCGAGCGTGCCCAGAAAGATGAGCACGAGGCCAAGGGCCAGCAGCACGACGGTGAGCTTCAGCGAGGAGAGGTTTTTGATCAGACGGGCAAACATGAGGAAGTTAGTGGCACGCAGGGGGCTGGCGAGCGGCGGGGAAAGTGCTGCTTTGTCAGGGTGCTACGGCTGGGCAGATTTGACGAACGCCACAAGGGCGTCCTTTTCCTTGGCGACGACCACCTTGTCGCCCATCAGTTTATAAAACCAGGTGCCGCCGCCGGCCGGGACGATGAGCACGATCATGTCGGCCGCGTCGCCCTCCCCCGTGCTGCCGCTGAGTTGCACGCGGCGTGCGCCGGGACCGAGCTCGGGAAACAGGGGCGCTTGCTGCTCGACCTCGCCATCGGCAGCGGCGGGAAGGCTGAGTTGATTGCGCCAGCGATCAAGGTTGGGCTTCAAACCGCCGCCCATTCCGCCGAGGAACACAACGGTGACATCCGCCGCGGTTCGGCCTTCGCCGATCTTGTATTTTGCGGTCTGCATCGCCCCCGGAGCCACCGCTTTCCAATGGGCGGGGGCGGTCCACGCGGGCTTGCCGCCGACAGCCGCAACGGGCGGAGCGGGCGCGGCGGCGGCGGGACGCTCCGATGAACCGTGGGCTTCCATGTGAAGCGACAGGCCCTTGAGGAAACTGATGAAGGCGGGCTTCTGCTGTTCGACCAGCGCCGGATCGCCCGTGAGCTTGATGAACCACGAAGTGCCTTCAGCCTTGTGGAGCGCGACGATGATGCGGTTGGTGGAAGCTTCGCCCGCGCCCTTGGTGGCTCCGGTGATGTCGAAGAGTTTTCCGTCCACACCGGCGACGACGACCGGCTGAACCAAGGCAGGCAGTTGCGCGTCCGTGAGCGGCGCAAGGCCAAGCTGGTCACGCCACAGATTGACGAATTGCAGGTCACTGCCGCCCATGCCCGGGAAGCCGATGGCAGCAACTTCGGCTTGTTTGCCGTCGGTGCCTGCAATGGAGAACGTCGCCGCGCGCGTGCCGGTGGAGGCCAATTCGCGCCAGCCGTCGGGCAACTTGTCCCAATGCACGTGCGGTCGTGCGCCGGCGGAGGCCGCGGAGGCAGGGGAGGCCTCCCGGCCGGGCATTTCCTTGGGAACGCGGTAAACGGTGATCTCTTCCTTACGGCAACCGGCGAGCACCAGACCGGCAACGGCGAAGGCGGCGAGCGCCGCGCGCCCGGTGTAAGATGGCAAAGTGTAGCGTGTCACGAATCGTGTGAGCATAGCGGGCTGGCCGTCGATTGCCAACCTCAGCACGCAGCCAGAGTCAGACCCGGGCTAGAGGGGGGTTGTTCAGGAAACTTGGGCGCAGACGCAAGCGTCGCCCAAAACAAAAAACGCAAAGGAGGAACCAGGTCGCACCTTTGCGTCTTGATTAAGGCGTTGGATTTCAGCCCGCGTTCATGCCGAGCAGGAACATGATGTTGCTGGGCGTCTTCTTGAGCTTGTTGAGCAGCAGCTCCATCGCCTCGACCGGCGGCACGCCCGTGAGCGCGCGACGCAGAAGCACAACCTTGCTGTATTCGTCGGGGTGGTAGAGGAGCTCTTCCTTGCGCGTGCCGGAGCGCTCGATATTGATGGAGGGGAAGATGCGGCGATCCACGAGGCCGCGGTCGAGGTGGACCTCCATGTTGCCGGTGCCCTTGAACTCTTCAAAGATGACTTCGTCCATGCGGCTGCCGGTGTCCACGAGAGCGGTGGCCATGATGGTGAGGGAGCCGCCTTCCTCGATGTTACGCGCCGCGCCGAAGAAGCGCTTGGGTTTGTGCAGTGCGTTGGCGTCCACGCCGCCGGAGAGAATTTTCCCGGAGTGCGGCTGGACGGTATTGTAGGCGCGAGCCAGACGCGTGATGGAGTCGAGCAGAATGATGACATCCTTCTTGTGCTCGACCATGCGGCGGGCCTTTTCAATGACCATTTCCGCGACCTGCACATGGCGCTCAGGGGGTTCATCGAACGTAGAAGCGATAACTTCGGCAGGTTTGCACGAACGCTCCATGTCGGTGACTTCCTCAGGGCGCTCGTCGATCAGCAGGATGATGAGGTAAGCCTCGGGGTTATTCTTGATGAGCGCGTTGGCGAGCTTCTGGAGCAGCACAGTTTTACCCGTGCGGGGCGGCGCGACGATGACGCCACGCGTGCCCTTGCCGATGGGGCAGACGAGGTCGAGCACGCGGGTGGAGAGCTCGGTGGGGTCGGTCTCGAGGATGAAGCGCTTGTTCGGGAAGAGCGGCGTGAGGTTGTCGAAGTGCGTCTTCTCCTTGGCCTTGTCCGGCTCCATGTGGTTGACGGATTCGACCTTGAGCAGGGCGAAGAATTTCTCCTTCTCCTTCGGCGGGCGAATCTGGCCGGCGACGAGGTCGCCCGTCTGCAAATCAAAGCGGCGGATCTGCGACGGTGAAACGTAAACGTCCTCCGGGCAGGGCAGATAATTGAAGGCCTGCGAACGCAGGAAGCCGAAGCCTTCGCTCAGAACTTCGAGGACGCCTTCGGCGAAAAGGCCGCCCGCACTCTCGGCGTTCTTCTTAAGGATGGCGAAGATGACTTCTTGCTTGCGGAGCGTGCCGTAATTTTCCACGCCCATTTCCTTGGCCATCTTGTTTAGCTCGGCGATGGAGAGCGCCTGCAATGTCGAGATGGCGATGGGGGGCCCCTTCAACTCCGGCGCGGTGCGCTCGACGGGCTCCGGCGGCTGCTTGGGTTGCTTGGGTTTCTGCGGCGCATGCTTCGGTGCTTGCTGCGGCCGGGGAGCGGAAGATTCCTTCGGCGCGGCGGCGACCGGCGGCGCTTCTGCGGGCTGCGATTCGGCGGCGGCCAACCCGGTGCCGGGTGAAAACTCCTCAACGGCTGCCGCTGGCACGGCGGCGGGTGTCAGGTCCTCGGTCGGGAACATTGACTCGGTTGGCGGCGCGTCAGCCGCCGCCGGGGTGGCGAGATCGGATGGAACGCCAGCGTCTTCGGCGGCGCGTTTGACTTTGGCAACTTTCGGTTTGGCAACTCGTGGCATACTAGGAACGAAAACTACGTCGTGTTTCAGTGGCGGGCAAATGGCACCTGCCGGTGAGCCGCGATTCGACTCGCTACCCCGGAAGCGCGTTCAATCAAACGCGATGACTGCCGGGAAATTTCTGCTGGGGCTTGACCCGTGCTGAACTGTGCAGCGGGAACCGTGCGGCTAAGATCGGGGGGCAAACTGTCGGACCGCACTGCAAGTGTCAACGTTTTTGATGGCTGATTCCGCTCGCTGTTTCAACCCGCAGCCGTGTTTTACTCACGCGGCGCGTCTTCTGCCGCGACCTTCGCCGCGCTTTCGTAGCGCGTGAAGCCCTTGAGGAAGGTGAGATGCACGTCGCCGGTCGGGCCGTTGCGCTGCTTGGCGATGAGCAGGTTCACCGGCACGGCATCGTAGTTGGGCTGTTCGCCGGGATCCTCCTCGTCGTCCTTGCCCATCTTGGGTTTGTAGAGCAGGCCCACAAGGTCGGCGTCCTGTTCGATCGAGCCGGATTCACGAAGGTCGGAGAGCTTAGGTTTTTCGCCGGGGCCACGTTTCTCGAGTTCGCGGTTGAGCTGCGCAAGAACGATGACGGGCACCTTGAGTTCTTTCGCCAGTGCTTTGATGCCTTGCGAAATGTCGGCGATCTCCTGCTGCCGGTTTTCCGCCTTCTTCGCCGTGCTGCGCAAGAGCTGCAAATAGTCGATAACGAACAGCTTCACGCCATGCTGCTGGTGCATGCGGCGGGCCTTGGCGCGGAGCTGGAGGATCGAGAGGCCGGCGGTGTCGTCAATGAACAGCGGGCAGCTCGCCATCTTGCCAGCCACGCCGGTGAGCTTGGGGAAATCGCGCTCGGCCAGGAAGCCCTCACGGATGTCGCGCAGGTTCACCCGGGCGCGCGAGCAGAGCATGCGCAGCACGAGCGAGTCGGCGGACATTTCCAAGCTGAACACGCCCACGGGCAGCTTCAAATCCATCGCCACGTGCTCGGCGATGTTCATTGCGAGTGAGGTTTTGCCCATCGAGGGCCGCGCGGCGATGACGATCATTTCCCCGCCGTGGAAGCCGGTGGTCATCTTGTCCAAATCCGCGAAGCCCGTGGAAATACCCGTGGTCTGGCCCTGCCGCGAATGGAATTCCTCGATCTGCGCAATGGCCTTATGGACGAGGTCCTTGATGACGAGGCTGACGCTTTCCTCGCGTTCCTCGCTGATGTGAAGCACTTCCTTCTCGACCTCATCGAGGAGCTGCTCCACGTCACCCTGCTGCGCTTCGTCGTAAATGCGCCCGACCACGCTGGTGCAGGTCTGGATCATCCGGCGCAAAAGATGTTTCTCGACGACGATGTCCGCGTAGAACGGCAGGTTCGCCGGGGAAGGCGTGGCATCGACAAGCGCGGTGAGGTAGGCGACGCCGCCAATGGCATCGAGCTGGCCCTTATCCTTGAGGCGCTGCCGCAGCGTGATGAGGTCGATGGCTTCCTTCGCATCGCCCATGGTGACGAGCGTCTCGTAAAGCGTCTGGTGGCGCAGGTCGTAGAAGACCTCGGGGCCGCGCTTGAACTTCTCGACGCACACGCCGATGGCCTCATTGGGCGCGAGCAGTATGCAGCCCAACGTCCCCTGCTCCGCCTCGAGGGAATGCGGCGGCAGGCGGTCGATCTTCGACAGGTCAATGGCCGCGTCCTTACGGCGGCGCGTGCGTTTGAGGTCGGGCGCGCCCGACGGTTCGGAGGTCAAGTCGAAGGATTCGATCACCGGGAGAGGAGAAGCGAATTTGCCCGGGGCGGCACGGGGAAGTTGTTGGGAGATACTCACAGAGAATTCACAATTCATCCGCCGGGGATTCCCGGGCCTAAAATCAGATTGTCTCCTTCCAGCCGGCTGATACATTCCCTCGCCATTGCCGACACGGCAACCGTGGCTGATATGTCAAACAACTCTGGCCAACCGGGCGACGACGAGTGGGTTAAAAACTCGTCGCTTTACCGCGAATTCCTCGCCGAACGCGAGGAGATCATGAAACACAAGTGGATCGAGTCCGAGAAGGCCCAGCAGGACATCGGCTTCGAGCGCGCCCTCACCGACTGGATCGTCAAGCACCGCGCCAAGTGGCGCAAGTCTCGCCACGCGCACGGCCAGAACTAGGCCCCGCTGCTGCGGTCTTCCTTCGCTCCGGTCCCTTCCTGCCATGTCTGATTCGCTTCTCCTAGACGCTGCCGCCTTGTCCCGTGCGCTCGCCCGCATCGCCCACGAGATCGTGGAACGCAATGAATCCGGCGCGGACGTCGTCCTGGTCGGCGTGCAAACCGGAGGCGTCCATCTGGCCAAACGGCTCGCGACCAACTTGAGCGGACTCTGGCAAACGCCCGTCCCCTGCGGCGTGCTCGACGTGAGCATGCACCGAGACGACCTCGCGCATCATCTCGCCCCTACCGTTCATCCCACGCAGATGCCCGGTGACATCACCGGCAAAACCGTCGTGCTCGTGGACGACGTGCTCTTCAGCGGCCGCACCACCCGCGCCGCACTCGATGCACTCAACGATTTCGGCCGCCCGCGCCGCGTGCAACTCGCCGTGCTCGTGGATCGCGGCCACCGCGAACTGCCCATCAAGGCGGACTTCGTCGGCAAGAACATACCCACCCGCGCCAACGAACGCGTGAACGTAAAGCTTCAGGAAACCGACGGCGAAGACGGCGTCTGGCTGATGAAAAACGGCGCGCCCGCCTGACGCGAAGGCGAAACCGGTGCGCCGGAGTAATGGCTTCCCAAGCCCGCGCAATTCCGCTACTTCATTCGCCCAGCGCGCATGATCTGGAACCGCCCACACCTCCTCGACATCGAGTCCCTTTCCCCGGAAGAAATCATCGCCGTCCTCGACACCGCGCGCCAGTTCAAGGCCGTCGGCGAGCGCGCCATCAAGAAAGTCCCCGCCCTGCGCGGCAAAACCGTCGTCAATCTCTTCGTCGAGCCGAGCACGCGCACGCGCATCAGCTTCGAGCTGGCCGCCATCCGTCTCAGCGCTGACGTCATCAACTTTGGAGCCGAGGCCAGCTCGCTCAAGAAAGGCGAAACCCTCAAGGACACCGCGCGCAACCTCGAGGCCCTCAACGCCGACATCATCATCATCCGCCACAGCGCCACCGGCGCGCCGCACTTCCTCTCCCGCGTCGTCAACGCCCACATCGTCAACGCCGGCGACGGCGCGCACGAACACCCCACGCAGGCGCTGCTCGACACCTTCACCATCCGCGAGCACAAAGGCAAAATCGCCGGCCTCAACGTCACCATCCTCGGCGACATTCTCTACAGCCGCGTCGCCCGCTCCAACATCTGGGCGCTCCTCAAGCTCGGCGCGAAGGTCACGCTCTGCGGCCCCAGCACCCTCGTCCCGCGCGTCTTCGAGCAGATGGGCTGCCGCGTCACCTACAACGTGGAAGAAGCCATCGCCGGCGCGGACGTCATCAACCTCCTGCGCATCCAGCACGAGCGCCAGCGCAAGACCATGTTCCCGAGCATCGGCGAATACACCGCGCTCTTCGGCCTGAACCACGCGCGCTTCGCCAAGACCAAGCCCGACGTGCTCATCATGCACCCCGGCCCCATCAACCGCGGCGTCGAGATCGCCAGCGATCTCGCCGACTGCGGCCGCTCCGTCATTCTCGAGCAAGTCACCAACGGCCTCGCCATCCGCATGGCCGTGCTCTACCTCATCAACGGCGGCACCGCCGCACCCGAGCCGGGCGGGCTGAACTGACCGCAGTCGCAACGTTCAGGTTGCGGATCGTGGTGGGAACCGATGCGCAGGCTACGGTCTGCGACTACTTCGACAGGAGAAACTCCAGCAAGTCCGCGACCTCCTGTGCCGTAAGCGCGGCGAGCAGGCCCTCCGGCATCGCGGAGAGCGCGGACTCACGGGTGGACGCGACCTGCGCCATCGGCACGCGCCGCTCCGTGCCGTCTTCCAGCTTGAGGAGAAGTTCCGTGGCCGTGCGCTTCTTGAGGAAGCCAGTCAGCTCGGTGTCATCGCGGAGAATGACCGAGTGTGTGCGGTGCTCCGGCGCGACGAGCAGGTTCGGCTGGCGGATGTGCGTGAGCAACGTGGCGCGGTCGTATTTGCGCCGGATGTCTGTGAGGTCCGGCCCGAAGTCGCGGCCCTCGCCGTGCGATCGATGGCAGCGCACGCACTGTCCGCCGGTCTCAGCCATGAACACGGCGCGGCCTCGCGCCGCATCGCCGCGCAACGAGAGCACCTCGTTCGGGGCGAAGTCCAAAGCCAGCGTGCGGCGGCGTTGGTCAGGTGGAAGGAAACGAGACATAAGGTCGCGAACAAAAGCATTCGTGCCTTTGCCGGCGAAAAAGACTTGGTTTGGGCCGGCAGTCAGAAGTTCCTTCGGCTTTTGATTAACTGCGACGCCAAGCGCAAAAGTTGAATTACCCATTGAGATTCCTGACATCGATCCGTAGGAATCGATCACATTCATTGGCGTAGCCCGCCCGTTAGTGGGCAGCTGAGCAATCCAATCGTGCAACAAGCTCACCCCTACCTCATCCACCGTCCGCGAGCCGATGGCTGGCATGTGTCCCGCGCCTTCGGTCGCGATGCGCCAGAGCAGTGCGGAGCTGTAAGGCCGGCCCGGCGCGATGACGCGGGCATCCGTCAGGCCGAAGTCTCCGCGCGTCGGCTTCGCATCGAGCACGCGTAGCTCGGCTAGCTTCTTGTCCACGTTCAAGTGTGCGGGCACGGCTCCGCCCGCGCCGTTGCGATGGCAGGCAGCGCAGTTGGCGTGCAGCCACGAGCGGGCGCGGTCTTCGAGCGGTTGCTTGGCGTCGTAGGGATTGACGAGGCTGGCCTGACTGGTCGGCGCGTTCGTGGAGTGCATCAGCCCAAGCTTCTCCAGACGCCGGAACTCGCCGTCGGGCGCGGTGGCGTTGAGCTGGAGCCAGTTGAAGCCCACGGTCTCGCCGGACCACGCGTTGTGGCAGCGCAGGCATTCCGCGCGGCTGTGGAAGCGCCACGGAATTTCGCGGCGACCGCCGGGTGCGCTCGCGTCGGTCACGTTGAACAGGTCGCTCGCGCCTTCCGCCGCGACGAGGTCGGCGTCGGTCTGCGCGGCGTTCCAGCGGTAGGAGTAAGGGTTCCACGTCTGGCCGTCGAAATGCAGAAGCTGCGTCTCGATGCGACGAGCACTGGCGGAATCGCCCTTCTTCAAGTCCAGTGTGAGCGTGCGGGCGAAGACCGTGTCCTTGGGGAAGAACCACATCTTGCCGGAGATGATCTGCCGCGCGTTGGTCGTGGCGATGAAGCCGTCGCCGGGGATGGCGAGGTGATGCTTCGCCACCGCGCCGTCGTTCCACATCGGCGCGATAGGCGCGTAAGGCTCGACGCCCGGCGCAGGCGAAAGAGATTTCAAGTCGGCGAAAATCCCGGCGTCACTCAGTCGGCGCGGGAAGGCGAGGTTCGCGGGCGGCGCGGGGTTGGGCACGAAACGGTAAACGCCGCCGTTGTAATCAAGGATGAGCAAATCGCCGTCGCGGTCGGTCGAAAAGCACACGGGCTTGAGCGTGGTCTTGCACAGCTCGTCGTTGGAAATGAGCTGGCCGTTCTTGTGGCGCAGCGCCCAGAACTTGCCCGTCTCCCAGTCGCCGAAGATGTAAGCACCTTTCAGCTTGGGAAACTTCTTCCCGTGATAAACTTGGCCGCCGGTGATGCTCGCGCCCTCGCTGTGCGGAATGGCGACGACGGGCGGCAGGATGGGGCCGGGGCCGGGCTTCACGTCCGTGCGCACGCGCGTGTTCGGGCCTTCGGTGATGGGCCAGCCGTAATTGCCGCCGCGCGCGATGCGATAGACCATCTCCCATTGCTCCCAGCCCACGTCGCCGACCCAGAGGTCGCCAGTCGCACGGTCGAAGCTCATGCGGAATGGATTGCGGAAGCCGAAGGCCCAGACCTCGGGCCGCGCGCCGGGCGTTTTGAGGAAGGGATTGTCCTTGGGCACGGCGTAGTTGTTCGTGCCCTCGGTGCGGTTCACGTCGATGCGAATGATCGAAGACATCAAATCGCTGATGTCCTGGCCCGTGCTGTATGGCATGTCGGGCGGGTCGGGATTCGCGGCGTCGCCGGTGGAGAAGTAGAGGAAGCCGTCGTTGCCGAACGCAAGGGTGCAACCGTTGTGCCCGCCCGCGCGCCAGCGGATGAGAATGCGTTCGCTGGCCGGGTCAATCACCGGCGGGTTCAGCGAACTGAAGGTGAAGCGCGCGATGACCGCGCCATCGGGCCGGTCGCCGGGTTCGTTGTAGTTGATGAAGACGAAGCGGTTCTTCGCGAAGTCCGGGTGGAAGGTGAAGCCGAGGATGCCGCTGGAGGGTTTGTGAACTTTCGGCCAGTCGAGCACCGACTCGCGCTCGGTGGCATCGGATGAATTGCGGAACGCCCAGACGCGGCCGCTCTGGTCGGCAACGATCCAGCGGTCGGTGCCCGGCAGTGGCGCAAAGTCCACCGGGTTGCTGAACGTAATGCCGGGGAAGACGCGCTCGACGGCGAGCGGCGCGGGCGGGTTCGGCGAACCAGTGACGCGCGAAGTGGTCCACGGCGTGCGCGGCGCGGCATGAATTTTGGCCGTCAGAACGAGTGAGAACAGAACGCCGCCGAAGCGGTAGCGGAAGAAGGCAAAGGTGCCGCGCATAAGCTGTGCGGCAGTTGTAGAAGGGAACGCGGCGCGTGGCGAGCGCAATGGCGGGTCACGGATAATTCAGCGCGCTGGCGAGCTTCACCGAATCAACGTCATTGGCCGGCACGGGCACGCCGCCATTGATCGGGTTGACGGCCGGATTGGGCCGCATCGTGAGCACATTGTCATCACGGTAGGTGCGATTGGCAGCCTGGAACGCGCCTTGCCAGCGCCAGTTCTCGACGTGGCCGTCAGCAAACGAAAGCGCGGTGCTGCCATTGTGCCGGCCAGCGGGCAAGTTCCAGATGGTCCAGTTGCCACCGGTCAAATCCGCGAGCGAGCGAATGCCGATGGCTCCGTTGTCGATGCTCACCGCATTCTCTTCCAGAAAGATGGTGACGGAGGAAGGTTTCTGCACGTCGGCCTGACGCTTGACACTGCGAGTCGGTTCGGCCCCGGGGCAATTGACACCGACTGAAATGGAGTAACTGCGGTTATGCGGCGACTGCTGTGGCTGGGTGGTCATCGCGCGGGTGGAAGGGCACAAGTAGATTTTCTGCGTCTTGTGATAGGGGTAGAGCACGCCCACGGTGTTGGTCACATCGTAGCTGGTGGTCCACTGCTGCACGTTGCCACGGATCCACGCATTGACGCCCGCGTTGACACCGGCGACATCGTTGTCCACGAGCAGGTCGTTGTAATCATCCGCGTAGAGATTGACGCCGAGCTGCAACTGCTTGAGCCCGTTCAAGCACTGTGTCCCCTGCGCCTTGGCCTTGGCCTTGCTCAACGCCGGCAACAACATCCCCGCCAGAATTGCGATGATCGCGATGACGACGAGCAGTTCAATCAGGGTGAAACCGGAGCCGAGGCGGCAGACAGCAGGGCGACGAGGCATCATAACGGCAGCGCAGTGACTCTGTCATCATTCCCCTTGGGATTGAATCAAAATCCGCCAGTAGTCGGGATTCGCGCCAGGACAATGGTTCTCCACGATTTTGAGTGAAATACGGCTTGGGCCAAGTTCCATAGAAATGTGGCTACCTCCGGCTTGGTCGAGCCTCGCCCCACCGACCTGGCGGGAAACACGCATCATTCTCCTTCGCTCTTCAACGGACTTCGGGTTTACACGCTGTCCCCGGTCTGGTTACCTTCACCCCATGATTTCTCCGAACACTCGGCGCGGCTTCCTGCGCACGGCGGCGCTGGCGGGCGCGGGCCTGGCTGCCGGTCGCGCTGTCGCGGCGGACACGGTGGTGCAGATGCCCTTCGAGAACGGTGAGCGGCCGCTCGTCGCCTATCCGCAGAAGCGGCCGCTGCTGCGGCTCACGTCGCGGCCGCCGCAGTTGGAAACGCCCATGAGCGTATTCAACGAAGGCCTCCTCACGCCGAACGACGCCTTCTTCGTGCGCTATCATTTGCCGCTGAACTCGCCGCCGCAGGACTTGGATGCGGATACGTTCAAAGTGGAGATCAAGGGCAAGGTCAACACGCCAACGAGCTTCACGATCGCGGACCTGAAAAAGCATTTCGAGGAAGTGGAGGTCGTGGCGGTGAACCAGTGTTCCGGCAATGGCCGGGCATTTTCGCAGCCGCGCGTCTCCGGCGGACAAATGGGCAACGGCTGCATGGGCAACGCGCGCTGGCGCGGCGTGCGGCTGGCGGATGTGCTCAAGAAATGCGGCGTGGCCACGGGCGCGAAGCAGGTGCTCTTCAACGGGCTGGACCTGCCGCTCATCCCCAAGACGCCGGACTTCGTGAAGGCGCTCGACGTGGATCACGCGCTGGATGGCGAAATCTTGCTGGCCTACGGGATGAATGGCGAGGCGCTGCCGCTGCTCAATGGCTTCCCGCTGCGGCTCGTGGTGCCGGGGTATTATGGCACTTACTGGTTGAAGCATCTGCACGAGATCACGGTGGTGGACGAGGCGTTCACGGGCTTCTGGGTGGCAACGGGCTATCGCATTCCCGACAACGACTGCGGCTTCATCGCGCCGGGCACCACGCCGGGAAAGACGATTCCGATTGCCCGCTTCAACGTGCGGTCTTTCATCACCAGCGTGGCGGAAGGCGCGCAGCTCAAGGCCGGCACGGAGCAACTCGTGCGCGGCATCGCGTTCGATGGCGGGCACGGCATCCAGCAGGTTTTGTTCAGCGACGACGGCGGGAAGAACTGGCGCGAGGCGCAGCTCGGAAAAGACTTGGGCAAGTATTCCTTCCGCGAATGGACCATTGCCTTCAAGCCGCGCGCGGGCGCCTCTGAACTCAAGTGCAAGGCCACGAACCGCGTGGGGCAGTCGCAGCCGCTGGAGCCGTTGTGGAATCCAGCGGGTTACATGAGAAACGTGGTGGAGACGGTGAAAGTGACGGCGAGTTGACGTGCTTCGATCATGCACACCTCGTATGTAAAGAATTCCTCGCTCGTGCTACTGTTGGCTGCGTTGAGTGGTTGTTTCTGCAAGGAAGTTCCCCGCCATCAAAAACTCATTGATTGCAGCACCAATGCGGCTTCATTCACGTTGGATTGGCCAAGTGGCAGAGGATTCCAACTCGTTCTCGGGTTGCCTTTGTCAGATACCAATGCCGGGGGCTTTCAAGGCGAACTCGTTTTCCGCCAAGGTCGCAACGTCATCACAAAAGTGCCGGTTGATTCCAACAATTTGATGGCTTGCAACTGGCTCGATCAACCCAACCGCAAAGAGCGTCTCAACGGCTACATTCTGACTTGGGGACGCTCAACCCGCGAACGCCTCGATCAATTTTGCCGCGCTGGGGAAAGCTACGACGTTGAAGTTCACTTTGCTCAAGCACCTTCACCGGCGAGTTCCCTTTGGTTGCACTGGCTTTCTCGGTGAAGCGATCCCACGGCAAGATACACTATGAAAACACGCCATTTTTTGACGCCACTCCAGGTTAGCATGGTTGCTTGCACGTGGCTGGCCGTTGCCGCACCCGTTCGCTTCGAGTTGCCGAAAGAGACAGCGGCGTTCAAGCCCGGCCCCGGCGCGGACCTCGCCAAGAACCAGTGCCTCATCTGCCATTCGGCGGAATACGTCAGCACGCAGCCGCGCCTGCCGCGCGCGTTCTGGGAGGCGAACGTCGCGAAGATGCGCGACAAATACGGCGCGCTCGTGCCGAAGGAACAAGTCCCCGCACTGGTGGATTACTTGGTGCAGACCTACGGGAAGCAGTAGCGGCCCGCTCTGTAGCGGCGCTCTGTGAGCGCCGACCAGACGAAGCCCGGCGGTCACAGCCGCCGCTACAGCGATCGGAGTAAAACCCCTTGTCTCGCCCGCCCGCGTGCCGTCCAATGCGCGTCCCGTGAGCGACCCCGCCACCAGCCCGTCTGATAAAACCCAGTTTCCACCGGGGTTGCACAACGCGTTTCTCTTCGCGGCGTTCAACGCGCTTTCCTTTCCCATCGTCTGCGGCAGCCCGATGATCCTCTACGCCAAGACGCTCGGCGCGAGCGCCACCGTGCTGGGCATCATCGCGGGCATGATGCCATTACTGACGGTGTTTCAGATTCCCGCCGCGAGCCATCTGGGCCGCGTGGGCTACAAACGCTTCGTCTATGCGGGCTGGGGCATGCGCGTGATGTTCATCGTAGGGCTCGCGTTGGTGCCGCTGTTGAGCGCGGTGCTGGAGCCGACGGCGCGACTTGCGCTCGTGCTGCTGCTGCTGGGCGCTTTCAACCTCTCGCGCGGCATCTCGAGTTGCGCGTGGCTGCCGTGGATCACCACGCTCGTGCCGGAGCAAGTCCGGGGCAAATACCTCGCGCGCGACGCGGCGTGTGTGAACCTCGCGAGCTTCGCAATCATCGTGCTGTCGGCCTGCGTGCTGGGCGAGCGGCCGAGCTCGTTGCAATTCATGGCCTTGTTCATCCTCAGCGCGGCGGCGGGCGGCGTGAGTTTGATTTTCCTGAAACGCATACCCGATGTGGAAGTGCCCGAGGAAGCCCGCCGCAACGTGAACGAGCCCGTGCCGTGGCGCGCGATCGCGGAACACCCGCCCTTTCGCCGACTCCTGCGGGTGAACATCGCGTGGCCGCTGGCGGTGGGCGGCTTAAGCGCCTTCACCACCGCGTGGCTCAAGGCCGAGGGCGGCCTGAGCGAAGCCCACGTGCTGTTCGTGACCTCGGCGGCCTTCCTCGGCGGCCTGAGCAGCCTGTGGTTGCTCGGCCCGCGGCTCGATCACCTGGGCAGCCGCCCCGTGCTAATGCTCTGCATGACGACGTGGGTGTTGATCGCGGCCGGGTGGCTGGCCCTGGCCGGCCACGTGTTGCAGCCGACGCTGCCGATCCTGCTCGCGCTGCAATTCCTCATGGGCCTCACTGCCGCGCTGGCCAACATGGCCAACGTTCGGCTCGCGATGGCAATCATCCCCGTGATGGGGCGCGACCATTTCTTCGCGCTCTACTCCGTGGTGGGCAGCCTGGCGATGGGCGTGTCCCCAATCCTGTGGGGCGTGTTGATCGACGCGCTGCGCGGGCTGAACTTCGACTGGCACGGTCTGGGCATCAACCGTTACAGCCTCTTCTTCGCGGCGGTGGCCCTGGTGTTTTCCGTGACGTTCGGCTTTTGCCAGCGGTTGGAGGAACCCAAGGCCGCGAGCATGGAAGCGCTCCTGCGCGAAATCCTCATCGAATCGCCGCAACGCGTCTGGGTGCGGCTGTGGCCGAAGGAGTGAGGCGAATTCACTTCGCGCAACCCGCGTCCACTGACGCAGCCCGATGTTGCCGATGCCGTCATTTGATCCCACCTCGCTGGTTCTGCGCGAGTCCGTCTCGCGCCGGGACTGGCTGCGCATCGGCGGGCTGGGGTGTCTGGGTTTGTCCCTCGGCGGTTTGCGTCAGGCGCAGGCGGGCATCGCCACACCGCTGAACGGCGGCACCTTCGGCAAGGCCAAGCACTGCATCATCCTCTTCCTCGGCGGCGGCCCGCCGCAGCACGAGACGTTCGACCCGAAGCCTGACGCGCCGCGGGAGATTCGCGGTCAGTTCAAGCCCATTTCCACCAGTGTTCCGGGCATTCACTTCTCCGAGCTGCTGCCGCGCACGGCGAAGCTCGCGCATCATCTCGCCGTGGTCCGCTCGATGTTCACCGATGTGAACAGCCACTCGACCAGTGGTTACTGGATGCTCACCGGCACGCGGCACGAGTCGCAGGCCGAGAGCCAGCCGCCGAGTTCGAGCGACTGGCCGAGCTTGGCCGCCGTGATCGGCGCGTTGAAGCCCAGCGAGCGCTCGCCGTTCTCCTCGGTGCTGCTGCCCGAGATGATTCATAACAACCCGAACATCACCTGGCCAGGGCAGGACGGCGGTTTCATGGGGCACACGTGGAACCCGACCGTCTTCAAGTGCAACCCGGCGCAGGCAGGCTTTGAGATCGACGGATTGAAGCTGCCCCAAGGCGTATCCCCGCTGCGCGTCGCCGAGCGCGTGAGCCTATTGCGGCAGGTGGACGATCACTTCATCGCGGCGGCCCACAGTGAATCCGTGGGCGCGCTGGACCGGATGCAGCAACGCGCCTTCGACGTGGTGCAGAGCGCGACGACACGTGCGGCCTTCGAGCTAGAGCGCGAAAGCGCGGCCACACGCGACCGCTACGGGCGGCATAAGTTCGGCCAAAGCTGCCTGCTGGCGCGACGACTCATCGAGTCCGGCGCTCGGCTCGTGCAGGTGAACTGGCCGCGCGAACCGGGCGATGCGGACGTGGGTAATCCGCTCTGGGACACGCACCAGAAAAACGCCGAGCGCGTGCGCGACGTGCTCTGCCCGCAACTGGATTCCGCCCTGCCCACCTTGCTCACGGACTTGGAAGAACGCGGCCTGCTCGCCGAGACGCTCGTGGTGGCGATGGGTGAGTTCGGACGCACGCCCAAACACAATGGCAGTGGCGGGCGCGATCACTGGGGGCACTGCTTCTCGGTCGCGCTGGCGGGCGGCGGCGTGCGCGGTGGGCAGGTCATCGGAGCCAGCGACCGCATCGGCGGTTATCCGGCGGACCGGCCGTTGCGACCACAGGATTTGGCCGCGACGATTTTTCATCTGCTCGGCATCGATCCGCACGGATTCTTCGACGACCGGGGCGGCCGGGCGCGGCCATTGCAAGTGGGCGGCGACGTGATCCGTGAACTGGGATGAGGTTTTTAGGAAGCAGGAAGGCAGGAGGAATTGATTTCCGCCGCGCGAAGTTGTTTCAGCCCGAATCCCGAAGCTGAGCCGCGAAAGGGCACAAAGAACACATAGGAGCCGGGCCGCTGGTGGATGGGGGCGCAAATTTCCCGGCGGCCTGTTTGCCTGTCGGGAGCCTGACTTTGCGCACTTTGTGGCCCTTCGCGGCCATCCCATTTCGGAGTTCGGGTTCAGTTGCGTCGATCAAGTAGAGGCTTTGACAGTTCCGCTGCCCTTTCCTCCTGCCCTCCTGCCTTCCCAATAAAAGCTCCTCCGCTCATCGCCGGAGGTAGTCGTTCTGCCGGAACCACTCCGCGGCTTCCGCGAGCGCATCGCGGGGCGGGGTCTGCGGGAGGCCGAGTTCACGGATGGCCTTGGCCGGATTGTAAAACATCTTGTGGCGGGCCATGCGGACGCCAGCCAGCGGGGCCTTGGGTGCCCGGCCGGTCACGCGGGCCAGCCCTTCTTCCAGATACGCGGTCAGCAGCGCGACGAAGTGAGGGAGCCGGACCCGGGGCGCGGGCACGCCGGTGATTTCCTGCAGCACGCCAAAGGCTTCGTGCAGCGTCCAATTGCCCGCCGCGTGGCCGAGGATGTAGCGCTCGCCCACGCTGCCCTTTTCCGCGGCGAGGATATGACCGACGGCCACGTCGCGGACATGCACCCAGTTCAAGCCCGTGTCCACGTAAGCCGGCATCGCGCGGCGCAGGAAATCCACGACCAGTTGACCCGTGGGCGTGGGCTTCACGTCGCGCGGGCCGATGGGCGCACTGGGATTCACGATGACGACGGGGAGGCCGCGTTTGACCAGTTCATGCGCGACGTTTTCGGCGCGCCACTTCGAGAGCTTGTAAGGACTGGTCATCTCCGCCTCGGTCGCGATCGCCGCCTCGTCACTGGGCACGAGGACGCCGCCCGTCTCACGCGGCAGGCCAATACAACCAACGGTGCTGGTGTAAACGATGCGCGAGCAGTCGGCGAGGAACGCAGCCTCCAACACACTGCGTGTGCCTTCGACGTTGGTGGCAAACATCTCCGCGTAATCCGGTAGCCAAAGGTGATAGCTCGCGGCGGTGTGGAAGCACCAGTCAAACCCCTTCATCGCAGCCTGCAACAGCCGGCGATCAGCGAGGTCGCCTTCCAACAGCTCGTAGTCCGCCCCCGCGAGCCCGCGCACATCCGCGCCCGGTCGCGCCAGCACGCGGACGCTGTGGCCGCGTCGGCACAGCTCGTGGACTAGATTGGCCCCGATGAAACCAGAGCCGCCGGTGACAAAACACTTCATGCTCGCTCGCGTCAGTGCGCGAAAGGGCGGGCAGCTTGGCGGGCGGCGCAAAGTCACACAAGCCCGACGGTGCACCGTCAGTGGCCAATTTCTGCCGTGAACCTGCCAATTTTGCACTCTCGTCGTCGGCCCAAAACTGCTCTGCTGGCGGAGTGCAGCGTCCCGTCATGAGGCATTGGCTGGCCATCCTGTTGAGTTTCGCCGGCGTCGCCCCCGGCGGCGCGGCGGAGGGCTTTATGCCACCGGACGAATCGCTCTATGCCATGGGCCGCTTCGTTTACGAGCGCAACTGCCTCGTCTGCCACGGACGCTGGGGCGACGGCGACGGCGAGCTGGCCAAGGGCATGATCCCCAAGCCGCGCAAGTTTTCCGCCGGCATCTTCAAGTATCGCACCACGCCCGCCGGGGCGCTGCCGACGGATGAAGATCTCACGCGCACGATTCGCGGTGGCCGGGCCAACACCTCGATGCCCTACTTCACGCAGCTCTCGGACCGCGAAGTCCGCGCCGTCGTGGAGTTCATTAAGTTTTTCTCACCGCGCTGGCGCAAGCCGGAGAACTACGCGGCCCCGGTGAAGCTCCCGGAGCCGCCCGCCTGGCTGGACGCCGAGGCCGCACCGCGCGCCGCGCAAGGCCGGGCCACGTTTACTCTCGTCTGCACCCCGTGCCACGGTGCGCAGGCGGATGGCAAGGGACCGGCCGTCGCCGGGCTGAAAGACGCATGGGGTGATCCGGCGCAACCAGCTGACCTGCGTTCGCCCGCCTTTCGCAACGGTCGCACGCCGCCGGACATTTTCCGCGTGCTCACGCTCGGCATTCACGGCACGCCCATGCCCTCGTTTGCGGAGGCGCTGACGGCAGAGCAACGGTGGGAACTCGCCGCCTTCATCAGCACGCTGCGACCACCCGAGACGGCGAAGAAGTGACGCGCTTCAGCGAGGCGTCGGATTGAGCCCCGGCGGCAAGGGCGGCTGCGAATCCACGCCGGGCGGCAGCGGTGGAAATTCAGTCACGACTTTCCGCCACGCGCTGCGTTCCGATTCCGACATCTTCTGCCACTGCTGGGCGTTGGCGAAGAACTGGGCCTGATGTTCCGCCGTCATCTGGCCGAGCCTCTTCAGCGCGGTCAGGCACGTGCTGCGATCCTCCGCCGTGAGGTGCTCGAACTGTCCCAACGTTCGAGCGGCCTCGGCGCGCTTCGGCTCCGGCAGGGCGGCCACGACGCGGGATTTCGACTGATCGTCGAGGCGGAAGTAGTGTGTGAAATTATCCAGCAACTGCTCGCGCTGCCGGGTGTTCAGGCTCTGCCAGTGGGCAACGTTGTCCGGCACTGCCGGCATCAAACCGGGCGGCAGCGGCGGCAACGAGTCGGCCACCGCTGGCCGCGTCATGGCCTGCAACAGCCGCTCGTTGGTGAGGATTTCACGCTGAATCTCGGCGGGCAGTTTGTCCCACGCCGCCAGCCGCTCCTCGATCAGCGGCCGCAGACCTGGCGGCACCGTGGCGAGCTGCGGCGTGCGGGTCGCCGGGAGGGTTGTGAGCAACGGGTTCAAGTAGTAGCGCAGCTCCGTGGCCCGCAGACGGGCTTCGCGTTCGGCGGACGGGAGCCCGTCGTATTCGCGGAGCCGGTTGGCAAGCACCTCGCGGAGCCGGGCCGGTTTGGCGGCCAGCTCGGCCGTCCGGGCGTCGGTCCGCATCGCGAGCAGGGTGCGGAATACGGCGACGGGGTTGCGACCGGGCGCGCCCTCCGCCGGTTCAGCCGCGCGGGCCAGAAACGCGAACCCCAGCAGGACACAAAGTTGGAAGGCCGGGCGCATGATTTAACGCGGCGGTTCAAACGCCGCGAGCAACTCCACATCCGCAGCGGCCTGGTTCAGCCGGCTGATGGCTTCAAAATCCTTGAGCAGCGCCACACTTGGCATCTGCGTAAATGCCGTCACCTGCTCGATGCTGCGCGCCACCTGCACCGGCGAACGAGCGCGTCGGCCTTGGATCACCACGATCGCCGCCAGCAGCACGACCGCCAGCGCGAACTGCTGCGCCAGCGAAGGCCAGCGCCACCACGCCCAGCCGCGCGCGCGGGCCGCGTTGCCCGGACGATTCGCTGATTCGATGTCCTGCCAGACGCGCGCCATGAAGTTCGTGGGCACAGCGGGCTCCGGCAACCGGCGGAGCGCGGTGGCGAGCGCGTTTTCTTCCCGCCAACGGGCATGGTCGGTTGGGTGAGCCGCGAGCCAGCGTTCAAGCCACGCCCGTTCGTCCGACGTCAGCGTGCGCTTGTGCCGGAGGGCGAGCAGTTCTTCAAACATCGTGTTTTTCATGTTTGCCTTCAGGTTCATACCCGTCGTGCGGGCAAAGTTTCGTCGTCAAATACGGCGATCGCAGACCGCCGCTGGTCGGTGCTCATCTGTGTTCATCCGGGGTCGAAGCGGTTTCATCCCACTCACCCGAGCGCAGGTAGGGCTTCAACCGCACCTTGAGTGTCTCGCGGGCGCGGTGGATCAACGACTTCACTGCTGAGAGCGAGCAACCCAGCACTTCGGCAATGTCCTCGTAAGCCAGCTCGTCCCGTTGCCACAGCAGAAGCGCGGTGCGCTGATTTTCCGGCAACGCGCCGATGGCTTGCGCCACCTTGGCTTCGAGTTCACCGCGCAGCAGCAGGTCGGGTGCCTTTGTCTCACGCTGGTCCTCGACACTGTGACCGCGCGGTTCATCGCTGTCCGTGTGGGCCGGGGCGTCGAGCGAATCCGCCGGATGCCGACGTCGGCGGCGCAGTTCGTTGAGGCACAGATTGCGCGCGATGGTGAAAAGCCAGGTGGAGAACTTCGCGTTCGGTTGATAGCGATCCGCCGATTTCCAAACCTGCACGAACGTCCCTTGCGCCAAATCCTCCGCCTCCGTGCTGTCCGGCAGAGTGCGATAGACGAAGTTCAGCACTGGCTGTTGGTAACGTGCCACCAGCTCCTCAAACGCCACGCGCTCGCCGCGCTTCACGCGCAGCATCAGCGCGGCATCCGGATCGGTGGCGGCGGGCATCTGCGGCGACCATATCAAACACCGGCGGCGGCGGAAAGTTTGACCGTCGCCGCAACCAAGGGTGGTGGAGGGTGTTGTCATCGTGGGTCACAAGCTTTAGTCTGGCCACGATCCGTTCGCCTCCATGCAACCGAACAACCGCAAATTCTATTTGCTGGTAGCAGCGTTTGTCCTGGCGGCCGTGGTTGTCGGCTTGGTTTACAGTCGGCGAACCAAGTCCTCCGTCCAGCAGTGGAAGGAAGCGCGGCGCGCCAAGGGCGAACACTTCACCATCGCGGAGTTGCTTCCCCAACGCAGGGGTCCCACGACCAACCGGCTCGCCGACTTGGTGCGGCTGGGTGATGCCCTTCAAGCCCAGGCGCAGGATCTCAATGGGATCGAGCATTTCCACTTCGTCAGCAACAGTGTCGCGGAAGCGGCTTGGATGCGCCCACAGCTAGGCCTCACCACCGCCGCGCCAGGCACACCTCGCGGCCGGGTTCCACGCGTGACCCATCCCTACGAGTGGCCCGATCTGGCAGCGGAAATGGCGGGAGCGACGGCGATCCTCGCAGAGGTCCACGCGTTGTTGAGCGTGCCCGATCACGACACCGGATGGAATTATGACCTGAAGGTGCCGATGCCCCGCTGCTACGTCCAAAAGCGCACTCTCGCCCAATGGCTGGCGGCCGCCAACACGCACTGCCTGCACGAGGGACGAACGGCTGAGGCTGGCTCGCACCTAACGGCGCTGGTGCAACTGGTGGCGTGGCACGACGAGGATTTCACACTGATAAACCAAATGATTCGCACCGCAGTCGGCTCGCTGGCGCTCGCGAGCACTTGGGGAACCATGCAGTCGCCGGGCGTGACGGAGGCGCAGTTGGCGGGCTGGCAGGCGCAATGGCAGACGTTGAGCATCATGCCGGCGCTGGCCCGGGCGATGGAATTTGAGCGTGCCGAAGTGGATCAGTATTTCATTCGAGTGCGCAGCGGAGAGGAGTCCCTTTCCGCAGCGACCTTTGGCGCAATAGCGGGCACGGGATCCACCGGACTGGCCAGAGTGGGAGAACAAGCGACCGGGATGGTGTGGCGCATGTTAGCTGCGGAGGGAGACGAGCTTTTCTACCTCCGCATCATGCAAGAACATATCGACATGCTGCGGTTGCTCGCCCGCGATCATTCTTGGGCGGCAGCGCAACCTCGCTTCACTGCGACGATGGCGGAACTGGCGATACTTGAAACCTGGCGCGGCAAGTTGCAGCCGGTGTCCAGCGTCGCCCTGCCGAACCTCACGAGGGCCTTTCGCACCGCGCTGCTTTATGAGGGCCGCCGGGAAATGACCATCGCCGCGCTGGCGCTGGAACGCTTCCGCCGACAGCACGGGCGACATCCGCAGGCGTTGAAAGAACTGGTCCCCGCCTTTGTGCCCGCCGTGCCGGTGGATTGGATGGATGGCCAGCCCCTGCGCTACCGCCTGAACGCCGACGGCACTTACACACTCTGGTCCATCGGCGAAGATTTGAAGGACGACGGCGGTGACGGCACCGAGTTGCCAACCACGCCATCCAGAGTGGATTTTTGGGAACGCCGCGACGTGGTGTGGCCGCGTGCGGTGAAGTGAGCTCGAACCGCTCGCCTACTCCCGCCGCTGCGTGAGCTTGCAGTCGAGACACTCAGCGATACCCAGTTCGTGCAGCTTCTCCAGCGCGCGCTGGAAGAACGCTGCTTTGGCCTCGGCGCTCGCGTCGCCACCGCCGCTGGAGAGCGAGGCGACCTTCTTCGCCTTCGCAATCAAGTCGGTGCGTTCCTTCGCCAAGATCTCAGCACGCTTCGCCGCAGCTTCGTGGTCGAAGTATTTTTTGCCCTCAATCCACGTCTGCTCGCAGACCGTGTTGTAGGCCAGCGGCGAGCGCGACCAGAGCGCGAAGTCGGCGTCCTTGCCCACTTCGAGCGAGCCGACCCACTTGTCCACGCCGAGTTGCTTCGCCGGGTTGAGCGTGACGAACTTCAGCGCCTCGGTCTCCGGTGTGCCGCCGTATTTCACGGCCTTCGCGGCTTCGAGATACATGCGCCGCGCCAGCTCGGAAGAGTCGGAGTTGAAGGACACGTTCACGCCGCGAGCGTGCATCAGGCTGCCGGCGTAGGGGATGGCGTCCCACACCTCGAACTTGTAGGCCCACCAATCCGTGAAGCACGAGCCACCCGCGCCGTGCCGCGCGATTTCGTCGGCGACCTTGTAGCCTTCGAGCACGTGCTGGAGCGTCGCCACGCGCACGTTGAAGCTCTCGCAGACGCGGAGGAACGCGAGGATTTCGTCGCCGCGATAGCTGTGGCAGTGAATGAACCGCGTGCCGTTGAGAATCTCGCCGAGCGCCTCCAACTCCAGGTTCGTGCGCGGCGGCACGCCGCCCTTGCGGCGATACTCAGCCCACTCGTCGAGATACTGCCGCGCGGCGGTGAAGCGGTTGACGTAGAAGGTCGGCACGCCCATGCGCGTCTGCGGGAAGCGCGTGGTGTTGCGGTCGCCCCAGTTGCTCTGCTTCACGTTCTCGCCGAGCGCAAACTTGATGCCGCCCGGCGCGTTGGTGAACTTCAGCCCGTCGGGCCCTGCGCCGAAGCGCAGCTTGATGACGCTGTTCTGCCCGCCGATGGGATTCGCCGAGCCGTGCAGAAGGTTGGCCATCGTCAGGCCGCCGGCGAGCTGCTGATACAAGTTCTCCGTCTCCGAGTTGACCACGTCGGCGATGCGGACCATCGCGGTCGAGGGCAAGCTGCCTTCGTTGACGCCGCCGAGAATTGCCGTGTGGCTGTGGCAATCAATGAGACCCGGCGTGAGATGCTTGCCGGTCGCGTCGATGACCTGCGTGTCGCTGCTCAACTGGGGCTTGAAGAATCCGATCTGCTGCACCTTGCCGCCGACGATGAGGACGTTCGCGTTGGTGAGAATGCCTTGCGAGCCGCTGGTCCAGACCGTGGCGTTCTGAATGAGCACCGACTTCGGCGTGAGCAGCGGGCCGCGCGAAGCTTTCGGCGGTTGGGCGACGCGCTGCCTCTGAAGTGCGGCGAGCTCGGCTTTCTTGGCATCGCCTTTCTTCGCGTCTTTAGTCTCGGTCTTTGACTCGGTGGGCTTGGCGGGCGGAGCCTTGGCGATGAGTGGCTTGGCTGGCTGCGTCTCGAAGGGCACGCCGTCTATCCACACCTGTCGCACCTTTGCGTCCGCGTCGAAGTAGCCCGCGCCTTCGACCACGGTGAGGTTCGCAATCTTCCCCTTCTCAATCGTCCCGAGCCGGTCCGCGACGCCGCAGAGCTTGGCGGGAATCGTCGTCAGCGCGGCCAGTGCGTCGGACTCGGAAAAACCGCGGTCCAGCGCGAGGCGCAAGTTCTTGCGGAAGACTTTCCGATCCGCAAGCGCGTGCGTGGTGAGCGCGACTTCGAGGCCCTGCTGCCGCAGCAAGGCGGCGTTCTCCGGCGCCCAATCCCAGTGCCGGAGCTGGTCGAGCGAGACATCGAGCCAGTCGTCTTCGTCCGGCAGCTTCGGCGCGGACGGCAGGTTCAGCGGCACGATGAACGGCGCGTTGACCGCCTTCATCAAGTCCGGCCGCCGCCACTCGTGGCCGCTGGCGACCACGGCGAAGTTCAGCCCAAGTTCGCGAGCCAACTGCCCGGCGCGGTCGCCCATGAGCACGCTGCCCGGCTCGAAGACAACGGTCGTTACCTTGTTGAGTGTGGGCGCGAGCGCGTCGAGCGCGGGGTTGAGGTCGGGGCGCTTGCGGGCGGTGGGCTTGGCGCGGTAGTCGGCCTCATCGAGCACGTAGTGACGCGCGTCGGCGAAGGTCTGGCGCACCACGGCGATCGTGCCCATGAGCGACTTGGGATAAACCTCCTGCGACTCGAACGCGATGTGCTGATGCGTGTCGGCGCGGAGAATCGCCTCGTTCGGCGACGCGTCGCTGAGATTCACGAATGCGCTCGTGCCGCGAATGATTCCCTTGCTCGGCACGACATTGCCGGCCGTGAAGCCGAGTTCGCGCAGTCCTTCAAGTGTCTTCGTGTTTGGTGTGTAGCCCGACGCGACCCGCGCGTGCGGCGTGACGCTGGTGACTTCGTAGCCCGCGCCGGGTTGCGTGCGGACTTTCTCCTGGCTCTCGACGCCGATGAAGTTGATGCCGCTGGCGAGGCCATCAATCGGGTCAACGTGCGTGGTCGAGACCGGCGCATTCGTGCTGGTGATGCTGAGGTAAGGGTCGATGAAGCCGGCGTAGATGACCGTGTTGCTGGCATTCCAGATGCGCGCGTCAGCAGGCGGCTTCACATCGCGACCGACGGCCTCTATGATACCGTCGCGCAGGATGACGGTGGCGTTGGTCAGCGCGATGGTGGGATTGAGGAACACTTTTGCTCCAACGAGCGCGTGGACGCCGGGTGACCTCGGGCGGTGGCCGGGCGGGAGCAGATCAGCGGCGCGTGCGGTCAGCGCGAACGCGAGAACCAGCGCACAACCCACGGAGCGAAAGGAGCCGGAGTTCATTGGGGGCGGTTATGGCGGCCAGCGAATCGTTCTTCAACCAGAAAGGAACGCATGATTGGGAAATTTAACCACAGGGGCACAGAGAGCACAAAGGAGAGCGAACAACAGCCTCCCACTCTGGGTCTCTGTGACTCTGCGGTTAAAATCTCTTTGCCCCAGCTCCGGGCAAATGTGGATTTGTCAGCGCCGTGGATTGTGGCACATTACTGACAGCAAACCCGAATTTGTCGCGCCATGAAAACCTTCAGCACCAGCCTCTGCACGCCGCCCTCGCCTGCCGACCTGTTCTGCACCCGCCGCGAGTTTCTCGCACGATCGGGATTGGGCTTCGGCGCAGTGAGTCTCGCCGCGCTCACGGGGATGGGCCTGATGCCCGCGTTGCCGGGACAGGCCGCCGAGGTCAACTCCACCTCGCCGCTGGCACCGAAGAAGCCGCACTTCCCCGCCAAGGCCAAGCGCGTTCTCCACATTTTTGCGCAGGGCGCACCATCGCACATCGACACGTGGGACCCGAAGCCTGAGCTGGCGAAGTTCGATGGCAAGTCACTGCCCAACGGCGGCACGGGCTTCGCCTCGCCGTTTCAATTTTCGAAGCAAGGCAAGTCCGGCCTAGCCATGAGCGAGGTCTGGCCCGCGTTGAGCCAGCACGCGGATAAGCTCGCGGTCATCCGCTCGACCTACACGGATATCCCGGCGCACGACCAGGCGACCATCTTCATGAACACCGGCTCGCTCCGCTTCTCGCGCCCAAGCGTCGGCGCGTGGGTGCTCTACGGACTCGGCAGCGAGAACCAGAGCTTGCCCGGCTTCGTCGCGCTCTCGGCCGGCAACGTGGACGCGCAGAATCTCCGCTCGGCGTTTCTGCCCGGCGCGTTTCAAGGCACCGCGGTCAACTCCACGCGCAACCGTCCGGAGGAGCTCATCGAGAACATCCGCAACAAGTTCGTCTCCCTGCCCGAGCAGCGACGACAGCTCGACCTACTGCACCAGCTCAACGAAGTTCACGCGCAGAAGATGCGGAAGGACGGCCAGCTCGAAGCCCGCTTGCAGGCGTATGAGCTCGCGTTCCAGATGCAGATGGAGGCGGTGGATGCCTTCGACCTGACGAAAGAGCCGCAGGCCATGCACGACCTTTACAGCACAAACACGGCGCAGGGACGCCAGATGCTGATCGCTCGGCGGTTGCTACAAAAGGGAGTGCGCTTTGTGCAGGCATGGCACGGCGGCTGGGACCATCATAACAACATGTTGACCGCGATGCGCAACACGGCGGGCGCGATTGACAAACCCTTCGCAGCCTTGCTCACCGATCTCGCCCAGCGCGGGATGCTCGATGAAACGCTTGTCATCTGGGGCGGCGAGTTTGGTCGCACACCCGCGGCGGACGGCAACGCGATGGGCAACCCGGGCCGCAACCACAACGCGAAGGCGATGAGCGTGGTGTTTGCGGGTGGCGGGGTGAAAGGCGGTATCGCCCACGGGCAGACGGATGAGTTGGGCGGCTCGGCCGTCGAGGATCGCGTCCACATCCACGATTTGCACGCGACGATGCTGCACCTGCTGGGCTTCGACCACGAGAAGCTGACCTTCCGCCACAACGGCCGCGATTTCCGCCTGACGGATGTGTATGGGAACGTGGTGCGGCAGGTGGTGGCGTGAAGGCGCTGCTCATGTCTGCGTGACGCAGGAATGTCACCGAGACCGTCTGACTGCGAAATCACAGCCATTCCCTACATGGAGAAAGTCCGGCCCTTACGGAGCTTCCACCAGCTTGTAGAAACGAGCCCCGGCGTTCACCGCGTCCGGGTTCCGCAACTGCACACAGCCGTTCTCCAAAGTCAACATGTTGGTCAAGGGTTCCCAGACACCCCGCCCGATATCCCGGGTAAACCAAGCCTGCAACCGCGCCATCTGCGCGGGCGTAACCGCGCTCTGGTCGCGCGCGCCGAAGGCAAATTGGAGGCTGCCGTCGGCAGCACGCTGGAGCCCGAGTAGCTTCAAAAACGGTGGCAGGACGATGGGAAGGCTGGCATTGGAAAAAACCACCGGCAATGGGTTGGCGCTGACATCCGTGACTTCGCGCACCACCGGCTGGTCGGAGTTCACGACGAGCGGCGTGACCGCCGGGGCAGCGGCGGAAACAGCAAACGAGAAGCGGACAATTTCCTGTTCACCAGCCGCCAAAGTGCGACCAGCGGGCAAGGCCAGCACCAGTCCGAGCTTCCCCGCCGCAGCCAGCCGGTCATTCACGATCAAGGTGCCGCCCGTTACGGATGAACCGGTTGCCGCTCCGAGAAAACGCAGCGCCTGCGGATCGAAGCCCAAACTCAGGGCCGCACCGGATTCACGGCCGTCACCGCTCAGCATCAGGCTGACGACCCCGGTTTCTCCCGCAATCAGAGGTGCACTGACAAGCCTCACGCTGCGCGACGCCATGTTCACCGCCGCCGGCAACCGGGAAGGAACCGCACTCACAGGCACGGTGGGGCCGCCCACCGGAGTGAGCGGATCCAACCCGGCGGCGTAGCGCAGGGCCTGCACGAAATCAGCGACGGTCAACCTCCCATCGCCCAACGCCAACGCGCCGTTGAGGAGCCGCGGCGCACAATCCGCACGCTGAAATTCACTACCCACCCCGGTTGACAGCACCGGGTCCAGCCCGGCCACCAAGCGCCCCACTTGCACCGCATCGCTGATCGTGAGCAAGCCGTTGCCATTGCCGCGCGGTGAAACATCGCCTTCGTAGGCGATGAGATTGTTGGTGACGGCGATGAGGCCGGCCGAGTAGCGAATATAGGGTAGCGGATGCCCGGTGGGATCGCTGACTTCGCGTGGCACCGGAGCATCGCCCAAGGTCAGCGGCGTGTTGCCGGCGGCTGTCAGCGGCGCGACCAAAAAACTCAGGGTGACCAGCAGGTTGCTGCCGGAGTTGAAATTGCCGCCCGCCGCGCGACCGACCAACAGACCGACACGGCCCGAGGCAGCTTGCGCGGAATTCGCAACGATCGATAGTCCTCCTGGAGCCGAGGCGGCCACGAAGCCCACGGCCATCGGATCGAAATTCACGGAGAAGCTCAACGCACTTTCATCACCAGCAGCGAACAGGCTGACCGGCACGGTCACGACACTGCCCGCCGAACCCGATGAGGCCGCCGAGACACTCACCTCGGCACTGGCCAGCGTTATGATGAAGCTGTTGGTGCTGCGATCCACGCCGCCATTGGCGGTTCCGCCACTATCCTGCGCAACGACCGTGACCGTCGCGGAACCGACCGCACCAGAGGCCGGGGTAAACGTCAGCGTGCCGGAGTTGTCCAGCGCCGGCTGGGCGCTGAACAGCGCCGGATTGCTGTTCGTGACCGAATAATTGAGCAGGGTTTGCAGCGCCTCGGCGGGCGGCCCGGGTGAAAAAAGCGCGAAGCCGGAAATGCTTTGCGCCCCGGTGTCGTGCATCAGAACGAGGTTTTGACTCGCGAACGTCACCACCGGGGGCTGGTTACCCGTCGCCGCAAAAGCCTGCACCAAAAAACCGGTTTCCAAAGCAAGGCTGCCGCCGGCCACGCGCGGGCCAACCTCGGGTTGGCCCACGCTGCTGATCAAGCCAAACACCCCGCCCGCGCTCGCGCCACCGCCAGCGCTCAGACGCACCCGATCCACCACCAGCGGACCGGCCCCAGCCTCATTCACGAGGCCGGCCAGCGCCAACAAAAGAGAAAGCACTCGCCTCATGATTTTGGCTTTTCGACTTCGGCAGCGGCCACCACGGGCGTGCTTTTCACTTCGCCATCCTTGAACGATTCCATTTCCACCACCTTGCCGCCCGCCATACGCGCGCGCACCTTCAGGCAGCCGCTCGGGTAATAGGCAAGCGAAAGGCCGTTGGGCTGGTCATCCATCAACTCGATCTGCTCGGCGAGGACGCCGTTCTCGTGCCATCGGCGGAAGGTGCCGTTGAGCTGGCCGTTCGCGATTTGAGCTTCCGAAAGTTTGGCCCCAAACCGTTGGAGACGACGGAACGGGACTGCAATAAACCCGACGGGTAACGCTCAATGACCGTGCCGGTGAATGGCGCCGCCTGAGCTGGACGATGCAGGCGCCCATCCTTCAAGACCAAGGCCACCCGCGGAACCTCGGGCAACGGCGCCGGCTCCGGTGGCGCACAGCCGATCAACGCGAACCCGAACACTCCCCCGAGGAGCACTCGCGTTCGCCCAATGAACAGCCAGTTAAACATGACGCAGCCTAGCGGATCTGCAGCTTGTAGAAGAGCGGTGCCGGGCCGGTGACGGGAGCTGGCACGCTCACCTGGAGCAGACGCACATCAGGTGACAGGTAGGCCCCAATTGGGTCAGCATCCGCCGCCACATCCGGCAAAAGCGGTCGGAACGCTATCGGAGCCCACGACTTCAAGTCGGCCGAGCCGACGATGGAATAGTTGCGGCCGCGCACCGCGAGGAATTCCAACACGGGCACACCGGCATCCACGCGGGCAATGGCCAGGTTCAATCCGGTGGCATCCTCGAAGCCATACGTGCCGGCAACGTATTCCTGCAAAAGCGTGATGCCGTTGCCGCCCGGCGAGGAGTTGGCGTTCAGATTTGTGAAGTTCACATTCCAACCGCGCGCGGCGATCATGGCACGTTCCCAAGCGTCCGGCAGGCCGTTGCCATTCGTGTCTTCGCCGAGCGTGAGATCAATGCGCGTCTGCTTGCCCGGCAGTCCGAGCGTCGAGTAATTGCCGACCATTTCGAGCGGGAGATAGGTCGTGTTATTGACCGTCACGCGGATACGGAACGCGACGGAAGCCTGCACCGCGCCGGTTTTGTAGGCGTCGCTCTTCACCCCGGAATCCAGCGGCACAACGAGCCGGTAATTCACGCCCGGCTCCAGCGAATCGTCCACGGTTGTGCTGACCGACACGCCGTCGCTCGTGGTGAAGACGATGAGGGCGCTGGTGCGCAGCGGGTTGCCATACTCGTCGCGCGCCATGCCGTAAATCGTGTGCGGCAGCGCGGGCGGAAAGGCCGACAAGATGAAAGATGAAAGCTGAAGGTTAAAAGCGCAGATCACCGAAGTGAGCAGGACACTCCGGCGATTCCGCAATCCGCAATCCGCAATCCGCATTGGTGAAGTTTTTTTCATGGCGATTGGGTTGGTGAATCAGTTGCCGGCGTAGGAATAGGTCACGTAGTAGAGTTTGATATCTTTGACCGTATTGATGAAGCGGTCGAGGCCGTCGTTCGGGTCGTGCAGCAGTTTGTAGCCGGGCACGACGAGTTTCCAGCGGGTGTTCCACACCGAGCGGCCGATGAGCCGGGTGTTGGTGAATTGCGATTGTTGCAGCGAACCGCCGCCGCCGTAGATGTTATTACTGAAAGCCGCCGTGGTGGAAACCGGGCGGAAGGTCGCGTGCTTGCGCAGGCCGAACAGCGGTTCGGTAAGCGAGTCGCTCGTGGTATAGATCGGCTTGGTGGAGAAATCCGACCCGCCGACGTTGAACGGCAACGGGATAGTCACGTCGCTCACCGCCCACGAACGCAGCGTGGAAACATCGCCCAGCGGCGGACTGCGCATCACGTCTTGCCCTACGGGAATGAGATAGATGCCCGGAGTGGCCGCCAGCGCCTGCGTGTTGAGGAACGCGGTGTTCGGGTCGGACGGCGACGTGCTGCCGGAGGAGCCCACCGCACCAGAGTTCGCCGCTGGATTGTCCATGCCCACATAGCCTTCCAGCGCCACACCAACGGAGAAGATTTTCGTCGCGAAATAACTCGAATCGTAATAGTGGTCACCTCCGGCCAGCTCGCGGCCAAACAGGTTGTTACCATCGAAAATGGAGGTGCCGAATTCAATCACAATCCCCGGCACCGGCAGACCGTTGCCCGGATCAATCTGCATGCAATAACGCTTCACGTCCGCATCATCCAGCACGTTGGCCATGCGGGACTGGTTGAGCGCATCCCGCCACGTCGCGTCCCCTTCGGAGCCGTTGACGATGCGGAGGTTTTCCGTGCGCAATGAAACCGTGGTGCCGTTGGCCGTGGGATTATTGAAACCCAAGCGCCCGCGGAGCACGTCCCAATCGGCCTTCATTTCGGCGAGCACGCTGGAGATTCCGGGATCGCCCGTGTTGCTGCCGGCATATTGAGGCTGGCCGCTTTTCACGATGCCCAACGCACGGGAGTTGACGATGCGGTTCACGAACGCCTTGCCCTTGGAGGTGTTCAGCAGACCAGTTTCGTAATCATACGCGTTGGCCGCGAGGTAGGCGTATTTGGCCGCGAGGTCGAAGAGCGTTTTGTAGCGATCCAGTTTCTCATCGCGGAAGATCCGATAGCCAGCATCGCGAGTGCGATAGCCCTGAATGACAGCGGCCGTCCGCTGGCGGAAGGTTTCGCGTTCGGAGAGTATCCGCTGGCCCTTCGCGACCAGTGCCATGTATTCGTTGACAGCATGCTCCTGTTCCAACAACCGGGAATTAATGTCGAACAAGGTGGTGTCCATTTTTTTGAGGGCCATTGTCGTGTCATAGATCAACGGAGCATTCTCCACCGACTGATTCAATGGCTGGATCAACCCCACAGTCAACAAGTTGGATCGGAACTGAAAATTCAATTCGGCGATTTCTTTTTTCATTTTTTCCAGCAATTCCTTCATGCTCTTGGCGAGATCAACCGTAGCCGAAGCTGTCTCAGCGGCACCCGCAGCGGGCTTGCTAGGGTCAACACCTGCAGCAACGCCAGCCACCATTTCTGTAGGAACCATGTCTACCGTTCCTTTAAGCATCTTGTCTTTGGTCAAGGCTTCAATTTCTTTGATGGATTTTCTAGTTTCCCACCAAAACTTCACATATTCTATGGCCATCTTTTTGAGACTCTCACTTTTCGTCGTCACTTGAACCATTCCCTGTGCCACGCTGCGCGCGGCCAGCCGCTGAACCAACAAGTCGAAAGACTTTTCCGCGGTGGCATTGGCATCCAAGGCGGCAGCAACATTCTGGCGCGCGGCTGATACACGATTGATTGCGTTTTGTATTTGACCAGGTGAGGCGCGCTTCCCGGTCCAAGTCGAGGGCTTTTGTAAAAAGCCATCCGCATCTAGGGTGAAAGACACGGTGCGAGTGGAGGTTTTAATGTCTAACCAAGTTAGATCGCCCGCCGGTGTGAAGCTAGCGGCCAGTTTGATTACCTGCCGAACAATGCCCTCAAACGATACGTTGGGATATCGACGTGAGAAATCAATTGTATAGATGACCGTCCGTGTAGGATCATCCACACCTTTGAAACTGATCTGCGGATTGTCCACGTAGGGGTAGTGGAACAGGTCGGGCCCGGTGTAGCCTTGGTCATAGGTCTGCCCCGGCCCGATATCATCAGTATAAGGCGTGCCGAAGATTTCGATCAACTGGTTGGTATAGGCCATTTCCTGCCGAGTAACAGCCGCTTGATAATCCGCGAGCGAATCCTGCTCCGAACGCATCAGCCGCGTGACGCTCTTCGCATCGTCAAACGACACCACCGCGTTGTTCAGTGCCGACACCGCACGGGCGTAAATTTGTTCGAAGTGCGTCTGCGAATTGGCACCGGTCACCAGATTGGGATTTACGTCGAACGCAAGGCTGCCGGCAGGCAGGCCCAGCGGGGTGGTGTGCGCCTCCGCGTTGTCGAGCGCGAGCTGCACGGCTAGCGCCGTATCGGT
>RFVF01000043.1 GCA_009922615.1 Pseudomonadota bacterium
GCGGCGGGGCGGGCGCATTTCGAGGCGCGTTACGCGCTGGCACGGCAGGCGGATAGGCTTCACCACTGGCTGGCCACTTTGCCCGCTGCTTTCTAAACTGAATTTCATGCACCAGCGTTCCCATTGTCCTGCCTGCGCCGCCCCCGCCACTGCGCCGGTGCTGTCGATTCCCTACGACCAGCCCGATTTGCAGGCGTTTCTCCGACGGGTGGGTTTCGGTCTGCCAGCGGAATGGTTCACGGGTATTCCGTTCGCTGTCCACCGTTGTCTGCAGTGTGAGGCTCTATTCCAAGGCTGGGTGCTTGAGGAACCGCAACTGGCCCGGCTCTACGGGCAGAATGACGCAGCGCACCGGCTGCCGAGTGAAAGCGCTTTGCTCGCGCTCGCCCACCTCGCGCACGATGTGCTGCTCCTGCGACGGCTGCAGCCTATGCCGCAACCGCGCGTGCTCGATTACGGGATGGGCTGGGCGAGATTCGCGCTGCTGGCGCAGGCGTTTGGCTGTGAGGTCACGGGCGTCGAGGTCTCTGCGACCACGCGCGCGCACGCGCAGCGGCACGGCATTCAGGTGTGCGACGAGTCAGAATTGGGGGTGGCAGCGTTTGATTTCGTGCTAGTGGATCAGGTGCTGGAACATCTGAGCGATCCCGCGCCGACGCTGACGCGGCTCGCACGAAGCCTCAAGCCGGGTGGGCTGCTGCTGGCGGGCGTGCCTGGCCATCCGAAACTGGCCGGCCACTTCGCGCGCGCTGCGCGAGACAGCACCCAGCTGCGCGAACTGACGGACCGAGACTGGGACGCGTTGTGCCCGACTATTCACGTGAATCTCTTCGATGCTACCAGCCTGCGCGCGTTGGGCGAACGCGCCGGTCTGCGCGGGTTTCGACCACCTTTTTGGCGTGCGGCGGGCACGGGCTTGCTGTGGGATCAGCCGCGCCAGTGGGGGCGCAACTTCCGCCTCGCTTGGAAATACTCGCGCGGCATCGGCACGCGAATGTGGTTTCAACGCCCGGCCTAGCATTGCGCTGCGCAGGGCACTTGTGGCCAACTCTTGCCGGTGCCTGACTTAATGAAGACGCACTCCTCGCCGCTCGCGCAGTGGCCGCTGCACGAAAGTGCGGCTTCCGCGCTGCCCTCGGTAGCTAGATGACTCCCGGGAGTCCGGGGTTTGGCGTTGTGGTCATGGCGTTGTGGTCAATTCGGCCACTCACTAAATTAAATTTGCCGCTCAATATCGTAACAATGAAGCAACTAGTCCGACATTTGCTCAAAGCTTGGCACGCACGTCAGGCCGCCAACACGTTGCGCGACCTGGAGAGCCGGTTGCGAACGCCGGCAACTCGGCTCGCCATTCCCTTCATTTTTCGCGGCGCGGGGTTTTTCAAAAGCATCAAGCCGATGCAGTCGCAGGCGGAATTCGGCGAGTTATACGCGCGCATCACGGCAATGCAGCCCCGGCGGATCATTGAGATCGGCACCTGCCACGGGGGCACGCTGTATCTGTGGTGCCAGGCGGCGCATCCCAAGGCCACGATCATCAGCCTTGATCTGCCTGCGGGTGAATTCGGCGGAGGTTATCCCGCTTGTCGCGCCGATTTTTACCGCTCCTTTGCCGCGCTGGGTCAGTCCTTGCACTTGATCCGCGCCGATTCCCATTCACCCGATACCGTGCGCCAAATCACGCCGCTACTGGGCGATGGCAAAGCTGATTTTTTGTTCATTGACGGCGATCACACCTATGAGGGCGTGAAGCGAGATTTTGAACTTTATTCCCCGCTGGTCGCCAAAGGTGGCTGGATTGCCTTGCACGATATTTTGCCGCGCGCGAATGAACCGCGCATCGAGGTGTGGCGGTTCTGGCAGGAGCTCAAACAGCAGCGGCCCATCGCTTACGAATGGGCGGACGCCACGCCGGATGGGCGCGCCATCGGCATCGGTGTCGTCCAGGTGGAGGATTGATTCGATGCGTGGCTGCTCGCTCAATTTTGGCGATGTAAAATGCGCCATTTCCTTATGCCAAGTTTGGCAACCCCCAAAGCCGTTGTCAGCCCGCAGTATTTTCCTGTCTGCGGCGGTGGCCCACCGTTTGGCCGACTGGTGCAGGGGGCGGCTGAGGAATCGAAGCACCACCCGGCTGCTGAAGTTCTGGCGGGCCACGGGAACGCAGCTCCGGTTGCGTCGTTCGGCCATTAGCCCCGTGTGTTTGCTGGCACTCCCGCGTTATGAGTGATCAAAACCCCATCCGTTCACTGCCGAGTTTTGCCGCTTGGCCGGCTTGGAAACGTTGGCTGGCGCTTTGCCGCCGGCCGATGCGCCGCGCCGTCCGCCAGTTCCGGGATTTTCCGCCGTTTGAATGCCGACGGGTGATGGATGTTGGCGCCCATCAGGGTGAATTCACTCAGGCCGCGCTAGATTATTACCGACCTGAACGGGTCTGGTTGGTGGAAGCTGATCAAGAATTGGCGTCAGGTTTGCAGCAAAAATTCTCCAGTCAACCCGCCTGCAAGGTCATCCACGCAGCCATCGCGGACACTTCTGGGCGCGTCACCTTTCGCATCAACCGGCACCGCGCTTCCAGTTCGCTATTGCCTATCAGTAAACGTTCCACGCAAATTTTCCAGAAGGATTTGCGGGAGACCGATGTGGTCACGGTTCCGGCGCTGGCGCTTGATGACCTGTTTACGCAAGAAAAAATCGACCGGCTCGATCTCCTGAAGGTGGATATTCAGGGAGCCGAGCGGTTGCTCATCCAGGGTGGCCAGCGGGCGTTGCAACAGGTCGCATGCATTTACATCGAAGTGCTCTTTGAGGAGCTCTACGAAGGCTGTGCGCTGTTTGGGGAAATTGACGCCTTGCTGCGGGCGGCGGATTTCAAACTCCGCTCCTTCCACGAGCTCCGCACCGGCCCGGGTGGAAATCTGATTTACGCCAACACCCTGTATTTTCAGCCGGGTTTACTCGGGCGGGCTTGAGTTGGTGGCGGCACGGATTTGTTCGCACTCCCACTCGTAGTAGGAGATGGCGTCGGTAAAGCGCCATTCCGGATCCTGCTTGAAACGGCCACGATAGAGGTGCTTGCACCAACGCACCAGCCGATCGGCACCCGACTTCCTGATGAATTGTTTCCGTGCGATGTCCAAGGCGGAAGGCACGGCCAGCCGCCGGACAGCGAGTGCTTCCCGCACCGACTGCTGCACCGCTGACGGCTGCTCGCTCAACGCGCGTTCCCACTCGCGCAGAGTCGGTGTCATGTCCACGCCCGCCGACATGGGGCCGAGCATCCATTGGTAGCAATCGAGGAAATACTTGATCCAGTTGAGTTCGTGTTGCGCGAGCCTGCCGCCGACCTTGAGCCGGGTCCGTTGAAAGTCGTTGTAGACCGAACACACGGAGATGCATTTGATGGGGACTAGATCATAACAGTCGCTCTCGCCTCCGGGTAATTGGCGGAGGAACTGCCGCCCGGTCTCCCCTTGCTTCTGGGTTAAGCTGCGTCCATTGCTGTGCAAGCTGGAGACATATAGGACCAGTGGCGAGTCAATCTCGCAGACGGACTCCGCCTCGTTGAGCATCAGGAGTGCGAGGACCACATCGGGCGACACCGGGTGGAACAGCCGCTGCATGGGGCCGGCCTTGATCCGCTGAAGCAGGCTGCGGTGGACGCACGCGAGTTGCGGCAAGGGCAACGTCGTTTTGTAGCTCTTGTCCAAGTCTCCCAGGAACGCCGCAAGCAGCACATCGGAACTGGTCATGCGCACGGAACCGTCGACCTTGCCCCGCCGCACCCGGGAAGGAAATATCGCGTCGTCGAAACTGTCGCTGCGCCAGCGCAGCACTTCGGGCTGAAGTTTTTCGATATGGCTTGTCAGTTGCGCGAGCGCAGTGAGCTTGAGCATCTGCTTGTCCTCCAGGATCAGGAGATATTCCCCGGTGGCTTGCGCGGCTCCGTGTTCCCAGTTGTCCTGCATGTTCAGGCCCCCGGTGCGCACGTAGCGAAGCCGGGGATCTCGGAACGCCTGCACCGCCTGACGCGTTGCGTCGCCGTCGTCATTGTCCGTGACGATCAACTCCAAGTCCGGTGCAGTCTGTGCCAGCACACTCCGGATGGCATGGCCGACCAGAAAGCTGCGGCCCTTCGTCGGCAGCACGACGCTGAAGCGTGGGGTGCTCATGCGGGGCGGGCGGCGGCGAGCACGGCGCGGAGGGCCACGGCAACGCGGCGGACTTGCTCGCGGGTGAGATTGAGCGCGGACGGGAGGTTGATGCCGAATGGGCTGATGGCGTAACTCACGGAGTTTCGGCTCCGCGCGACGGCGGCCTGTGGCGAACCGGAGTAGGCCGGGAGGCTGCTCAAGGGGTGGAAGAACGGGCGGCAATCAATGCCCTCAGCGTCCAGCAGTTCCATCAAGCGCTCTTTTCGGAGGCCGATCGATTCGGCGAGGATGGCGGTGACCATCCAGTAAGAGTTTTTGGTGCCAGGAGCTTCATGGTTGAGAGTGACACCGGGCAGGTCCGCCAGTTCCTCGGCATACCACGCGAATATTTCCCGCTTGCGAGTGACGAGTTCTTCGACGCGCTCCAATTGCGCCGTGCCCAGCGCCGCCTGCATGGAACTCATCTTGTATTTATAGGCCACCTCGGTGTTGTGAAACAAGCGGTCGCCCGGCGGTCGCCCGTGGTCCCGCAGGAACAGCACGCGCGCACGAAGGTCGTCGCGGTTGGTGACCAGCATCCCGCCTTCACCGGTGGTGAGGGTCTTGGAACCGTGAAAACTGAAGACCCCCGTCGCGCCAAAGCTGCCAGCCCGCTGCCCCTTGTATTCCGAGCCGATGGATTCGGCAGCGTCTTCAATGATCGCGATGCCGTGCCGTCGAGCCACTTCCCGGAGCGCATCCATGTCCGGCATGTTGCCGTAGAGGTTCACAGGAATGACGGCTTTGGTGCGCGGGGTGATGCAGGCCTCGAATGACCGCGCATCCAAACACCAAGTGCGGGGGTCAATATCGGCGAACACCGTGGTTGCACCCACGTAAGTGATGGGGGCAGCGGAGGCGATCCAAGTGCAGTCGGGCACGATGACCTCATCTCCCGACCCGACGTTGAGTGCCAGCAGCGAAAGGTGAATGGCCGCCGTGCAATGCGGCAGGGCAATGGCGTGCTTGACCCCAACGTGTTCTGCGAACGATTTCTCGAAGCGCTCGTGCCAGACGTTGGCGTTGCCATACCACGCGTTGGTCACGGCGTCGGTGACGTAGGCGATCTCCCGGGCAGTGATCCACGGGCCGGAAACAGGGATGCGTTCCATACTTAATCCGCAATGCACCTCAAGTAGCCGTCGGGGGCGACCGTGATGAGGAGCTTGCTTTCGATGTCCTTGTCCACCTGGAAACGCCGGTTCTTTTTAAGAAATTCCCAGACGGCGGTTTTGGGATTGTTGCCCTTGCCCCACGGCCGTTCTTTGATGAGGTCACTGGGCATATCTTCGATCAAGGTGTCAAATACCACGAGGTAGCTGCCCTTGGTCACCAACGGTGAGTAGCCGCGCAGCTCTTGCAATACGTGCGTGTGCGTGTGGTTGGAGTCCAGGAAGACCATGATCCGCTCGCAACCGCGCGCCGCTTGGCGGACTCGCCGGATCACCGCAAGATCCACCGAGGAGCCTTGGATCAACTGAATCCGGTGGGCCAGCGGGTGCTTTTCAATTTCCACACGATTGTGTGCGCGAATATCGATGTCCACGCCGATCACCCGGCCAGGCCCGCCGATCAATTCGAGCAGCGATGCCGAATAGATCAACGACCCGCCATGGGCCACGCCCGTCTCGATGATTAGGTCCGGCTTCACCCGCCAGACCAGCTCCTGCACGGCCACCATGTCCTGAGGCAGTTGAATGAGAGGGCGGCCCAACCAAGTAAAGTTGTAGGCATATTTATGGCGCGTAATCTCACGCAGCCAGATGCGCGACAGGGCTTGGACATCTTGGTCCGCCTTCAGTCCCTCGATGTTACCCGCCACTTCGGCTATGAACTTGGCAATTTCACTCATACACAGAATTTCTTCCAATCAACTGTTCCCGACACCATGACCCGGGCTCCATCCTGCCCCAGGTTCGCGATCAAATCGAGCACGGACACAAAAGGAGTGAACGCGCCATGCTGCTGTGGGTAGGGCTGCTTCTGGTAGTCGATGTATTCCACCTGCACGCCTTCGACCTCGAACAGTGCGTGGTCCAGATAGTGGCGCGCTCCGTGACCGGTGAGGTAATGCGTGCCGCCGACATGCTTCACCACATCCAAGACACGGCGCGAACTTTGCCCGCCAATGCCCAGTTCCGAGGCCCGCAGCACCTCTCTGGGCCGGGTGGATGGGAAATAATTCCAGACGGCCTCGGTGCTCGCGATGGCGAGGTCATTGATGGTGGCGGCTGGCTGGTCATAAACTGCCTTTGCCAGCGTCAGCATTTCGCTGACGAACGGCGCACCGGAGTAAGACTCGGCCAACAACTGAAGGTGCCGTTGGCGCCAGTTCTGCCGATCGTCCACCGCGACTTCGCGAATCTTTTGGCCGAGCCGCAGGTCCCGCAACGGAACGGAAAGCCACTCGGAACCGCGCGCCGTTTTGAGCTGCACTCGGTTGGTGAAGCTGCCCTTGGAAAACTGAACGTCATCGTAATGGACATACACATCCGCCAGCCGGGTCTGCTCGAACATCCCAACCCACGGGAAGAACATCGGCTGCGAGATGACGACGGTTTTCACAGAAACTCCAACCCCGGCCTTTGATGCTGCCGCAAGCCCGCTAGAAGCGCCGGGTCTGTGAGCATCGGGTTCAGTCGGTCGCCGGATACCCAGCCTGGATCCAGTTTTGCATCCGCTCCCTCCCAACGCAGCAAGCGCAGGCTCGTTAACTCAATGGCCAACAGCAGCAATGCCGTTTTCTGCAGGAAGGCCACGTGTTGCCAATCTTCGAGGGACCAATCGGGCCGGGTCGGACAACTGGCTTGGGCGACGGTGCGGCCGTGATCCATCTGCTCGTCCGCAACATGCAGAGTGGCTCCGAGGAATCGGGCTCCAAACCCATGTGCCTGTTCCACCGCCCCGATCCCTTTGAAGCCCGGCAGTAGCGACGGATGGATGTTGAGCAGGCGGTGTTGTCCGACCAGTGGGGCAGTCACCAGTCGGGAGTAGAACATGACAAGAAAGTCATGCTCTCCGGTCTGGCTAAAATGTTGTGCGGCTGCGGCTGAGAAGGACTGCTTGTCGCGCCATTCGATCCGAGTGCATTCAATCCCTCGGTCCGCGCACCCGCGTTCGATCCCGCAGGCCCGGTCCGTGACAACGCTGAATCGGACGGCTGGACAAATGGACGCCGCTGCGAGAAGCGCGCTCCCACCCGATGAGCAAACGACTCCTACGCGCATAGCAAGTCGTTCCTTTGGCACAAGCTTTTGCGCCCCACTTCATTCCATGCAAACAGGTGGGTGCTCATGGATAAAAATAGTCGTGATAAAATCCCGAACCGTAAATCGCCACCGCTTGAGCGTGCGGATGCGTGGCTTCAAAGGCTCGCACACGGTCGGCAAAGGCGGACCAGTAGGCCGCCAAGTCCCGCGCTTGTTGTTCGAGGCCAGCGTGTTCTTCGGGCGCGGGCGACTTCGGCGTTGCCGGGGTTTTACGTGTCGCGACCAGCACCCACGCGCTGTTGTGAGCGTGAGCATCCAAGCTCACGACCTGCATCCCGGCGTCTTCCATCAACCGGCGGAGGGAAGCGGCGGAGAAATGGTTGACGTGGTCTGCCACGACGAAATCCGCCGTGTTCGCATAGACGTTGGGGACGATGCAGTAAAAGAGGCCGTCCGGTTTCAGCAGGCCGGCTACGGTCTTTGCCAGTGCCCGCGGATCCGCCACGTGCTCTAACGCGAAGAATGAGGTGATCAGGTCGAAGCGGTTGGCCCATTCCGGATTCGGCGTGTAGAGGCTGCAATTCTCCGGGCGGACAAACCGGTTCCAATACGGCAGATACATGTCACTCACGTCGAACACGTGCGGCTCGATGTCCGGCCGGAGTTCCGTGAGTCGCCGGAGCGAAGAGCTTTTCGCGCAGCCGTAATCCAGAACGCGTGCGCCGTCGGGCAAGTGGACTTTGGCGAGCAGCGTGTTCACTTGGTGCTCGGTGCGGAAAACCTTCCGCCCTTCCACCATGGCGTAGAACTGATCTTCGTCCGCCGAGCCGATCAGAATCTTGTAGTCGCGATCGTAATACGCATCCAAGTCAGCCAGCGCATCCGTTTGCAAATGGCCGCACGCGGCGCAGAAGGCGACGGCGACGCGTTGCGGAAGCACCTCACACAGCGACGTGATCGAGATTGCGTGCGGGGAGCGATAGAGAGGCGGCGGGAGCGTTTGGCCGCAGACGTGGCAGTGGCTCATAGGGATCAGTCGGCGATTAATTCAGGATGCACGTCACGGAGGCTCTTCCCAGCCGCGAAGGAGCCCACCCAACTGATGCGTTGGCCGATGGGGTCGCGATAGTTGAAGTAGCGCATCTGCATCGTCCAGCGTGACCGGCTGCCGCGGTTGAAACCCGATGCGTGCAGGTTCAGGAAATCCACGACGATCAGGTCCCCCACGGAAATCAAGCCCTGCACCTTTTGATAGCTTGCGATGCGCGCCGCTTCGTCCTTGAGCCGAAGTGCGTAGGCTCCGGTTTTTTCCGGATTCTCCGGGTCGCGTGTCAGAATCGGCGCAAGCCCGTCTTTGTGCGATCCCACGGCGATTTGCAGCGGACCCAATTCCTCGGTCAGCTCGACTAGCGACGACCAATAAACCAAGCCGTCGATGCTCCGTAACTGGCTCGGATAATCCTGATGCCAGTTCGCGCGAAACTTTTCCTCGAACGGATTGTCGATGCGGATCCCGTAGCCGCCAGCAGCGACGCCGGGCAAATCCGTGTTCCGCAACTGCCGCATCAATCGGTCGTGGCGTTCATTGACCACCAGCCGCACAAAGGCCGGGATCTGCTTCACCGCGTCGTAAATCTCAGCGCCCAGCCGACGGTCATGCGCAATGAGCGGCTGGTATCCGGCATCGAAGGTTTCAGGGCGGAACGGGGGATGTTCGATGGGCAGTCCGTGTTTCTGAATCACGATGCCGATGATCTGGTGAATGTCGCGCTGGATAGGCTCGATCTCCGTCTTCAGGTCGTAGAACCCGCGCAGAATGAGAAAGCCGTCCCGGTGGTATTGTTCGACTTGGTCGGATGTGAGGAGTGGGGAATCTGGAGTTGGATTCATACTGGATGGGCGATCATTGAGTCAGAACCGTTGCGTCGGAGGTCTGGCGTTCGTTGAGTTTGTTAAGGGCTGTCCCGTTGCACGGTTGATGTGCTCAACACCGGCAGCGCGGCATCTCGCGGTGAGAGGGTTGCTTCGTGCGGACAGGGCCACTGGATCCCGAATGCCAGATCATCCCACCGCACCCCGCGCCCGCTGGCTGGGTGATACGCGCCGGCGATTTGGTAAAAAACCTCGGTGTCATCCACGAGCGTTTGGAAGCCGTGCGCGCAGCCTTCGGGGATGAACAGCGCCCGGCCATTCTCCGCCGTCAGCTCCGCGCCCACCCACTGCTTGAACGTCGCGGATGCCGGCCGCAAATCCAGCGCCACGTCAAACAGCGCGCCGCGCACACAGCGCACCAGCTTGGCTTCTTCGTGCGGCGCGATCTGATAGTGCATCCCCCGCAGCGTGCCGCGCCGCTGGTTGAACGAAGCGCTGCACTGGGAAAAGGCCGTCGGCAGCCCGCGCGCCGCGAACTCCTCCGCGCACCAGGTCCGCGCGAACCAGCCGCGTTCGTCCTCGCGTCGCTCCAGGTCCACGAGCCAGACGCCTGCGAGTTTGGTCGGCGTGAACTTCATACGATCCGCACCTCTGGCACTGGCACGATGAATCGTCCGCCCGCGTCCCGATACGCTTGTTGCTGCCGCAGGATTTCCTCCGCGAAATTCCAAGTCAGCAGCAACGTGTAGTCGGGCTGGCGCGCAGCCAGTTCCTCCGCCGCGACGATGGGCAAGTGCGTGCCGGGCGTGAGCCGGCCCTGTTTGTAAGTGCTGCGATCCGCCACGAACTCCAGCGTCTCGCGGCCCAGCCCGCAGTAGTTCAGCAGCGTGCTGCCTTTGGCCGAAGCTCCGTAAGCGGCGATCCGTTTGCCCTGCGCGCGCAACGTGGCGAGCTGTTCACACAACGTCGTGCGGATACCGGCGGCTTGCGCGGCGAAGCGCGTGTAGCGAGCGAGCGAGTCCACGCCGCCCGCGCGCTCGGTCGCCAATTGCGCGCCCACCGAGTCCATGACCGGGTGCGCGCCGACGTGGCTGGCGAAGATGCGGAGCGATCCCCCGTGGATGGCCAGCCGCTCGACGTGAAAAATCTCCAGCCCATGCCGCGCGAAGAGCGGGCGCAGCGCCGTGAGCGTGAAGTAAAACACGTGCTCGTGATAGATCGTGTCGAACTCCGCGTGCTCCAACAGCTCCAGCCCCTGCGGGAATTCCAGCACCACGCGGCCGCCCGGCTGGAGCAGCGCCTTCAGCCCGGCGACGAAGTCGTTCGTGTCCGGCGCGTGGGCGAAGACGTTGTTGCCCAGCACCAAGTCCACCGGGCCGCGCTCGGCCACGAGCCGTTGCGCGAGTGCGAGACCGAAGAATTCGGTCCACGTCTCGATGCCCTTCTCGCGGGCGACCTTGGCGATGTTGGCGGCGGGCTCGATGCCCAGACACGGGACGCCCGCGCGCTGGAAGTTTTGCAGCAGATAGCCGTCGTTGCTGGCGATTTCGACAACACGGCTGTGCGGGCCGAGGGCGAACTCGCACCGGTAGCGCTCCGCCGCTTCGCGCGCGTGGCGCAGCATCGTCTCGGAGAACGAGGAGAAGTAGAGGTATTCGCTGAACAGCGTGACGGGCGGGACGAGGTCGGTGATTTGCAGCAGCCAGCAGTCGGGGCAGACGAAGACGCGCAGCGGGAAGCGCGGCTCCGGCTGGCCGAGATCGGCGGGCCGCAGCAGGTTGTTCGCGAGCGGCTGGTGGCCGAGGTCGAGCACCAGTTCGCCTCGCGTCGAACCGCACGAGCGGCAAGTGAAGGTCGCGCTCATGACGGCTTGGCCCACGTCAGCCCGCGCGCGGCGGCGGCGGCCGTGAAGGCGGCGATCTGCGCGCGGCTGAAGGCGGCCATGTCCGCGCCGGTCACGTGGCGGGCGTGATACCAGCGGGCCGTTTCGCGCACGGCGGTGGCGAAGTCCCACGTCGGATACCAGCCGAGCCACTGCGCCGCGCGGTCGGTGCTCAGGTGCAGGAAGCTCGCTTCGTGCGGTGCGTCGGCGCGGGACTCGTCGCGCCATTCGCCCGGCCAGTGTTGGAGAAATTCGTGCACGAGCGCGGCGACGGGTTGGTTCGAGCGCGCGTCGGGACCGAAGTTGAAGGCGTCGGCGAGCCGGGCTTCGGGCGTGGGCCCGGCGAGCTTGGCCCCGAGCCAGAGGTAGCCGCTGAGGCAATCCAGCACGTGCTGCCACGGGCGCGTGGCGTGCGGGCTGCGGAGACCGATGGGCCGACCGGCGAGCAGCGCGCGCACGCAGTCGGGCACGATGCGGTCCGCTGCGTAGTCGCCGCCGCCGATGACGTTGCCCGCGCGCACGGTGGCCAGCGGGCCGAGGCGCGCGTCAGTTTGGAAAAAGGAGCGCCGCCACGACTGCGCGACGAGTTCGGTCGCGGCCTTGCTCATGGAGTAAACGTCGTGGCCGCCGAGCGGGTCGTGCTCCCGGTAGCCCCATTCCCAGCCACGGTTTTCGTAGCACTTGTCGCTCGTCACGATGATAACGGGACAGCGTTGGCCCGCCGTGCGCAGGGCTTCGAGCAGATGCACGGTGCCCATGACGTTGACCTCAAACGTTTCCACCGGCTGCGCGAAGGAGAGGCGGACGAGGGGTTGCGCGGCGAGGTGAAAGACGAAGTCAGGCCGGGCCGCTGCCACCGCTGCGTTCACCGCTTGCATCTCGCGGATGTCGCCGAAGATTTCGTCGGCGAAGACTTTTCCGCCGAGGGTTTCGTGCAGGTTCGGCGGGGTGGCCGGCGGCAGGCTGAAGCCCACGACTTCCGCGCCGAGCGTGTGGAGCCAGAGGCTCAGCCAACTGCCCTTGAAGCCGGTGTGGCCGGTGATGAACACCCGGCGGCCGGCGTAGGTTTTTAGGAAGGGGGGGCTCACCAAACTTTCCACGGGGCTTTGCCCGAGTTGAAGAGTTGGTCGAGCATCTGTTGCTCGCGGTAAGTGTCCATGCACTGCCAGAATCCGGGGTGCTGGTAGGCTTGCAGGTTGCCTTCACTGGCGAGGCGCTCCAGCGGTTTGCGCTCAAACACGCAGTCATCGCCATCGAGGTAGTCGCCGATGCGCCGATTCAGCACGAAGAAGCCGCCGTTGATGAAGGCGCTTTCCTGTTCCGGCTTTTCGCGGAAGCCCGTGATGGTGTGCCCGTCCATGGCCAGTTCGCCGAACCGACCCGAGGGCCGCACAGCGGTGAGCGTGGCAAGTCGCCCGTGCTTTTCATGAAAGCGGATCGAGGCGTTCAGGTCACTGTCCGTGACGCCATCGCCGTAGGTCATCAGGAAGTTTTCCTCCGGCACGTGGCTCAACGCGCGGCGCAAACGGCCGCCGGTTTGCGTCGTCTGCCCCGTGTCCAAGAGCGTGACGTTCCAATCCTCCTCGTCGTGGCGGTTGTGGTAGCGGATCTCCGGGCTGCGGCCCAATTTCAAAGTCACGTCGCTGGTGTTCCAATGGTAGTTGCGGAAGTAGTCCTTGATAACCTCGCCCTTGTAGCCGAGGCAGAGGATGAAGTCCTTGTGCCCGTGGTGGGCGTAATACTTCATGATGTGCCAGAGGATGGGCCGCCCGCCGACCGGCACCATGGGCTTGGGACGGAACTCCGTCTCCTCACGCAACCGCGTGCCTAAGCCACCGCACAAGATAACGACTTTCATTGCTCTACTCGAGGTTCGCCGATTGCCCGTCGCACTGACGACGGCAAATGACTTCTCAAATAGTTCCTGTCGTCGAGCCAGAATTTCGGTTCATCGCGCGGTTCGGCTACGGCTCCGTGCTGATGCCCTGGCGGCGTGCCATGCCCGCGAAGACGCCGCCGGCCCGCAGCAATTCCTGAAAGCCGCCTTGTTCCACGATGCGCCCTTCGGATAATACGATGATCCGGTCCATCGCCGCGAGCGTGGAAAGCCGGTGCGCGACGCAGATGACGGTGCGATGGGCGGCGAACTGGTCGATGACCTTCTGCACTTCCGCCTCCGCGTGGGAATCGAGCGCCGCCGTCGCCTCGTCTAGCACGAGAATCGGCGCGTTGCGCACAAAGGCGCGGGCGATCACCAGCCGTTGGCGCTGGCCGCCGGAGAGGGTCACGCCGCGCTCCCCTAGTCGCGTGTCGTAGCCCTGGGGCAGTTGCATGATGAAGTCGTGCGCATAAGCCTGCCGTGCCGCTGCCTCGACCTCGGCGCGCGTGGCGTCGGCCTTGCCGCAGGCGATGTTCTCGGCCACCGTCTGGTCGAAGATTACCACCTCCTGGCTGACCAACGCCATCTGTGCGCGCACGTCCGGCAGCGACAAGTCGCGCAGGTCCACCCCGTCCACCTTCACGCCTCCCCCGGTGGGGTCGTAAAACCGGAACACCAGATTCACGAGCGTGCTCTTGCCTGAACCACTTTCCCCAGCCACGCCCAGCTTCATGCCGCGTGGGATGACCAGACTGAAGTCTTGCAGCACCGGCTTGTCCGCGTAGGCAAAGTTGACAGACTCGAACGCAAGCTGCGCCCGGAACTCGCGCATCGCCTGGGCATCCGGGCGGTTGCGCACCGTGGGCTGCTCCTGAAACAGTTGGAAGAGCCGGTCCACGCTGACGACCGTCTGCTGGAACAGCACATGCAACGCGGTCAGCTTTTTCAAGGGCTGCATCAGCATCACCAACCCGATGCCAAACCCGATCATGTTCGGCAGGCTGGTTTGCTTCCAAAAAATAAACACTACGAGACTTCCCAGCCCCAGCATCGCGATGGTCTCGGTGATCGGGTTGACCAGCTCGCGGGCCTGCACCATTTTCATCCCATAATGGGTGAGCTGCCGGGCGTTCTGCTGGAACCGCTCCTCCTGTCGGGTTTCGAGTCCAAAGGCCTGAACAACACGGATGCCGGCCAACGCTTCTAGCAACGCGCTGGACTGGGTGATGGCTACGTCCAGCCCGGCCTTCGACATTGCCCGCATTTTGTTGCCCAGTTTCTTTAAAGGCAATAGCACCAGCGGCACGAACACCAGTGCCACCAGCGTCAACTGCCAGTCCACGAGACACAAGCCGACCGCCAGGCTGACGATGGTGACGGGTTCGCGGATGAGGTCGCCAAAGCCCAGCGCTAGGCAACGGTAGAGCGCAGCGGTGTCTCCGTTGATGCGCGTGGTGAGGTCGCCCATGGTCGAGCGATTGAAGAAATCCAGCGAGAGCTGGTTGAGCTTGTGCAGTGCGGCCGCGCGCAGATCCGCCATCACCCGCTCGCTCACCCAGCACATGCAATACGTGCTGAAGTAACCGAGCATTCCGCGAATGGCCACCAGCACGGGCAGCAGCAGAAACCCGCCGATCAATTGTTTGGCGTCCCGCTCCCGGCCCGCCAGCGGCAGCCAGGGGTCAACGGCGGTGTCAACGGTTTGCCGGACTGCTTTAACCCGCTCTTGCAGATAAGCCGCGAGCCTGTTAGTCGAGGCGGTCTCCTCCTTCTCCATCGCCGGTTTTGCTTCGAGCCGCCCAAAGATCGTCTTCGTCGCCCAGATGAAACTCGCGTTCGACAAGCCCAGCAGCACCCCGCACAGCACACCCAGCCAGAGACGGCTCTGGTAGGGGCGCATATATGGCCAGCCAAAACGGAAGACGGCTTTGAGGTGACGCATCTGGAGTCAGTCTAGGCGTTGGGGCACAGGCCGTCGAGCAGTTGAAGGTGAGTTCACGAAAACTCGGCTCATTGGTTGGTGAACAACTCCCATTCGCCCACTTCGGCGAGCAATCGCAGTTGTTTGCCGCGAGCGAGTGGCCGTGCGTTGACGAGAGAGCCTTTGTAGCCGACTACCAGCACACGCTGCGGACCCGCCAGCACGTTGCTGAAAGTGCGATCATCCCTCATCACCCGGTCGCCGAAACGTGCACCGTTGCCGGGAAACTCGAAGGGCATCCGATGCTCCGGCAGCCCTGAGAGAAAAGGCCGGCGCGTCGCACTGATCACGGGGTGCGCGTAGAAAGGCAGCCCCTGTGGAATGCGCAAACGCACCACGATGAGGTCGCCCTCGCGAGCTTCCTGCCGCAGCGCGAGGCCCAGTGGTTTGAGCGTCTGGTTGCTGCGCATCTCCGTCTCCACCAGCGGCACCACCGCGCCGAGCGTGAGCAGGGCAAAGAGCGCCAAACCCGCAGCCCACGCCACCCTCGACCGTGGGGACCACTTCCGTCCCTCCCACCAAACCGCCAGCAGCAACATCGCCGCGCCGAGCGGCATCACCCGCACCCAAAGCGACTCACGCACTTTGAAAGCAAACCAACACGCCAGTGGAAACGCGATCAGCGGCACCAGCGCCGCAGCAGGCAACACCCGCCAGACCCAGCTTGGCGCGCCGGTTGCCAACTCGGCGGGAGGCGTTGGTTCGGATGGTCGTGCCGGATCGGAGGCTGCCACTCTGAACGCGGGCCAGCGCAAGGCAAGCAGTGCGGCCAGCGCTGGAAACATCGGCAGGATGTAATGTGGCAGCTTCGCGCGGTTGATCGAAAACAGCACGAACGTGACCCCGGCCCAGACGCTCAGGAGCAACCAGCCTTCCTGTGTCCGCGCGTCCAGCGACCGCCAGTGCGCACGCCGCCACAGCCAGCCGAGCAGCAGCGTCCATGGCAGAAACCCGACCAGCAGCACCGGCCCGAAAAACCAAAACGGCTGCGCGCGATTCTTCGCTGCCGCCTGCACCGCGTGCCCGACGATCTGACCCTTGACCATGAACTCGAACGAGTGCGGCACGCTTTCCCACACCAGCCAAAACCACGGCAGCGCCAGCACTGCAAACAGAGGCACGCCCGCCAGCGCGCCGAACAGCAACACACTCAGTCGCGCGCCGGACGTATGCCGACGCCAGACCAACAACGCGCCAAATGCGGCAAGCGGTATCACCAACGCAATCGGCCCCTTGGTCAGCACACCGCCTGCCATCGCTGTCCACGCCGCGAGTTGCCAGCCAAAGCTGCGCCGAGCCGCGCGTGCCCGAGCATCGCCGATGGGGTCCGCCACTTCCTCCTTCGCGTCCGATTTCTGGCTGCTGACTTCTGATGTCTGACTTCCTTCCCCCAGCGCATCAAGGCTCCGCCAGCTTCGCCAGAAAAAATAAATCGCCCACGCGATAAACTGCGTGAGGAAAATATCCGTCGTCAGCATCCGAGCCATCACCCAGTAGAGCGCCGAGGTGCCGAGCACGAGCGCGCTCGCGCGTGCCGCCGCCGCGCCCGCAAGTGAGCGCACGAAGAGGAATGTGGCCCAGGCCGCGCTCAAGCCCGCCAGCGCCAGCGGCAGGCGCACCGCCCATTCGTTCACACCGAAAATGGAGAGCGACGTGGCGACGGCCCAGTAAGTGAACGGTGGTTTGTCCAAGTGCGGCACATACCAGATGTGCGGCACGAGCCAGTTGCCCGTCTCGACCATCTCTCTCGCGATCTCCGCGTAACGCCCCTCGTCCGGCTCGTTCAACGAGCGGGTGCCGAGCAGGCCGAAGAACAACAACGCCACCAGCGGCAGAAACCACCACGGGGATCGTTGCTCTGAATCAGCTTGCGGCACGGCGCGATTTTATCCAGCCCGGCCCGGGAGCGAAAGCCGCGAATTGAAACTAGCGTGCGAACGGGCGGTTGATCTCGATTTCAATTTCGCTGGGCTGCTCGCCAGCGGCACACTCGCCGGCGACATGACGACTGATGCTGCTGCCCCGACCGCGCCGCGCTCGCTCCTCGACCTGACTTTTGCGGAGCTGGAACGCGAGTTCGTCGCGTCCGGCACCTCGCCGCTCCATGCGCGTTCGCTGTGGCGGGCGTTGCATCACGGGTTGAACCACGATCTGGTCAGTGCCGAATTCCTGCCGCCGTTGCGCCGCTGGGTCGCTGAACAAGTGGGCGCGGGACGCCGGTTTTTCATCGAGACACCGGAGGCGGCTACTGACCTCGCGAGCGCGGACGGATTGACCCGGAAGTTTCTCCTTCGCCTTGCCGACGGGCAAACAATCGAAACCGTGCTGATGGGCTTCAAGGGCCGTCACACCGCGTGTCTCAGCACGCAGGCAGGCTGCGCGATGGGCTGCGTGTTTTGCGCGACGGGCCAAATGGGTTTTGTGCGGCACTTGCGGCCCGGCGAAATCGTGGCGCAGGTCCGGCACGCGCAGCGCGCGCTCCGCGCGGCCGGTCACGCGGGCTTGCGCAATCTGGTGCTCATGGGCATGGGCGAGCCGTTGCACAATTACGATGCTGTGATGACGGCGCTGGAGATTATCACCGACCGGCGCGGGCTAAACCTGGCTCCGAGCAAGATCACGATCAGCACGGTGGGCGTGGTGCCGGGCATCCTGCGGCTCGCGGCGGAGCAGCGTCCGTATCCTCTCGCGGTGAGCCTGCACGGAGCGACGGAGCTGGAGCGTGCCGCGCTGGTGCCCGTGAGCCAGCGGTGGCCGCTGGTGGAATTGATGGCGGCGTGCCGCGCTTACTTCGCGCAAACGGGCCGGCGCATTTTCTTCGAGTGGACGTTGATCGCCGGGACCAACGATTCCCCGGCCCACGCGGAACGGCTGGCCGCGCTGCTTGCGGGGCTGGCGGCGCACGTGAACTTGATTCCGCTCAACCCCACCGGCGGTTTCGTCGGCCACGCGACGCGGCCGGACGCGGCGAAGTTGTTCCAGCAGACGCTGCAAGTTGCGGGCATTCCGAGCACAGTGCGCCAGCGCCGGGGCATCGACATGGCGGCGGGCTGCGGGCAACTGCGGGCGGAGCGGGCGAAGTGAGCGAGGTATCTCGGGTCTGGGGTTGTCGTCGTCTGCGGGCCTGCTACGCTGCGCGCCATGCAATTCACCAAGTTACTGGCGGCGGGCGTTCTGCTAACTGCCTGCCTCAGCGCGTCCGCCCAGCGGCCGAACACCACGAATTACGACGAGAGCAAGGTAGGCAATCTCCCGTTGCCCGATCCGTTGACATGTGCCGATGGCACCAAGGTCACCGACGCGAAGACGTGGCAGACGAAACGGCGCGCGGAGGTGCTGCGTTTGTTCGAGACGCACGTGTATGGCCGCAGTCCTGGCAAGCCGGCGAACTTGGTTTTTGAAGTCACCAAGACCGAACCGAAGGCGCTCGGTGGCCAGGCGACGCGCAAGGAAATTGCGATCTATCTCACCGGCAAAAAAGACGGGCCGCGGTTGGACTTGTTGCTCTTCGTGCCCAACGGCGTGAAGGGTCCGGTGCCCGCGTTTCTGGGCTGCAACTTCAACGGCAACCACGCGGTCCATGCGGACCCGGGCATCACGCTGAACCCGCGTTGGATGCGCAACAGCCCGGACAAAAAGAGCGTGGTGGACAATCGCGCCACGGAGGCTTCGCGCGGCTCGGAGGCGAGCCGCTGGCAGGTGGAGATGATCATTGCGAAGGGTTACGCGCTGGCGACGTATTATTACGGCGACGTGGAGCCGGATCAGGCCGAGGGCTGGAAGAGTGGCTTGCGCGCCGCGCTGGCTAAGGACGGGGCGAATACGCAGTTCGCGCCCGATGCGTGGGGCGCGATCGGTGCGTGGGCGTGGGGCCTGAGCCGCGGGCTGGATTATCTGGAGACGGACAAGGCGATTGATGCGAAGCGGGTCGCGGTAATCGGTCACTCGCGGTTGGGCAAGACTTCGCTGTGGGCGGGCGCGAGCGACGAGCGATTCGCCCTGGTCATCTCGAACAATTCCGGCGAAGGCGGCGCGTCGATCTCCCGCCGGGATTTCGGTGAAACCATCGCGGTATTGAACAAGAATTTCCCGCACTGGTTCTGCGGCAACTACAAGCAATACAGCGACCATCCCGAGAACCTGCCGGTGGACATGCATGAACTCGTCGCGCTGGCCGCGCCCCGGCCCATTTACATCGCCAGCGCGGAGGAGGACAAGTGGGCCGATCCGAAAGGCGAATTCCTCGCAGGCAAGTTCGCCGAACCGGTGTATGCGTTGTTCGGAAAGAAGGGCACGGGCGTCGCGGAATGGCCGCCGGTGAACCAGCCTGTCGGTGACTTCATCGGCTATCACGTGCGCACGGGCAAGCACGACGTGACGGCCTACGATTGGGAGCATTACCTCCGTTTTGCGGACCGGCACTTCCGGAAGTAGCCGGGCTCTGTGCCGGCTTACGCCAGCACTTCACGGACGACGTTGCCACCCGGAGTGATCGGCCGCAGGCGACCGCCCGCGTCTTCGAGGAAGGCATCCGTGTCAATGCCCATCGCGGCGTAAACGGTGGCGATGAAATCCGCCGGGCCAACCGGTTTGTCCGTCACCCGCGCGCCGGTCTTGTCCGAGGCACCGTGGACATAGCCGCGTTTCACGCCGGCGCCGGTCAGCAGGATGTTGTGGACGAAGGACCAGTGGTCGCGGCCCGCACGGCCGTTGACCTTGGGTGAGCGGCCCATTTCGCCCATGACGATGACGAGCGTTTCCTCCAGCAGGCCGCGCGCTTGCAGGTCTTCGCACAACGCCGAGTAAGTTTGATCCAGTGGCGGGAGACGGTGGTTTTTGCAGATGTTGAAATGATCTTCGTGCGTGTCCCACGCGGTCGGGTCGCCACCAGTCTTGTCGTAGGATTCCCAATACACGGTCACGAAGCGGGAGCCGCGCTCGACGAGTCGCCGGGCGGTGAGCGCGCATTCGCCGAAGAGGTGGCGTCCGTAACGGTCGCGCAGTGGAGGCTTTTCAGTCTCAAGGTCAAACGCCCGCCAGGCGCTCTCGCGCGAGCTGTTGTCAGCAAGGATGTCGAGCGCGCGCTTCTGGTAGGCATCGAAACGTTCGTAAGCCTCGGAGTTGCCCACGCGATCGGCTTGCACGTGCAACTGCTCGGCGAGTGAGCGGCGCGTGTTGAAGCGATCCAGCGTGATGCTGGGCGGCAGTTTGGTGCCGGGCACGAGCAGGTTGCCAGCGGCCTGACGCTGGATGTCGTAGAAAGTTTTTGGCTCGTAGGCGTCGCGCAACTCCACATCGGTCACCAGCGGATCCCATTTGCGGCCGAGCCAGCCGGCGAACGGGCCGGGGCGGGTGATTTTCTGGCCCCAACCGGGCGGGCAGGGCATCCACACACTGGCGGGCGCGGAGCCGCCGTGCGGCCGCGCGAGGTGCTCGATCACCGCGTTCATGCTCGGGGCCTGGGTGTTGAGCACGGGCACGAGTGATTCCAACTTGTCGGCGGGCGCGCCGGTCATCGTGTAGAGCATCCCGGCGCTGTGGTCGTTTTGGTCGTGCGTTCCGGAACGGATGAGGGTCGAGCGATCCATCCACTTCGCCGAGCGTGGCAGGTGTTCGCAGAAATGAACGCCCGGCAACGACGTGGGAATGGATCCAAACTCACCGCGGATTTCGCGTGGCGCGTCGGACTTGGGATCAAAAGTCTCCTGCACCGCCGGTCCGCCGAACAGGTAGAGGAGGATCACCGACTTGGCTTTGCCCTTGCCGGTCCGCTGGGGAAGCGTGGCCTCCGCGTGCAGCAGTTCCGGCAACGTCATGCCCAGCAGAGAAAGGCCACCGAGCCGGAGGAGCTCTCGGCGGCGCAGCCCGTCGCAGGCAGTTTGGCCGTGTCCGAGAACGCGAATCATGACGGGAGGCTCATGGCTTGGGCGATTGTCGTGAACCGTAGCGCCGGAACAGCCAGCGTCAACGCCGGAAACCAGCTCAAAACCGGAATGAAAACCGCCCTCAAAAAAAGTTAGTTTTCTCGGTTGACAACGGGGAGTGAGGCCATAATTTTTCTCCAGTTATTTGAAGCTTTGATTCGGGCGGCAGCACGTTTCTTCAGAGGGATTCCCCATCCCCACCTCCTTGGCGTCTGCTGCCCGAATCGTTTTCTAGGAGGCATTTTTCAACTACTTTGTGGTCTGGGCTTTCACGTGCTCCTGCACGGCCTTGCGCATGGCCTCGGCTGCCTTGGTCGTGTTGGTGTGGCCCGAGTCGGGGTCGTTGTGGATGGATTTTGGACCGCTGATGTTGTTATAGGCCGCATACACGCTGGTCGGCGGGCAGGTGGTGTCGATGAATCCCACGGTGAAAACGGCCCCGGCCTTTGTGCGCGTGGCGAAGTTCATTGCATCGTAGAAGCGCACCGCGTCTACCACCTTGGGGTCGGGTTCCGCCGGAGAAGGGCTGGGAAGAAACTTGGGCCAGCCGTTGATGCGGTTCGCGAGGACGCCCGTGTGATCGCAGCCCGCCGGCACGCCCGCTGCGAAGAATGTCACCCGCGCATCCAGCCCCGCCGCCACAATTGCCTGATAACCACCCTGGCTCGACCCAAACACCACAACTGTCTTTCCGTCCCACTCCGGCTGTGCGGTGAGGAAATCCAGCGCGCGCACCAGCCGCAGAAACATCCCGCGAAAGTAAACCGTCTCTCGCGACTCACGGCCCCGCGTGCGGTAGTCCTTCAAGTCGCCATCACTGGCCGCCTTGTAGAACTCATCTTCCCGGCCGTTGGGCAGGCCGTGCGCGTTGATGTCCAGCGCGAGGAAGTTTTGTTTCGCCCAGCCCACCGCGCCGCCCAGGCTCGAGCTGCGCACGCCCGCGCCGTGAACGGTCAGGATGATCGGCAGTCTTTTCGGCGGTGGCTTTTCAGGGCGTGCGAAGTAGCCGGACACCGGCGCACCGATGGAGTCCGCCTGTAGGTCAAACGCCTCGATGCCCGGCTGCGGCGATTTCACCGGTGCCAGCCGCGCGTTCACCGGCACGGCCGCGAGCAATTTTTTCTGCGCGGCCCAGAACGCATCGAAATCCGCCGGCACGGGCTGGCTCGGTTTGATTTTCAACGGATCGACGCCCGCGCCGCCGAGAGCGGTGTAGGTCTTCTTCTCCGGTCCGGCGAAGGTTGCGCGGCACGAGAGGAAGCCTGGTTCGTCGAGCTTGCCGGTCACTGTGGCCGCGCCGTTGACGAGTCGGGCCTTGCCGTTCGTGCTCGGCGGCATGCCGTCTTTGGTAAGCGTCCATTGCACCTCGGCCTCCGCGACCGGCTGCCGGTCCAAGGTGAGCTCCAGCTTGAACGTCACGGTTTCACCTGCCTGGTAAAGTGCGCTGGTTCGGTCCGGCGTGACCTTGAGGACGTAGTTGGTGGAGGGCTTCGGCGTCTGCGCGGTGACGGAGAGGCCCGAAACGAGCAACGCAATGACAAGCGGCAATGAACGGCGGATCAGGCTGATTTGCATGGCGGCTTTATCCGCGACCCCGCGCCGGCCGACAAGTGAATCTCCGCTGCGTTGCGTTCGCATTTTCAATTTCCGCCGCCGGTTTTTTTCCCTAACCTGCCCCTTATGTTCAAGCCGATCGATCTCTTCGACTTCACGCAGACTACGCACGCGGCGCTCTTCGAGGACTGCAACTTCGCGTGGGACGCGCTCAAGAAACTGAAAGCTTACATCGACACGCAGACCAAGAACGCACCGCCGCACGGTTATGGCTCGCACGTCTTCATCGGCCCCAATGTCCTCATCGGCGAAGGCACGGTGATCGAACCCGGCGCGATGATCAAAGGTCCGGCGATCATCGGGCGGAACTGCGAGATTCGCCATGGGGCATACATCCGCGATCACGTCATCGTCGGAGACGGCTGCGTGATCGGAAATTCCTCGGAGTTGAAACACTCGTTCCTCTTCAACGGCTGCCAGGTGCCGCACTTCAATTACGTGGGCGACTCGATCCTCGGCTATAAGGCCCATCTCGGTGCGGGCGTCATCTGCTCGAACCTCAAGTCCCTGCCCGGCAACGTCACCGTGGACGTCAACGGCCAGCCGCACGACACGGGCCTGCGCAAGTTCGGCGCGATGTTGGGCGACAAGGCGGACATCGGCTGCAACTCCGTGCTCAACCCCGGCACCGTCATCGGGCGCGGCACCGTCATGTATCCGCTCACGAATTGGCGCGGCGTCGCCGGGCCGAACCGCATCGTGAAGAACAAGGCGGCGGTGGAAGTGGTGGAGCGCCGCGCGAAGTGACCAGCGCGTCAGTGGGCGCGCCCCCACTTGAAGGACACGGCCAGCGAGCCAAACGCATCAATCTCGCGTTGCCCGATGAATTCCTTCGTGCGGATGACCTCGGCCAGCGTCACGTCGAACCACTTGCAGGAAAGGACCGCGCCGAACTTGGTGTCGCCGACGAGCGGGAACTTGTCCACGTGATGGCTCGTTCGGAAGATGTTTCCATCCAGCGTGGAGTTGTATGCCACCGCGCGGCCTTCGACGCCGACGAATACATACCAGCCGAGTTGACGAGGATCATCACTCGCCCGGCCGCCGCTGGGCGCGTTGAGCGAATCAATCGTAACCGTGCCAAAATCGTTTGGCAGATGCCAGCCCGCGCGCACTTGTCCGCCGAGCGCGGCGTAGGTGCCGATGTTGCCGAGGCTCACGCCCGCAGCAGGCAGAAAATCCCAGCCCCAGTCGCGCGGTTCGGCTGGCGTGTAGCGCCACGTGCGCTGATAACGCAGAGCCAGCGCGGGCTCGTTCTGTAATTGGTTCGCCCAGCCGTTCGCGGTCGGCAGATGACGCACGCGATGCACCGTGTTCTGCGCGTCCTCGCCCAGCGAGCCGGGGCCGATGATGCCGAGGTCGAGCCGCCAGTTGTCCATCCGTGCCGTGCCGCTGCTGGTCGCGCCGCGCGTTTGCAATACCAGCGACGCGTAAAGCACGCCCGCGTAAGGCCGGTCGTGCGGTTGTAGCGCCGTCGTCGCGGTGTCCGTGGGGGTGTAGATGTTTTGGCCGATGCCCAGCCCGATGCGGGCACTCGTTGGTGTTGGGCCGAAGTCGGGCACACGATCCGCCAGCCAACCCGGCCAACCCGAGTTGGTGCCATTCACCGCCACTTCGCTGCCAAGGAGATTCAATTTTGTGCCCGCCGTGTAATGCCGGTCCGTCCGCACGACCATGTCGTTTTCATGCATCACGGTCACGGAGGGACCAAGCAACGGTTCTTCCGCCACCACCGCCCAGGCGAGAACGACGCCTCCGAGCACCGCAATCGTTCGCCCCATCCGAAACCACTCGCCTCGTGTATGCATATGAATTTCTGGCTCGCACTAGTCGGCTCCTCGTTGGGACGCCGGCCGATTGCGTGCCCCTGCGTAGCGCAGGCCAGTCGGTTTGGCGAAACTATTTGGCTGGCGGCTGCCACCGGGAAAACCTTACGTTGTCCGCGTCGCCGCACCACCAAGCTTGCATGGACACATCGTTTAGCTGCCCCAAGTGTAACCTCCACATCACGGCGGATGAGTGCGTGGTCGGAGAGGAAATTGATTGTCCCGATTGCGGCCACAAGATCCGCGTCCCGCCACCGAAGAAGACCCGCCCCGGCAGCTCGGGCACCAGGTCCCCGGCGTCCGTCACCCGCAACGTCAGCGCGGCTGCCAAGGCCGCCGCCAAGGCCACCTCGCAGGCGATGGGGCACAAGGGCCTCGTCGTGCCGCAGCATCATGGTCCACAGGAGTCGTTGCTAAAAAAGGCTGAGGCTGGCGAGCGAGCGGATGGGCCGCCGAAGATCCGCGTGCGCTGCATCAAGCGCAGCTCGTGCGTCGAGGTGGGGCACGACCGTTTCGACGAGGTGGTCACGGAGTTTCTCAACAAGGTCGGCCAAGCCAACATCATCCACCTGAGCGCGATCTCTTACGGCGTGATGGACCCGAGCGGGCACATGCTGCCGGACTACGGCATCATGGTGATTTACAAGGGCTGAACCGGCGGGGCTCAGTTCACAGCCGCCTCGGCCACGCGCTTGAGATAGTCGAAGGCGTAAATCCCTGTCCCGTGGCCGTCGGCCCAGAGCGGTTGCACGCCATAGCCGCCCACCATGCCGAGGCGCGTCAGCTCGAACGCGTTCGGCGCATAGGGCTTGTCCGGGTTCTTGTAGAGGTTGCCCATGATGTCCACCTCACCTTTGCAGCCCGCGCACGGGCACGCCCGGCGCATCACTTCTAACCGCACGAAGTTTTCCGTGCCGTCTTCCCATTTGATGGCGAGTTCCGCGCCAATCGGCTGCATGTCCACCGGTCGCATGGCGCGAGCCTAGGGCACGAGTCCCGTGTCGGCGAGGGCCAATGCGCGCGGAGGATGAAATCATAGTTAGTCTAGGCTAACTTTATTTCTTGACCAAAACTTATTTTGCCCTAGCTTCCAACCTGACCGCGCGGGCTACTCGCGCTGGGTCACTGTGAAAGCATGATGAACTTGTTGCTCCGACTCGCCCGCCCCAGCCTGGGGTGGTTCCTGTTGGCCATGGTCGCGCAGGCTGCCGATCCGTTGCCGGACAAATCCTGGTTCAATCTCCTGAACCCCACCCCGCGCGAACTCATGCGTGAGATGACCACGGACCGGCCGGATGTGAATGACTCGCCGCGCACGGTGGACGCGGGCCACTTCCAAGTGGAGATGGACTTGGCCACGTTCAGCTACGACCGGCACAACCCCGGTGGCGTGTCGCGGCGCGTGACGACTTGGGAGGCGGCCCCGATGCTGCTCAAAATTGGCGTGCTGAACTCAATGGACCTCGAACTCGGACTCAAGCCCTACGCGACTTCGTTGACCGTGGACGGCGCGACCGGCAAGCGGACCCGCGCACGGGGTTTTGGCGACATCACGGCCCGCGCCAAAATCAACCTTTGGGGCAACGACGGCGGGGAAACGGCCTTGGCGTTCATCCCCTTCGTCAAACTGCCCACCGCCAGCACCGGGCTGGGTAACCGTGCGTGGGAGGGCGGACTCAACTCGCCGTTCGAGATCGAGCTGCCGCACGGCTTCGAGCTGGGCGTGATGCCCATGCTCGCCGTGCTGCGCAATGACAACGACCGGGGCAATCACGGTCAGGGCGGCGGGGCCGTCATGCTCGGCCACGCGATCACTCCCGCCGTGGACGGCTTGGTTGAATTCATCGGGCTGGCAAGCACGCAGCGGGCGGCTCCGTGGGAGGGAGTCTTGAACACGGCGCTCGTGTGGAACGTGACGAAGGACTGGCATCTGGACTGCGGGGTGCGTATCGGGCTGACGCGAGCCGCCGATGATTTGAATCCCTTCATCGGCCTCTCGTGGCGCTATTGAAACTGTGATCTGATGATCGACGAACCTTCCCAGCTCAACTCCCCGCCTGCCCCCCGTGCGTGGCAACGCGAGAATCACACCCCGAGCCTGCCGGAGGTTCACAACAGCGTTCCTGTGCCCTCGGGGCTGGGCTTTTGGCGCAAGCTCCTGGCCTTCTCCGGCCCCGGTTACCTCGTCGCCGTTGGCTACATGGATCCCGGCAACTGGGCCACGGACCTCGCAGGCGGCTCGAAGTTCGGCTACACGCTCCTTTCCGTCATTCTCATCTCGAACCTCATGGCCATACTGCTCCAGTCGCTCTGCGCGCGACTGGGCATCGTCACCGGCCGCGACCTCGCGCAAGCCTGTCGTGACCACTACTCCAAGCCCGTCACCATCGTCCTCTGGCTGCTCTGCGAAGTCGCTATCTGCGCGTGCGACCTCGCGGAAGTCATTGGCTCGGCCATCGCGTTGAACCTCCTCTTCGGCCTGCCGCTCATCTGGGGCGTGTGCATCACCGTGCTGGACGTGCTGATGATTCTCTTCCTGCAAAACCGCGGCTTCCGCTACCTCGAAGCCCTCGTCGTCACGCTCATTCTCACCATCGGTGGCTGCTTTCTGGCAGAAATCATCTTCAGCCGGCCGGACCTCGCCGCTGTGCTGGGCGGGTTTGTGCCGAAGTTTGAAATCATCCGCAACCCGGAGATGCTCTACATCGCCATCGGCATCCTCGGCGCGACGGTGATGCCGCACAACCTCTACCTGCACTCCAGCATCGTGCAGACACGCAAGTATGAGCAAACCGCCGGCGGCAAGGCCGAGGCCATCAAGTTCGCCACCATCGACTCGACTATCGCGCTGATGTTCGCGCTCTTCATCAACGCCGCGATCCTCATCGTCTCCGCCGCCACCTTCCACGGCACCGCGCACAAGGTCGCCGAAATCGAGGACGCCCACAAACTCCTGTCACCCGTGCTGGGCGTGACGGCGGCGAGCGTGATCTTCGCCATCGCTCTGCTGGCCAGCGGGCAGAACTCTACGCTCACCGGCACGCTCGCGGGGCAGATCGTGATGGAGGGATTCATCAACCTGCGCATCCGCCCGTGGCTGCGCCGGCTCATCACGCGGCTCATCGCCATCGTCCCCGCCGTGATCTGCATCGCGATCTACGGTGAGAGCGGCACGGGCAAGCTGCTCGTCCTCAGCCAGGTCATCCTGAGCCTGCAACTGCCCTTCGCCGTCGTGCCGCTCATCCTCTTTACCAGCGACCGCCGGAAAATGGGCGAGTTCGCCAGCCCGCCGTGGGTGAAGGCGCTCGCGTGGCTCACGGCGGCAATCATCATCGTGCTGAATGTGAAACTGCTTTGGGACACCGCCTCGGAAATGCTCGGCAAGTGAACCTGCGAAAATGAATTCGGACTTGAATCAGGAAAGCAGGAAAACAGGAATAGCGGTCGCGCATGCCTCGCGCTTTCATTGTCTGGCCTCCTGCCTTCCTGATAGATTCTCGTCCGTGCTTCATCCCTGTTTCATCCGTGGCTAAGAACCAGCCCATGTATCGCAAAATCCTCGTCGCTCTAGAAAACAGCCGTGCGGATGAAAGCCTCATCCCGCACATCATCCGGCTGGCTCAACTGCACCGCTCCGCGTTGCTCCTCGTCCACGTGGCCGATGGCTGGGTGGCACGGAACTTCAACCAGCTCAAGCTTGCGGAATCCGAGGAGATGAAAGCAGATCAAACTTATCTCGACGCCACGGCCGCGCAGATGCGCGCGGCCGGGCTGGAAGTGGAGACGCACCTCGCGCTGGGCGATCCGCCGACCGAGATCCTGAAGACGGCCGACCGTGAGCAGTGCGATCTCATCGCCATGACCACGCACGGCCACCGCTTGCTGGGCGATCTGATCTACGGCAGCACCATCGAGGAAGTGCGCCACCGTGCCATGATCCCGGTGCTGCTGGTGCGGGCGATGGCCCAGTGAGCACACGCGGCAACGGGGCAGCGCTTCCGCTTGGGATTACTTGGCGATGAGGCGCACCACCGTCCCCTTTTTCCAGCCGGCCAGTTTCTTTGCGTCCGTCGGATTTTTCAGCTTGAGCGTCGTTTCGTTCACCCCGGAGCCGTAAGTGCCGAGATTCTTGCGCGTGACCAACTCGGCTTCAATCGCCTCGCCTACGGCCGCGAATTGTGCGTCGGTGGCTCGCAATGCCACCGTCTGGCCGGGCTTCAGTTGGTTGCCCTGAAACCAATAGGAGGAGTGGATGATGAAGTGCACCGTCTCGCCGTCCACAGCCTCGATCTGGCCGGTCATGCCTTCCTGCGCGACGCGCGCGGCCACGGCGTCGGACTCAAGCTTCTTCACCGCGTCGAGGCTCGCATCGTCCGCGACGAGACGCACGACGCGACGATCACCTTCCTTGGTCCAGGTGAAGTAGAGGCGGTCGCCGGCCTTCAGCGCGGCCGTGTCCGTGCGATGGCCATTGCGGAAGGTCTTCACGTCGGAGGCGAGTTGGAAGTCGCGCGGCTTGTCCTCGAACACCTTGTCGCCCGCGAAGACTTGTGCACTGAACTCGCGGCCGCCGGGTTTCACGGACTGAATGATCCACGCATGGCCGTGGCCTTTCATCTGGCAGAGTTCGTCCTGATAATGCACGAGCCAGCCGCGCTTCTTGTCGCCATCGGGATTGAAGAAACAGTTCACGCGTTCGCCGGGCAGCGGCTCGTCCACGTGCGCGCCGTAGGTGAGGTGGTGATAGGTGGTGGCCCAGGGAAGAATTTTTGCGGTGAAGATTTCGCCGTTCCCCTCGTGCTCGAATTCGCCGGTCCACGTCGCTCGGTCGAATTTCCGCCAAACATACCAGCCGCGCGAGATGCCGATGTTGCCGGGCACGCCGAAGCGCCGCGCGTGGAGCGGGTGCGCGCCTTCGTGCGGCTGCGTGGCGAGCGTGCGCAAGGGTTTCAGTTCTGCCCCGGGATGGCCGGCGAAACCCTTCACGCCGACCTTCGCGTGGAAGACGCCATCGGGCGTGCCGGTGGTGCAGAAAATCTCGTCGAGGTTTGCGCCGCCGAAGGTGATGTTGCTGACGACCTGCGCCGGCACGTCGAGTTGGCCGAGGACTTTGCCCTGAGGGCTGAGGACCGTGATGCGGCCTTTTTTTGTCTCGGGGCGATGGAAGTCGGCGACCCAGAAATTCCCCTCCGCATCAAAAACGCAGCCATCACCGCCGCTGCCGCCGAGGTCGTAGAAGAGTTCCGGCTGGCCGAGCGGTGCGTCGTCGGTGGCAGGTAAGGCGAAGCGGAGGATTTTCTTGGACTGCGACTCGATGAGGTAGAGGAACTTGCTGGCAGGGTCCACGTCGAGGCCGTTGGGGAAGGCGAAGCCACCGGCGACGCGCGTCACTTTACCCGCAACGCTGAGGCGGTAGATGTCGCCGACGGGTTTGGCGAGCGAGGAACCTTCGGGGTCGGTCCAGTAGATGTTGCCGCGCGCGTCCACGGTCACATCGTTGAGGCCGCGCAGAGGCTTGCCCTCGAACTGGTCGGCGAGGACGGAGACGACGCCGTTGGTGGCGAGGGCGAGGACAGCCTTGTGTTTGTTATCCACGATGACGATCTGGCTGTCGCGGCGGAGGAAGGTGCCGGCGGGATTGATGTCGAGCCACGGAAAGACCTTGCCAGTCTTGTCTACCATGAGCAGCGCGCCGGAGCAGAAAAAGACTTCTCCTGCGAGCCAGGTGGGACCTTCGGAGTAGCCGGGGGCCTTGGCGTAGTGCGTCCATTTTGCAGCCGCAAGTTGGTCAGCGATCGTGGCGGCGGATAGGGGTGAGGTGAGAAAAACGAGCGCGGCGAGCACAGGGCGGAGTTGCAGCATGGCGCGTTGGACGTAACACGCGGCTCCGGCATTTCCGTCTTTACCCGACTGCGGGTGCTTGGCACTTTGCCGCGCACGAACAACACACCTATGCCCACCATTCAGGAGCGGATTGATCAGCAGGACTTGGCGCTTTTCAAAACGATCGAGAGCCAGAGCAGTGAAGATGATCGCCGTTCGTTCATGGCCTTGAACAGCGCGTTTCGGCAATGGAAGGGCGGCCAATTCACCTTCCTTGAAATCGGCTCCTACAAGGGCGGCTCGCTCCAGTCCTACGTGGCGGATCCCGGCTGCACCAAGATCATCTCGATGGACCCGCGCCCGAAGTTCACGCACGACGCGCGCGAAAAAACCAGCGACTACTCGCATGTCACCACGCAGGACATGCTCGACTTGCTCGCGAAGGTCCCCGGCGCCGACGTGAAGAAGGTCATTCCGATCGAGAAAGGCACGGATCAGATGAAACCCGCCGAGCTGCCGTTCAAGCCGGACTTCTGCTTCATCGACGGCGAGCACACGGACACAACGGTGGTGCGCGACGCGCGCTTCTGCCTCAACGCCATGGGGCCGGACTGCGCGATGGCGTTTCACGATGGCGATATCATTTACCTCGGGCTGGACATGTTCCTCGAAGAGCTCACGGCGGCGGGCCGAAAGTTCCGCGCCTATAACCTGCCCAGTTCCGTCTTCGTGATCGAACTCGGCGAGTGCCGCCTGAGCCAGTCAGAGCCGATGCGGTCATGGCGCGAGCAGAACTATAAGGGCTACCTCTATTGCCTGAAGCGCAACGACGTCTTCCGCGCCACCGCGCGCGAATACTGGCGCATCGCCGAACACCCGGCCTTCAAGCTCCCGCACAAACTCGGCTTGGTGAAAGTGGCCAAGAAGATCATGGGCGGCGGCAAAAAGAAGCAGTAGGGAACCTTCAAGTTCGCCCTCCGATGCCCAACGTTGAGCAAAAGCTCCGTTGAGCGTCTCCAGAACCTACTTCTCCTGCGTCCGACCAGGGAACTCCGAGGGCCGCCAGCCGGTCCACTTCTTGAAGGTGTTGGAAAAGACGAAGGGGTTTTGATAGCCGACCGCGTTGGCAATCGTTTCCACCTTGTCGTTTGTGGTGGACAGCAGTTCCGCCGCGCGCCGCATCCGCAGGAAGATGACTTGATGCATCGGGCTGCGGCCGAGCTGCCGGTGGCACAGCCGCCGCAGATGTTCGGTGCTCATGTGCGCGAGCCGGGCCAGCCGTTCGAGCGTCCACTCCTCATCGAGATGCGTGGCAACGCTTTCCCACACCAGCCAGAGCCGGTCCTCGACCTGCCAAGGCCGCGCGAACCGCAGCACGTAGGCGTGCACGAGGTCCGCCCAGAGCTGCAATTGCGCCGGCACTGCCGTGCCCTTCGTCTCGTGGTGCAAGCCCAGGACAGCGTGGCGGACGGGCTCGGGATCGAAGGGCGCGAGCACCGGTGAACTGGCTCCAGCGATGGGCCGCTGGTGGCCGGGTTGATCGTAGCGCACCCAGACAAATTCCCACGGCGTGCCCGGTTCTGCGTAGAAGGCGTTCAGAATATGCGGCGGCAGCAGGCACGCCATTCCGGGGCCGCAAATCTGCCATTGGCCCTCCACGAGAAAGCGACCTTGCCCGCCAAAGCACGCGAGGAAATAAGTCCCGCTCTGCTTCATCCGCACCACCCGATACGGGGCCACCGCGTGGCACACGCCCAGGTGCGCGATCTGATGCTGGGACAGCGCGGGACAGACGGGGGCTCCTTGCAACCACTCACGTGCGTCGGCCGCGTCGGCGCGCACGATCCACTGGCGCGTCTGCGGGCCGAGCAGGTGCGTTTCGGATAGTTGCGCGTGCGTCTTTGCCATTTTCAAACCAGAGCGTCGGCCCCTACGATGCCGGGCACACTCGCACCGCGCGACAGAATTTAACCAACTGCAAACCATGCCCAACCCCTGGACCGGAAAAGGAAATCCCTACACGCGCAAGGAAGTCCGCGACCGCTTGATGAGCACCATCAAGAAAGGTGACGCCATCATCGCCGGTGGCGCGGGCACTGGCATCAGCGCCAAGTTCATCGAGCGCGGCGGCGCGGACCTCATCATCATCTACAACTCCGGCCGCTTCCGCATGATGGGCCACGGCTCGACCGCCGGCATGATGGCCTACGGCGACGCCAACGCCATCGCGATGGAGATCGGCGAATACGAAGTGCTGCCTGTGGTTGAGGAATGTCCCGTCATCTGTGGCGTCCACGCCACCGACCCGCGCCGCCGGATGTGGCACTGGCTCGGCAAGGTGAAGGAGATGGGCTTCAGTGGCGTGAACAATTTTCCCACGCACACCATCGTCGATGGTCACTTCCGCGGCGTGCTCGAAGAGACCGGCATGAGCGTGCAGAAGGAATTTGAAATGGTCGCCCTCGCGCGGCGCATGGATTTGTTCTCCGTCGTCTATGTCGGTTCGCCCGAGGAAGCCGTCGAGATGGCCAAGGCCGGTGCGGACGCGATCATCGCGCACGTCGGCACGACGGTCGCCGATGCGGAGCGCGTGATGAAGCACACCGACGCCGTCGGCTTCGTCGGCGCGACCAGCCTCGAACGCATGGGCATCGAGGCCTCGCTCACGAATCTCACGCGCGAGTTCAAGGCGCTGAAAGCGCCTGCGGCCAAGAAATTCGGGAAGAAGAAATAGGCTCGTTGCGCCGTCAGCTTTGGACTGACCATGAAACGCAGCCGTCGGTTTTGCCCCGCCCGAGTCGGCGTCATAACTGTGGGGGCACAAAAAAGAAGACCCATTTCTGACATAATTTTCCTGACCCTTCCTCGCCGCTGAAACTCCTCCTACCAGCTTCCATGCCTCGCACTCTCCCCTCCCACCTGATCGCGCTCTCCCTGTCACTCCTGTTCGTCGGCACCGCCTCGGCAGCCACGCCGGATGGCGAATTGTTGCTCGGTAGCTTGAATTGCACCGCTTGCCACTCGGCCTCGCCGACCGTGAGGGGCCGACTCGCCCCCAACCTCGCCCCGCGCCTCGGCAAGGACGGCGCGCGCCTCACGCCCCATTGGGTGCGCGCCTGGCTCACCGACCCGCAGGCTGCCAAGCCCGGCACCGCGATGCCTGATGCGCTGCACGCGTTGCCCGCCGCCGAACGCACCGAAGCCATCGAGGCGCTGACGCACTTTGTTATTTCCCTCCAGCCCGCTGACATCGCTCAGCCCGCGGCCTACAGCAGCAGCGCGGTCAGCGCGGGCCGCGAGCTCTTCCATACCGTCGGCTGTGTCGCCTGCCACGCTCCGCAGGACGCGCCAGTTCACTCGAAGGAAAAGATCAACCTCGCCTCGCTCGTCCCCGGCTCCGCACCGCTCGGCGACCTCGCCCGCAAGTTCACCGTCGCCGACCTCGCCGCCTTCCTTCGCGACCCCGTGAAGTCCCGCCAGTCCGGGCGGATGCCCTCACTGCGCCTGACCGAAGGCGAGTCCCGCGCCATCGCCACCTACCTGTTGCGCGCGCAGGTGCCCGTCGGCGCGACTGTGAAACTGCCCGGCCTCACCTACGAATACTTCGAGCCGGGCTTTACCAAGCTCGCCGACTTGGAAAAAGCCTCCGCGCCGAAAGCCACCGGCGTTGCTGACGCGCCCACGCTCAAGGTCGCGCTGCGCCCCGGCTCCTACGGCCTGCGCTTTCGCGGCACCATCACCATTCCCAAGGATGGCGAATACACCTTCTACACCGAGTCCGATGACGGTTCCGCGCTGTTCCTCAACGAGAAGCGCCTCGTGGACAACGACGGCATCCACCCGCCGCAGTCGCGCGAGGGCAAGGTCACGCTCAAGGCCGGCGAACACTCCTTCGGACTCGATTACTTCGACGGCGGCGGCGGCACCGAGTTGAAGGTGAGCTGGAAAGGCCCCGGCATTGGCAAGCAGCCCATTCCCGCCTCCGTCTTCTCCCACGACGGCCAGCCCATGCGCCCGCTCGGCGACGCCCCGTTCGCCGTGGACCCGGCGAAGGCCGCGCGCGGCAAGGAGCTCTTCGCCGGCCTCGGCTGCGCGGGCTGCCACCAGACCGGCCCGGACCGCGTCGCCTCCACGCTCAAGGCCCCTGCCTTCAATCTGCTCAAAGAACTCAACGGAGGCTGCCTCGCTGCCACGTCGACAAAGGCCGCGCCGAAGTTTCTCCTCAACGACGCAGAACGGCAGGCGCTGCGCACCACGCTCGCGGCCAAGGACGCGTTGAACACCGCGCTCGAACCGAAAGCCCACGTTGCGCGCACGCTCACGCAGTTGAATTGCGTCGCCTGCCACCAGCGCGACGGCAAGGGCGGACCCGCCGCCGGCCGTGCCGAGTATTTCAGTCCCGCTATCGAGGCCGACCTCGGCGATGAGGGCCGTATTCCGCCGCACTTGACCGGCGTCGGCAACAAGCTGCGCTCCGACTGGCTCGAGCGCACGCTCTGGAAAGGCGGCGCGGTCCGGCCCTACATGGCCACGCGCATGCCGCAGTTTGGCGAGGCCAATGTGAAGCATCTCGTGGCGGACTTCGCGGCCGTGGACGCCCTCGCGAGCACCGTGCCCTCTCCTGCCGAAGACCCGGTGCTCGCCAAGCAAGGCCACAAGCTCGCGGGCACCGGCGGCTTGAGTTGCGTGGCGTGCCACAATTTCGCCGGTAAACCCTCGCTCGGAGTGCCCGCGCTGGACCTCACCACCGTTTCGGAGCGGCTCAATTGGGATTGGTTCCGGCGCTACTTGCTCAACCCGCAGGTGCTCCGCCCCGGCACGCGGATGCCGCCCTTTTGGCCCGACGGCAAAGCCGCGAACCGCGACATCCTCGGCGGTGACACGGAGAAGCAAGTCGCCGCGCTCTGGGCTTTCCTCGCGAAAGGCAAGCAGGCCGAACTTCCGCCCGGCCTCATCACGGGCAAGCTGGAATTGGTCGCTACGAACGAGGCGTTGATCTACCGCAACTTCATTGAAGGGGCTGGCCCGCGCGCCATTGGCGTGGGCCTGCCGGAGAAGGTGAACTTCGCGTTCGACGCCAACGAGCTGCGGCTCGCGCTCATCTGGCAGGGGCCGTTCATCGATGCTGCGCGGCATCGCACCGGACGCGGCACGGGCTACGAGCCACCGCTCGGCTACAGCGTGGTGAAGTGGACGCCCGGCCCTGCCTTCGCGCTGCTGGACAGCCCCGGCGCAAGCTGGCCCACCGAGACGGGGCGCAGCACGACCGGCCAGTTCCGCGGCTACACGCTCGACGCCCAGCAGCGCCCCGCCTTTCGTTACACCTTTGGTGACGTGACCGTGGAGGACTTCAGCGAGGCGATCGCCAGCGCGGCGGACACGGGCCTGCGCCGCACGCTGACGCTCCGCACCGCGAAGCCCGCGACCGGCTTGCACTTCCGCGCCGCGGTCGGCGCGAAGATCGAAGCCAAGGGCGGCAACACGTTCCTCGTGGACGACAAGGTCCGCGTGAAGCTCACCGGCGCTGCAGCGCACATCCGCGAAAGCGGCGGCAAGCGGGAGCTGCTGGTGCCGCTCGAATTCAAGAACGGTGAAGCTAGGCTGGTGGAGGAATTGGCCTGGTAATCGGAAGCACTTCCCAACCCTTTCAATCCCATGAAGTTCACGACTCTCCCATCCTTGCTGTGCGCGGCCCTGCTACCGCTTGCCATTTCGCTTTCCGCCGCTGAGAAGAAAGGTCCCGCGTCCGGTGCCGCCGAGCGCGAGGCGGAGTTTTACCAGCTCGTCACGCTGCCCACGCCGCCGGGCGTGCAGTTTGAGGCGGGCGCGCTGCTTTTCCTCGGACCGGACAAGCTCGCCTGCTCCACGCGCATCGGCGACATCTGGGTCGCCGAGGGCGTGCTTGGCGCTGCACCGCAGCCGAAGTGGAAGCTCTTTGCCAGTGGCTTGCATGAAGTCCTCGGCCTCGCCACGCGCGACGGCTGGATTTACGCCACGCAGCGCGGGGAAATTTCCCGGCTGAAGGATACGAACGGCGACGGTCGCGCCGACATCGTCGAGACCGTCACCGACATCTGGGGTATCAACGGCGACTACCACGAATATGCGTTCGGCTCGAAGTTCGATCGCAACGGCGACATCTGGGTGGTCCTCTGCCTCACCGGCTCGTTCAGCAGCAGCAATCCCTATCGCGGATGGTGCGTGCGCGTCTCGGCCGACGGCAAGGTGACGCCCGCCAACTCCGGCATCCGCTCCCCCGGCGGCATCGGCTTCAACGCGCTGGGTGAAGTCTTTTACACCGACAACCAAGGCCCGTGGAACGGCGCGTGCAAACTGCACTGGCTCAAGCCCGGCGCGTTCATGGGCCATCCTGACGGCAACCGGTGGTTCGACGATCCCGCGACGAAAGCCGCGATCGCCAAGACCGGTCTGAAAAAGCCTGAGACCCCCAAGAGCGGCGGCCGTCTCTACGACGAGGCCAGGCGCATCCCCGAGCTGCTTCCGCCGTCGGTATATTTTCCCTATCCGCAGATGGGCCAAAGCGCCTCCGGCATCGCGTGCGACGTGAGCGGCGGGAAGTTCGGGCCGTTCAAGGAACAACTCTTCGTGGGCGACCAGTCGCACTCCACCGTCATGCGCGTGTTCTTGGAGAAAACTCCGGACGGCCAGAACTATCAGGGCGCGTGCTTTCCGTTCAAAGCCGGTTTTGGCTCCGGCGCGCTGGGTTTGGAGTTTTCCAGCGATGCTTCGCTCTTTGTCTTCGGCACGGATCGCGGCTGGGGCGCGCGCGGCGGCAAACCCTTCGCGCTGGAGCGACTGGCGTGGAACGGCAAGACGCCGTTTGAAATTCACGAGATGCATGCGCGGCCTGATGGCTTCGAGCTGACCTTCACCGAGCCGGTGGACGCAGCTACGGCGGGCGACGCGGCGAGCTACGTGATGACCGACTACATCTACATCTACCAAAGTGCCTATGGCAGCCCCGAGGTGGACAAGGGCACGCCGAAGATTGTCTCGGCGAAGGTCGCGACCGACGGCCGCAGCGTGCGGCTGAAGGTAGAGGGCCTTGTCGAGGGCCACGTGCATGAGTTGCACTGTGCGGGCGTGAAGTCGGCCAAGGGCCGCCCACTCCTGCACGACGCGGCTTACTACACGTTGAACCAACGACCGCGTTGAACTGCGCGGCGAAGTTGACCGGTGCGCCGCCAGCCGTTACCTCTAGGGCCATGAACCAACCCACACTGAGCGCTCCTGAGCGGCGAGCTTTGTTCGAGCGAATTCAGAACTCACCATGTCCCAACGAGCGCTGGTGGCTGCTCCAGCACCTCGCCCGGTTTCAGTTCCCCGACGAAGGCGATTATTTCCCCGTGCGTCGGCTCGTTGGCCGCAGCAAGTAAACGTTCCCATGGACCCCACCGACCGTCACTTCGTGCAAATCGCGGACGCCTTTCGCGAGACCAACGCCTGGACCAACAACGAATGGCTCTGCCGCCCCGATCTTGTCGCCGCCGACAAACTTCTCCTCGTCCGTGCGAACATGGATCCGATGCATTGCCATCCGTTTCACTACCATCCGCATCGTGAGGAAATCATCTACGTGATCTACGGCCGCGCCGAACAATGGGTTGGGCACGAGCACCGCATCCTGCGCGCGGGCGAGATGGCGCACATTCCGCCGGGCACCATTCACGCCACCTACAATCCGCACCGGGAACCGCTGGTCTTCCTCGCCATTCTTTCACCCGCAAAACTGCCCGCCAATAAAGCGAACAACCCGGACCCCGTGGACGTTTCCGCACAGGAGCCCTGGGCCTCGCTGCGCGCGGGCATGACGCCCTGCAAATTGCTGGGCTGAATGGTTTGTAACTCGCGGCCCCGCCGTTTCGTCCTAGCTTCACCATGCAACACTTCACCCTCGCCATGTTTCTGCTCGCGTTCTGCTGGGTGGGCGGAACAACGGCCGTAGCTGCGCAAGCGACCACCAAGACGAAGCAGGATCTTGACGCGGCCCAGAAGAAACTCACCGATGTCACGCACGACGTGACCAAGGCGGAGGCGGAATTCCACAAGGCGGAGGCCGCGCATCAAGCGGCGGTGGCCAAAGTGCAGAAAGCCCGCCAGTCCGCCGCCGTTGCCGTCGGGGCCAAACTCGGCATGCCCGCCGCCGTCGCCCAGCGCGATGCCGCTTCGCGGACGCTGGATGCCGCGCAAAAAGCCCTTTCCAAGGAGATTCGCGCGCAGGCTGATTATCAGGCCGCTGCGAAAGAAGCCGACCAGGCGAGCGCCAAGCTCGGGGAAGCGCGGGACGACACCAAGCTCTCGGACGAGAAACGGAAGGAACTCACCGCCGAATTGTCCAAGACCATTCGCAAGCCCACTGAGCTGGAACGCGAGCGCCTTGAGGCCGACGGCAATCTCAAGCAACTGCGCATCGCCCTCGCCGAGGCGGGCAAGCAGGTGGCGGCCATCCAGACGGAAGTGATGAAAGTCGTGGATGACCAGCCCGAGGTGAAGACGGCCATGCAGGCCGAACGCGACGATGCCGAGAAGGTCAAGAAGGCGCGCGAGGAACTCGACAAGCACAAGAAGGAGCAGGCCGCCGCGCAAAAAACCGTGACAGCGGACACCCAGAAAGCCCAGGCCCAGGCCCAGGCGAAGAAGAAGACCAAGAACGGCAAGTAGGCGGGCCGGAATCTTCGCGGCGGCTGGACTTTTGAATTTCCAAATTGGGGCATCTGGGCTATGTGAGTCCCATGCCAGAGCGCAACGCCACGGGCGAACTGATTTTCCGCGGCATTCCCGTCTCCTCCGGGGTGTGCGTTGGCAAGATTCTCGTTCTGGGCCAGCAACGCGTCCAGATCTCCCGTCGCGAAATCGCCGAGCCCGACCTGCCCCGCGAACTGGAGCGGCTCGAACAAGGCCTTCTCGCCACCCGCGCCCAGCTCCACGAAATCCAACAGCAAGTCACGCAGGCGATGGGCGCGAAGGACGCGAGCATCTTCGAGGCGCACCTCCTCGTTCTCGACGATCCCACGCTGCTTGAAGGCGTCACGCGCATGATCGCCGAGGAAAAGGTTTCCGCCGAGTGGGCCTTTCACACGGTTGCCGAGCGCTTCGCCCAAACCCTCGAAGCCCTGCCCGACGATTACTTGCGCGAGCGCGTCGCGGACTTGCGCGATGTCGCCGGCCGCGTCGTCAACAACCTCCTCGGCCACCACGACGCCGGTGATCTCGCCCGTCTCAAGGAGCCCTGCCTTGTCATCGCGCACGATCTCGCGCCCTCCGTCACCGCGCGCCTCGACAAGAAAATGGTCCTCGGCTTCGGCACGGACGTCGGCGGCAAAACCTCGCATACCGCCATCATGGCGCGCTCGCTGCGCATCCCGGCGGTCGTCGGTTTGCAGGATGCCAGCCATCGCCTGCACACTGGCCAGACCGTTCTGCTTGATGGCTTCAACGGCCTCGTCATTCTCAATCCCACCGATCAAACCCTCTTTCAATACGGCCAGATCGAGCAGCGCCAGAAGTCCTTCGAGGACCGTCTCCGCGAAATCCACGATCAACCCGCCGTCACCCTCGATGGCGCGCAGATCACCTTGTCGGCCAACATCGAAGAAGCTGCCGACGCCGCCGAAGTCAAACTCGCCGGCAGCGAAGGCGTCGGCCTGTTTCGCACCGAATTCCTCTTCCTCAATCGCACCACGCTGCCCACCGAGGAAGAGCAATATCAAGCCTACCAGCAAGTCGCCGCCGCTCTCAAACCCGCGCCCGTCATCATCCGCACCCTCGACCTCGGCGGCGACAAACTGCCCACCATCGTCGGCCTCGCGCAAGACGCTGCCGAGATGAACCCCTTCCTCGGCTGGCGTGCGATCCGTTTCTGCCTGCAAGAGTCCGCCATCTTCCGCGCGCAGCTTCGCGCCATCCTCCGCGCCAGTGCCGAAGGCAACGTCAAGATCATGTATCCCATGATCTCCGGCCTCGAAGAGCTCACGCAGTCCAACGAACTTGTCGAGCAATGCAAAGCCGGGCTTCGCGCCGCCGGCGTGCCCTTCGATGAGAACTTGGAAATCGGCGCGATGATTGAAATTCCCTCCGCCGTGATGATTGCCGACTCGCTGGCCAAGCGCGTGAAATTCTTCAGCGTCGGCACCAACGACTTGATCCAATACACCCTCGCCGTGGACCGGTTGAACGAGAAGATCGCCTACCTCTACGACCCCACGCACCCGGCCGTCCTGCGCCTCATCAAGCTCACCGTCGAGTCCGCGCACCGGCACGGCATCTGGACCGGCGTCTGCGGCGAAATGGCGAGTGACCCCGCGATGATTCCGCTCTTGCTCGGTCTGGGCGTGGATGAACTCAGCATCACCCCGTCGCTCGTGCCGCCGATCAAATACATCATCCGCCGGCTGAAACTCTCCGAGTGCCAGGAACTGGCCAACTTCGCCTTGAACTGCGAATCTTCCGCCGAAATCCTCACGCGCTCCCAAGCCCTCGTCTCCCGCGCCGCCCCGGATTTGTTTGGTGCCGCGCAGTGACGTTCATCCATGAGTTCTCACTATCCGAAGGTCTTCCGCGTGCGGCAGAAGTTCGAGCGCCCGCTGGTCGCCGATGTGGCGGCGGC
>RFVF01000044.1 GCA_009922615.1 Pseudomonadota bacterium
GATGAGGACAGCAGCCAAACCGAACCAGAAGATCCCCGACAGCTCGCGCTGCGACAAATCCTGCTTCTGCACCACGGCCGCCGACAGGCCCAGGTCCGCAAGCACCCCGACCAACCCCGTGGTCACCAGCACCATGCCGAGCAACCCGTAATCAGCCGGCGACAGCAGCCGGGCCAGCGTCACCCCAATGGTCAGGTTCATCACCTGAGTCCACGCCCGCGAACCCAGCAACCAGACGGCGCTGCGGACTGTTTTGCGCGTGAGACTCATAGCTGGTTCGCGGCCGCCTGCGGTCACCCTTCTTTCCGTGCCAACAGCGCGAAACCGGAGAAGTGCGGTCCCCGGAAACTCGCAGCTTCCGGCCGGCCATCCAGCATGCTCGGAATCAGACCGTTGGCTCCCACCAGCCGGCAGCCGGCAGATTCCAGGGTGCGATGAAAAATTTCTGGTATTTCATCCACCGGCCAGGCGCTGGAGAACCGCGGCTCCTTCAGATCCCGATCCGGCCCGGCCTTGTAGTAGTAGGCCCGTTCCCAACTATCGACCTGCGCCTTCTCGAACCGGCAGCATTCGGATGTGAGGTAAACCAAACCACCTGGCTTCGTCACGCGCGCCATCTCCTGCAATGTCCGCACCGCCCGGCGCTTTTGCTCCGGATAAGGGACATAGCGCAAATCCGGCAGGTTCGTGTCCAGATGCTCGATAACGGAAAACGACGTGACCACATCGAAGGAGTTGTCCGGCATGGGCAAGTCCAGCATGTTCCCGAAGGCCACCGCCAGCTCGGGCGACCGGCGCTGCACCAAGCGGTTGATCCGGTCGAACAATCCCTCTGGCGGCCGCTCGACTTGGTCCGGATATTCAAACGCAGTGACCTGCGCGCCCTTGGCCGCCAGCCAACGTGGCAGCGAGCTGCGGCCGGACCCGATGTCCAGCACCGTCAGGCCGCTCCAATCCTTCACGTAGTTGGCCAGCCCGCCATACTCGAACACGATCTGCCCCCGCAAATGAGGCGCATTGAGCGTGTGATAGAGGTAGAGGTCGAACGTCTCGATCTCTGCTTTCTCCCGTTCCAAGTAGGCAAGATTGCCTTGCAAGTGAAGGCTGTTCCACGCTGGCATTTCCCGCCGTGGCGGAAGCCCGCCACAGGCAACACGAACACGAGCGAGGAAAAGGCCAGCCAGTTCTTTAAAGCGATCTAATCGGGTCATGATGATTTACGTAGTTCGGTTGGATGGGGACGACTGCAATCGTGTTTGAGAGGAAAATCCGGCGCTCACGCCCCCCCTCGCCGGGGTAAGAAGCCTGGCAAGCGGTGGAGAATCTGCCGCACGGTCCGAACGACCCGTTCGACATTCTCCTCCGTCAGCTTCGCCGACAGCGGCAGACTCGCCGTCTGCCGGCCGATCCGCATCGCGTGCGGATAATCCTCGGGCCGCCAGCCAAACCGCGTCTGATACACGGGGTGTTCGGGCAGGCTCAGATAGTGCACGCCCACGCCCAACTTCGCGTGCGTCATCGCCTCGAGGAACTGGTCGCGGCTCAGGCCGCAGCGCGCCGCATCAATCAGCGGAGTGAACAGGTGAAACGCGTGCCGCGTGCTCGGCTCCACGGGCGCCGGCAGCGTGAGGGGCAGGTCCGCGAATGCTTCGAGGTAGCGCGCCCAAATGCGCGCGCGGCGCTCCCAGTTGCGCGGCAGGCTCCGCAGTTGGTGGATCCCCAACGCAGCCTGCAAATCCATCATGTTGTATTTGAAACCGGTTTCCACGACGGAGTAGTGCTTGTAGCCGTCGTCGCCGAACCGCTTCCATGCGTCCTTGCTCATGCCGTGGAGCGCGAGCCGCTTGACCTTGGCGATGTCCTCCTCGCGTTTGGCGGCGACCATGCCGCCTTCGCCGGTGGTCATGTTCTTGGTCGCGTAAAAGCTGAAGCAACTGAAGTCGCCCCACTGGCCCGCGCCGACACCGTGCCGCTCAGTCTCGATTGCGTGCGCGCAGTCCTCGATCACTTTCAATCCGTGCTTCGCCGCCAAGGCCATAAGCGCCTCCATGTCGCAGGCGCGGCCCGCGAAATGCACCGGCACGATCGCCCGGGTGCGTGGCGTGATCTGCTCGGCCACGCGGGCCGGGTCCAGGTTCATCGTCACCGGGTTCACGTCGGCCAGCACTGGCGTGGCCCCGGCGTGGATAATGGCGTTGACCGTCGCACAAAACGTCAACGGCGTGGTGATCACTTCATCGCCCGGCTCCAACCCGGCGGCGAGCAGGCTCAGGTGCAACGCTGCCGTGCAGGAATTCACCGCCGCGACGTGCGGGAGTTTTTTGTCCACCGCAAAATCGCGCTCGAACTGCGCCACGCGCGGCCCGGTGCCGATCCAACCAGAGCGCAGGCAGGCAACCACTTCGGCGATTTCCTCTTCGCCGATCACCGGCGCGCCAAAGACGAGAAATTCCTGATCCGAACTATTGCTCATGGGAGTTAATTACGTCGCACTTCCGCCAACCGTTCCCGGCACGCGGCCAGCACGGCGGCCGGGGTGATCCGTTGCAGGCACTCGTTGCCGTGCGTGCGGCATTCGAGCAATGCGCAACCTTCGCACGCCACGGTTTCGCGCAGCACTGTCTGCGGCACGCCGTAGGGGAACCACATGCCGGGCCACTCGCGCGCGGAGAAGAGCGCGACGCACGGTGTGCCCGCAGCGGCGGCCAGGTGCATCGTGCCGGTGTCGTTGCCGAGGTAGAGCGCGCAGCGCCGCAGCGCCGCGACGGAGCCGCGCAGGTTGAGCGCGCCCGCCGCGTTGTAGCCGCGCCCCGCTGCGGTCAGCAGGCGTTCGCCCACCGCGCGGTCTTCGGGGCCGCCGAAGATCACCGGCCAAACATCGTGCGTTGTGACGAGTTCTTTCACGACGGCTTGAAAACGTTCTTCCGGCCAGCGTTTCGCGGACATTTTGCTGCCGGGACCGACGCCGAGCCAGCGGCGCCCGCCATCGCCCGGCAAGTCACGGAGCCACGCATTGACTTGCTGCGCTTCGCTTGCGCCGAGGCCTAGGTCGAGTGAGCCAGTGCCGGGCGCGGGCACGGGCAAGCCGTCCGCCGCAAGCCGCGCGAGGAGCAAGTCAGATTCAGCGGGCGTGGCTCCGAGCGGCTCGCCGGGGCGCTTGACTGGCAGCGGGGTGAAGCCGTGCAGGCCGAAAAACTTTTTGATCCCCGCAGCGGCGAAGAACTTCCGGTCCCGCTCCACTTCTGCCGGTCGCCGTGTGCTCGGAGCGAGATAAGCGAGCGTGTCGAAGCCCGCTGCGCGCAGGCGGGCAAGCAGGCCGAGCATCCGCACCGGGCGCAGCAACCGTCCGCGTGGCGAAGGGTCCACAACGTAGGCGAAGAACTCGTCCACCACGCCGGAGCCGCGCAACAAATCGGACGCGAGAACGAAGCGTTTGTCGGGATGCTGGTCACAGAGGAGTGTCAGGCGCGCGTGGGGAAATTGCCGGCGTAACACCCACAACGCAGGCAGCGCCACGACCGTGTCACCGAGTTGCCCGATGCGGAAGACAAGCACACGCAACGGTGCGGCGGAAGCGGTCGGAGCCAAGGCCATTTCACGGACGCACGCCGGCCTGCGCGAGATACCACTTCACCGTTTTGCGGATGCCGGTCTCGAAAGTGTGCGCGGGCCGCCAGCCGAGTTCGCGCTCGATCTTGCCCGCGTCAATCGCGTAGCGGCGGTCGTGGCCGGGCCGGTCTTTCACGAACGCGATGAGCCGGCGCGAGCCGCCGCCAAGCTGCGGCGCGAGTTCATCCACTAGGTCGCAGATGAGTTCCACGATGTGGAGGTTGGCCCATTCGTTGTGCCCACCGATGCAGTATGTTTCACCGGTGCGGCCACGCAGCAGGGCTTGCCAGAGCGCCTGCGCGTGGTCCGTCACGTAGAGCCAGTCGCGCACGTTCAAGCCATCGCCGTAAACGGGAATGGGCTGGCGCGTGGCGACTTTGTGAATCACGACGGGGATCAACTTCTCGGGGAACTGGCGCGGGCCGTAGTTGTTCGAGCAATTGGTCGTGACCGTGTCCAGGCCGTAGGTGTGCTGGTAGGCGCGCACAAGCAGGTCGCTCGCGGCCTTGCTCGCGGAGTAGGGCGAGTTCGGCGCGTAGGGCGTGGTCTCGGTGAAGTGGCCGGTCGCGCCGAGGCTGCCGAAGACTTCGTCGGTGCTGACGTGGAGGAAGCGCGGGGGCAATTGCGAATGGCGAGTGGCGAATGACGAATCGAGCCAAGTCGCGCGGCAGGCTTCGAGCAAGTTGAACGTGCCGACGATGTTGGTCTGGATGAAATCGCCGGGACCTGCGATCGAGCGGTCCACGTGCGACTCCGCCGCGAGGTGCAGCACGTGTGTGATGGCGTGCTCGCGCACGACGCGGAGCACAGTGGCCTTGTCGCGCAGGTCCACGCGCTCGAAGTGATACTTCGGATGCGCGGCAGCGGTCGCGACGTTTTCCAGCCGCCCGGCGTAGGTGAGGCAGTCGAGGTTGACGACGCGCGCGACCTCGGGCTGCGCCAGCACGCGGTCCAACACGTGGGAGCCGATGAAACCGCAGCCGCCGGTGAGCAGGACGTTCATGCTTGTTCGAGGCCGACGCGCCGAATCTCGGCGGCGACGCTCAGAAGGTAATCGCGGTATTCGCAGTTGGGCATCTTCGCCACGAGTGCGTCGAACGCGGGGAGTTGCAGGAAGCCCCGGCGCAACGCGGCTTCCTCAGGGCAGCCGATCTTCACGCCCTGTCGTTTCTCAATGGTCTGCACGTAGCTTGATGCCTCGTGCAGGCTAGTGCTCGTGCCCGCATCCAGCCACGCGAAGCCGCGACTGAGACGGATCACCTGCAACTGTCCGACCGCGAGATAAGTCTTGTTGAGATCGGTGATCTCGAGCTCGCCGCGCGCGGATGGACGCAGCGCGCGGGTGCGTGCGACGACGTGTTCATCGTAGAGATAAACACCCGGCACAGCGTAATTGCTCTTGGGCTGCGCGGGCTTTTCCTCCAGCGAAATCGCCCGGCCCGCCGCATCGAACTCCACCACGCCGTAGCGTTGCGGGTCATGCACATGATACGCGAAGACCGTCGCGCCGCCGTGAAATTCCGCCACCGCGCGCGGAAAGGCATCACCGCCGGAGAATATGTTGTCGCCGAGGATCAACGCGACGCGCTCGCCCGCGATGAAACTCTCCGCGATCAGGAAGGCCTGCGCGATCCCCTCGGGATTGGCCTGTTCGCGATACTCAATGCTCACGCCCCACGCCGAGCCGTCGCCGAGCAATTGGCGAAAACGTGGCAGATCGTGCGGAGTGGAGATCAGGCAGATCTCCCGGATGTTGCTGGCGAGCAGGACGGTCAACGGATAGTAGACCATCGGCTTGTCATAGACCGGCTGGAGTTGCTTGCTGGCCACCAGCGTCAATGGATACAACCGCGAGCCAGCGCCGCCGGCGAGGATGATGCCTTTCATGCTTCTGAACCTTTGCGAACCACAACCCAATCGTTGATCACCAGCACGTCCATCTTTGTGCGAAGGAAGCAATCCAGCGCCTCCTCGGGCCGGCAGACGACGGGTTCGTTTTCGTTGAACGACGTGTTGAGCACCATCGGCACGCCGGTGAGCGCGCGGTAGCATTCAATCAGCCGGTGGTAGCGCGGGTTTGTCTCGCGATGCACGGTCTGCAGCCGGCCCGAACCATCCACGTGTGTGGTGGCGGGGATTTGGGCGCGCTTCTCGGGGCGCACTTGGAAAACCTCCATCATGAATGGCACGTCGTCTTCCTGCTCGAACCACTCGACCACATGCTCACGCAACACACTCGGCGCAAACGGCCGGAAACTTTCGCGGCGTTTGATCTTGAGGTTGAGAATGTCCTTCATGTCCGCGCGGCGCGGGTCGCCGAGGATCGAGCGGTTGCCCAGTGCGCGCGGACCCCATTCCATGCGGCCTTGGAACCAGCCGATCACCTTGCCTTCGGTGATGGCCTGCGCGGTGCGGCGGCAGAGTTCGGCTTCGTCGGAATGTTTCTCGACCGTGCATTTTTCGGCTGCGATGTCCGCCGCGCGGCTTTCGAGCAAGGCCTTGATCTCCGCGTCCGTCGCGCCCGGGCCCCAGTAGCCGTGGCTCATGTGTGGGCGCGTCTTGACTTCGCCGAGCTGGTTGGCGACGACAAACGCGGAGCCGATCGCGCCGCCGGCGTCGCCCGCCGCTGCCGGGAGATACATGCGCCGGAAGGGCGACTGGAGGTAAACCTTGCCGTTGGCGACGGAGTTCATCGCGCAGCCGCCCGCGAGCGCGAGGTTCGGACACTGATATTTCGCGTGCAGTGCCTGTAGCAGCGCGAAGAACGCTTCCTCATACATCGCCTGCGCGGACCGGGCCAAATCCTTGTGGCGCTGTTCGAGCGGCTCGCCTTTTTGCCGCGCGGGGCCGAGCAGTTGTTCCAGCTCCGGGCTGAAGACCGCGCCGATCTCCGGCGCGCAGTTGTCCCACGTGTAATGCACGTTCTCGCGGTGGTGCCGGAAATAGTCGAGGCCGAGTCGAAACGTGCCATTGCTCTGCACCCGCACGAGCTGGCGCATTTGCGCGATATACTTCGGCTCGCCGTAGGGCGCGAGGCCCATGACCTTGTATTCGTCACCGTAGTGCGGGAAGCCGATGTGCTGTGTGATGGCCGTGTAAAACAGCCCGAGCGAATGCGGAAAATACACGCGCCCATCCATCGTGATCTCCCCGCCGCGACCCAAGCCCCACGCCGAGCTGGCAAAGTCACCGAAGCCATCCACCGAGAGACAGACCGCTTCGTCGAAGTTCCCGACGTGAAACGCCGAGGCCAGATGCGCGAGGTGATGTTCCACATGATGCACCTGCGCGCGCAGCGTTTCGCCGGGCAGAGCTGCGCGCACGGAATCAGCAAACGAGCCCGCGCGCCGGATGTTCCGCAGCCGGTTGAGGATCAGCTTGGGGCTCGGCAACCGGCGCAACGTGTAGGCGATGCGGCGGAAATTGTTCACGCCCGGATCGCGGTTGATCGCCACGTGTGCCACGTCGGCGAGTGTCACGCCGCCTTCTCGCAGCACATAGCGAATCGCCTCGGAGGGCATGCCTGACCAGTGCTTCACCCGGCGAAAACGCTCTTCCTCCGCGCAGGCGACGAGGCGGCCGTCCTGCACCAGACAGGCGGCGGAGTCGCCGTGAAACGCGTTCAATCCGAGAATTACCGCCATACCGGTCGCTTCCCGTTCAAACCAAGCTGCCGCCCTTGGTCGCGGACCGGCATACTCCGGTCCGACCACGTTGGCGGTCATTTAATTGTCTGTTTCGCGACACCTAGTCGGAAACCGTGCCCGCCCGGTGGGCCGGGCGCGCGCTTATTTGCCTAGAAAGCGAATGAGTAATGGCAGCACGCTGGCCGCGCGGTCGTGCCACGATTCGAGCTGTTTCACCCGCTGGGTCACGTGCTCCCGTTGCGCGGCCGGCACACTCGCCGCCAGCCGTTTGAGCCGCGCCAGCCGGTCGCTGCCGCTGCTGAGGTGGGGCTCGATCTGTTCCTTCAAGAAACCGGTGGCCAAAGTGCGAAGGCCGGTTTCCGCCTGATAGCGGTCGCACCGCGAAGCGTTTTCTTCGGCGAGCCGGACGGCTCCGGTGGAACGAAGAAACTTCAAGCCTTGGCTGGCGGAACCTTTGCTGATGTCCAACCGCCGGGTGATTTCATCCAAGCTCAGGGGAAAGGCCGAAATGTAGAGCAGCCCATAGATCTGGCCGATCGATTTGGGCAACCCAACCACCTGGGCCAAGCCCACGAAAAGTTCGACCGCCTCAACATCCAACGACGAAAGGCCAGCCAACGGAGGGGCGCTGGGCGGACGGGACGACGGGCGGTCAGCGAGGTGGAGTGCCATCAACAATTGACCGGCATCCAAGCACATCCGCCACGCATGTTCAATATTTTTTGAACAAATGATTCAGACAACTCAACCGCCGAAGAGTAGGGCCGGATTCTCCCGGTCTTGATCGAGCTTGTAGCGGGGGAACGCCTTAAGGTTGAAGGTGAACCCAACGGTGTAGTCATGCACCCCATTGCCCAGATCCCGGACGCGGAGGGTAAACGCGCCGACCCAGCTCCGGAAGTCCCGGTAGACGGTGTAGGATTGCTCTTCCATCCGCCCATTGCGCGCCTCGAAGAAGTGGCGGGTGCGCAGGGCGTAGTTTTCGTTGATGCGATAGTGAAAGCCGGAGGTGATCAAGTTGTTCCCGGGGCCGGCCAGAAACAGCGGATCGCTGCGCACATACCGGTGGCCCAGCATGAAGCTCCAGTCATCCCCCGGAGCCAGCGTCGCGTGATGGTCGGCAATGCGCCAGTGGCCGCTGTCAAAGTTGTAGCGCGTCTCGGAGGCGAGCGTGAGCCAGTCGCGCGGCTTGAATTCCAAGTCGGAAAAACCATCGGAGAACGTGCCCTGGCCGGTCCGCGGCTTCACGCGCCAATCCGTGTAAAGCGCCCACTTGAGCAGCGTGTCTACGCGGTCGTTGCGCTTGGTCTGGACGGTGTTCCGCAGGCTGAAGCGGAAAACGTTTTCACTGTCCACCGAGTCGATCGCGTTGTAGTCGGGGAAATCAATCGGCAGCAGGCGCAGGCTGGCCTGCTCGCCATCGAACTGCGGCAGCGTGGTCGGCAGCCGGTTGGGCGAGGGGACAAACGCATAATTCACGCCCGGCTCGAGGATGTGGCGGAGGCCCTTGGCCTGTAGCCACGGGATTTCCTTGTCCGGCAGCGTCTGGTGCAGCTTGAAAGTCACCTCGCAGCCGGTGTTGAACACGCCGCGATTGGCCTCGGTGGCGGTCGCCCCAAACCCATCGGTCTCCGTGTAGTGCGTGAGCCGCCCGCCAACGCGCGGCGTGACGTTGAGCCAGCCGAAGAAATTCCACGGCAGCACGACCTGATGGTACGTGTCAGCGCGTCCGGCCGCGAAACTGTTGGCCGCATTGTCCGCAAAAGTGTGCCGGTAGTAGCCGACCGAGCTGTCACTCTCGTAATAGAGCGGTGTGACACCGACCTGCTGACGTAGCCCGGTGAGTTTCACATCCGGCAGCCGCTCGACGGTTTCGAAGAAGTCGTTGATGCGCGGCTGAACGAGCAGGTTGAGGCCCCAGTTGGACCAGAGCTGATCCACTTCAAGGAACGTGCTCGGCTGTGGATTGCGGTAGTAATCCGAGAGCGAGAAATCGCGCACCACATAAGGATCACCCTGCTCGCGCACCACGGCCTTGACCGTCAGGTTGGTGCGGATCTCCACGCTGTGGGAAAAGCTGATCCGATGCCGGTCGCTGTCGATGGGCATGCCCAAGGCATTCGTGCCCGCCCGGTCGTCATGCGCGTAATAAAACCTGAACTCTCCCTTTCCCCAACGGCCCGCATCGTAATGAAAATCCGAGCCCGTGCCCACGCCACGCAACTGGCGGTAGTCCAGATGCAGGTCCACGCTGACGTTTGTGTTGAATGCGTGGTGGTAAGTGCCCAGCGCAAACGGTCCATACAGGCTCCGGTAGCCCGGTGTAACCACCCAGTAATCCCCGTGGGACACCAAGTCCCGCGAGTATTTCGGCCAATACATAACCGGCACCTCCCCGACATAAAGCGTCGCCTCCTCCGCCACGAAGCTCTTCCCCGGGATGAGGGTCAGCCGCCGGCAGCGGATGCGGTGCCCCGGCTCGCCCAAGTCATCCGTCGTCACGAACGCATTCGTCGCCGTCTGTGTGTTGGCGGTCTTGTCACTCTGCAGATTCATCCCGGCGAGAAAGTAGTGGCCCGCGCCGGTCCGGAATTCCTCTCCCTTCATCACCTTTGTCTTGAAGTTGTATTCCAGCTTCTCGCCCCGCCACAAATGCCCTTCGCCCCGCAGGAAAACCGTTCCCTCTGCCAGCGCTTCACCGGTTGCCTGATTGAGCTGCACGCGATCGGCCGTGAGCTCCACGTCCTTGCCCTGGACGGTTTCATAGCGCACCCGCACGCCGCCCGTGGCTTTCATCAGACCCGTCTTCAAGTCGTAGGACTGCGAGCCTTCCTTGGACAACGGCTCGATCTGATAGCTGCCCGGCGCCTCTGCCGCCCCAGCCGAGCCGAGGGCCAGAAGCACTCCCGCCATCCATCCCGCGATGCAACGCCGCCAATTCATGTGTGCGCCGAGTCAACCAAACCCCGTGCGCAGTGCCAAGCTGAGAATAGGCCTCAACTGCACCGATGGTGGGGACGGCGGATTGACTTCACCTCCTGCTTCGCCGACAAATCTCCCGTGACCAAGAGCCAAGCTGCGACGTGCGCATAATCGAAGCCGATAGCGTGGACTGCCAATCTCACTTTAAGCCCGCGCCGCGGAGGAGACGACGTGAGGCGTCTCTCGTTCCATCTCGCATTCTGCATTCCACTTTCCGTATGGGTCAGAGCCTCGTCGCGTCGGCACCTACCGGGGAGGCTGCGGCTTGACCACCTGGTCCTTGGCCTCTTCTCCATGGCTCATCCTGCTCGGCGCGGCCGTGTGGACGGGCGCGGCTTGGCTGTGCTGGCAGAACGCCACGCGGCGCGGGGGGAAGACCGCGGTGTTCATGGAAGCGCTGCGGCTCGTCATCATGACGCTGCTGGTCTTCACGCTGTTCCGGCCTGAGCTGGTGCGGCGCATCGAGCGCAAGGAATCGCCGCAAATCGCCGTGCTGCTCGACGCCTCTGGCAGCATGGCCACGCGGGACGTGCGCGGCGGCTCGAACGTCTTCACGCGCGCGGAGTGGCTCGCGGCGCGACGCGCGACAAACTTTTGGAAGCCGTTGGAAAAGTCCGGCAAGGTCATCGTCGAGGACTTCTCCGCGCCCCCGGCGGACACGAACTTCAACGCACAGGCCGAGGCCGGCACGGACTTGAGCGCCGCGCTTGAAGCGTCGCTTCAGCGGCACAAGAACCTCCGCGCCGTGCTCGTGCTGACGGACGGTGACTGGAACGCCGGCAAGCCGCCGTTGCTCGCCGCCGCGCGATTCCGCGAGACGGACACGCCCATCTTCGCCGTCGGCGTGGGCGCGGAGCAGCCGTTGCCGGACTTGGTTTTGGAGCGCGCCACGGTGCCGAGCTACGGCCTCATCGGGGAGCAGATTTCCATCCCGTTCCGCATCGCGAGCCATCTGCCGCGCGAGGTGAAGACGCAGCTCATCATTGACGCGGGCGACGGCGAGGAAGTGAAGAAGGACATCACCATCCCGGCGGGCGGGCAGTTGCAGGACGCCATCGTGTGGTCCCCGCGCAACGTCGGTGAGCAGACCATCTCGCTGCGCCTGCCGCCCGAGGCCGACGAGGCGCTGACGGACAACAACGCGCAGCAGTTCCGTATCGCCGTGCGCGCGGAGACGCTCAAGGTGCTCGTGGTGGATTCGCTGCCGCGCTGGGAATACCGCTACCTCCGCAACGCCCTCGAACGCGACCCCGGCGTCGAGTCGCATTGCGTGCTCTTCCATCCCTCGCTCGGGCCGGGCGGCGGGCGCAACTACCTCTCGTCTTTCCCCGGCACGAAGGAACAGCTCCAACGCTACGACGTGATTTTCCTCGGCGACGTGGGCGTAGGCGAAGGCGAGCTGAAGGAGTCGGATGTCGCGCTGATTCGCGGCCTCGTCGAGCAACAGGGCAGCGGCCTCATCTTCCTGCCGGGCCGGCGCGGTCGGCAGATGTCCTTCCTCAACAGCCCGCTTGCCGACCTCATGCCCGTGCAGCTCGACGACAAGCGCCCCGACGGCGTCGCGTTGCAAAACGAAGTGCCGCTCCTGCTGTCTTCGGTCGGCAAAGGCCACTTGCTCACGCGCTTCGACGGCGACGAAAACCGCAACGACGACATCTGGAAAAACCTGCCCGGCTTCTACTGGAGTGCCGCCGTGGAGAAGAGCCGGCCCGGCAGCGAAGTGCTCGCCGTCCACGCCTCGATGCGCAACGCGTGGGGCCGTGTGCCGTTGCTGGTCACTCGTCCGGCGGGCAGCGGCAAGGTGCTTTTCATGGGCACGGACAGCGCGTGGCGCTGGCGGCGCGGCGTCGAGGACAAGTGGCATTACCGCTTCTGGAGCCAGGTCGTGCGGTGGATGTCCCACCAGCGGCACCTCGCCGAGCGCGCGGGCGTGCGGCTCACCTTCAGCCCCGAGACGCCCAACGCCGGCGACACCGTCTTCCTCCAGGCCACCGTGCTCGACGCGAGCGGCTTCCCGCTGGAGAAGGGCAAGGTGGACGGCAAAATCACTTCGCCCGGCGGCCGCACGGAGAAGCTCGACTTCGCCGCGCTCGACGGCGGCTGGGGTGTGTTCAAGTCCAGCTTCGTGCCCAAGCAAGGCGGCCCGCACAAAATCCTCCTCACCGCCGACGCCGCAGGTCGCAAGCTCGAAACCGAAATCACCGTGACCCAGCCCGTGCGCGAGAAAGTCGGCCAACCCGCGAACTTCACCGTGCTGCGCGAACTCGCCTCCCTCACCGGCGGCGCGGTTGGCCCGACCACCGACCTCGCCAAAGTCATCGAGCAAATCAGCCTCCTGCCCGAGCCGAAGCCCTTGGAGCAACGCATCCGCCTCTGGGCCGACCCGTGGTGGGCCGGGAGCATCCTCTTCCTGCTGACGGTCTATTGGGTGAGCCGCAAGCTGGCGGGGATGATTTAAGCCCGCAACTCAGGGAACTTGGGGATTGTGACAGCGCAGCGCGGTGCTAAAGTCCGTCTGTCGCTCCAATGCCAACAGAAACCCGTATCGCCCTGCCAGACTCGCTGCGCGCGCAGTTCGCAGCGCTGGAGCGCGCGTTGTGGCGGACGGAGACGACTCACGCGGTGTGCGGCGCGACGGCAGCGCTGGGTGCTTCGTTCGCGTTGCTGTTTCTCTGCGACCGCATCGGCGACACGCCCAAAGTGCTGCGCGCAACGTTGCTGATCGCGGGCCTTGCGGGCGCGGCGTGGTTCGCGGTGCGTTGGTGCCGGAGCTGGGTCTGGCAGCGGCGCGATTTGCGGGCGCTGTCGAACGTCGTGCAGCGCGGACACCGGCGACTCGGGGATCGTTTGCTGGGCATCGTGGAACTCGCGGAGGAACGGCAGCGGCCGCAAAACATGTCGCTCGCGCTGTGCCGCGCGGCCATTCGCCAGGTCTCGGCGGACGCCGCGAAGTTTGATTTCCTCGCCGTGGTCAACGGCCGACCTGCGCGGCTCGCGGCGTTCGCATTGACTGCCGTGCTCGTGCCGGTGGCCTTTGCGTTCGGTATCGCGCCGGCGGCGGGTTGGAACGCGCTGCAACGCTGGGCCGTGCCTGTCGCGAGCATCCCGCGCTACACGTTCATCGCGCTGGAAAATGTGCCGGCACAGCTCGTCGTGCCGCACGGCGAGGCGTTCGAGCTGGTCGCGAAAGTGAGCTACCGCTCGTTCTGGAAGCCCGCGAGTGCGAGCGGACGCTTCGAGCTGCAGCCCAAACTTTCCGCACCGGTGAAGAACGGCTCTGTGAAGCTCACCATCCCAGGCCAGATACAGGACGGTGTGCTCCGCGTGCGGCTGGGCGATGCGACGCACACCATCGCCGTGCGGCCCATGCACCGGCCCGCGCTCAAGCAGCTCGCGGCCAACGTCACTTTGCCAGATTACCTGCAATACCCGCCGACGAACCAGATCGTGCAGAACGCCACACTGCCGGTGCTCGAAGGCAGCCGCATCACGCTCAACGGCACGGCCACCCGCGCGCTCGCATCGGCGGAAGTCACGGTGGACAAGACGGAGCCGGTGTCGCTGCTGCTCGCGGGCGAGAAGTTCAACAGCGGCTCGCTCAAGCTGGACGCATCGTCCCAAGCCACGTTTGACTGGCGCGATGAGTTTGGGTTGAAACCCGTCGCGCCGTGGCTGCTCGCGTTGCGTTCGGTGAAGGATGCCGCACCGCGCGTGGACCTCGGCGATTTGCCGCTCGAACTCTCCATCCTCGAAACCGACGTGCTGCAACTAAAGTTCGCCGCCTCGGACGACTTCGGCGTGCGCGAAGGCGCGGTGAGCTCCGAGATTGTCTCCTCGCTCGATCCGACGAACACCCCGGCGATCGCGCAGTTCAAGAAGACCGCGACGGGCGCGCAGGAGCGGCGGTTCACGAACACGTTTCTGTTCAGCCCCACGGTCATGCGCATCCCGGCGGACTCGGTGGTGGAGGTGAAAGGCCTGGCCACGGATTTCCTTCCGGGCCGCGAGCCGGCGGAGTCGGCGACGCATCGTATTAACATCGTCGGCCTCGCGAAGCACGCTGAGCTGGTGCGGCAGCAGTTGGACCAGCTCTTCGCGCAGGTCGAGGAAGTGACGCGCAAGGAAGAGGCGATTTCCGCCGCGACCCGCGAGCTGATGGGTTTGCCGGAAGAAAAATTGAAAGGCGAGGAAGCTGCGAAGAAAGCCGGCGAACAGGCCGATGAACAGGCGCGCAACGCGGCGCAGCTCGAACGCATCGCGCAGCAGGGCCAGGACATCGTGCGCGAAGCCATGCGCAACCCGACGCTCACCGAGCAAACGTTGCGCGAGTGGACGCAGAATCTGGCGCAGATGAAGTCACTCGCGCAGGGCGACATGAAGGACGCGCAGCAGGCATTGCAAAAAGCGCAGGAGAGCAACGCCGCCAAGGACCGCGCGGACGAGGCGACCAAGGCGCGCGAGGCGGAAGAGAAGGCATTGGAGAAGTTGCAGGCGTTGCAAAAGAAGATGAACGACGGCCTGGACAACTTGCAGGCGCTCACGCTGTCGCAGCGGTTGAAAAAACTTTCCGAGTCGGAGCAAAGCGTGGGCACGCAGCTCGGCAAGATCGTCGGTGACACGATTGGCCTGCTGCCGCGCGAGTTGCCGGAGCGCTTCAGGAAGATCAACGCGTCGCTCGCCGGCGACCAATCCGGCGTGAAGGCGGAGGCGGAAAAAGTCGTGGCCGAGATGAGCCGGTTCTTCGACCGCACGCAGCGCGCGAATTACGGCGAGGTGGCGAAGGAGATGAAGCAAATCAACACCACCGCCGAGCTGGACCGCGTGCGCGGACTGATCGACGCAAACATCTCGATGGACGCGATGGGCAATCTGGCCACGTGGACCAAGCGCTTTGCCGACTGGGCGAAAAAGCTGGAGCCACCGGAGGAAGAGAGCGAGGGCGGCGGCGACGGCAAAGGCCAGCCGAAGGAGGACAAGTGGCTCAAGATGTTGATGGCCGCGATACGCCTACGCGCGGGCGAGGCGCGGGTGTTGCAGCAGACGACGTTACTCGAAGAGGAGAAGGCGCGGAACACCCGCCACGCCGAGGGCGCGCTAAAGGTGGCCGAACAGCAACGAACGTTGCGCGGCGACCTGACCAAGTTGCAGATGAGCAGCGACCTCGAGGACGCGCGGGATTACCTGCTCGAGACGCAGGACGGCATGCGCGACGCGGAGTCCGCGCTCTTCGACAAGCTCACGGGCGAGCCGGCGCAGAAGCCCGAGACGGCCGCGCTCGCGCGGCTGAGTGACTTGATCAATTTCATCAACGAGCAGGCCAAGCGGCAGAAGCCCAAGGGCGATCAGCAGCAGCAACAGCAGGCGCAGCAGGAGGCCGAGATGATGATGCAGATGGCCCGGCAGGAACAGCAGATCGGCATGAAGCCCGGCCAGCAGCCCGGCCAGAGCGCGCAAGGTGGCACCACGGACAAGGCCAGCCCCGCCACGTTGGGCAGCGACGCCCGCGGAGCCGAGGCGGCCGCGCGCCGCACCGGCAAGGGCAGCGGCGTGACGCGGCAAGTCCCGGCGGAATTCCGCGAGGCACTCGAAGAGTTCTTCAAGGCCGTGGAGGCGAAACCGTGACAAGTTCCAAATCCCAAACCCCAACCTCCAGAGAAGCTCCAAGCACCAAGCTCCAACGACCTAGGGCTTCGCAGCCGCGTTTTGAGATTTGGTACCTGGTGTTTCTCTGGAGCTTGGGATTTGGGCTTTGGAGCTTCGCGCCGCGCGCTGCGGCTCAACAACTTTTCATCGAGAAATCCGACGCCAGCCCGGCGGCGATTGACGCGATGTATGTGAAGGGCTTGCAGTATCTCGTGAAGTCACAATCCGCCGAGGGTGCCTGGGGGGACAGCTACGGCCGCCAACCGGGCGTCATCGGCCTGTGCGTCGTGGCGATGCTCGCGCATGGCGATGACCCGAACGTCGGTCCTTACTCCGCCGCCCTCAAGCGCGGCCTGGGAGCCATCCTCGCGATCCAAAGCAAGGAGACCGGCTACATCGGGAACTCGATGTATAACCACGGCTTCGCCACGCTCGCGCTGGCGGAGGCTTACGGCGCAGTGGATGACGCGCGGCTCGGGCCGGCGCTGCAACGCGCGATCAATCTCATCGTCGCCTCGCAGGCCCGCAACCCGACGGGCGGCTGGCGTTATTCCCCGGACAGCACGGACGCGGACACCACGGTGAGCGGCGCGCAGATGGTGGCGATGTTTGCCGCGCGCAACGCGGGTCTCGCCGTGCCGGAGGAGGCGATTCAGAAAGGGTTGAAATACTTCACCAGTTGCAAGACGCCCGAGGGCGGCTACGGCTACACGGGGAGCAGCGGTCCCAACGCCGCGCGCTGCGCCATCGGCGTGCTGGTCTTCGCGCTGGCCAAGCAGAAGGACTCGGCGGACTTCAAGAGTGCGTGGCAGTATCTCCAGCAGGCAGGCGGCGAATCGCACTACCAGCAATACTATCTCTACTACGGCGCGCAGGCCTACTTCCACGCCTCGCCCGAAGCCTGGCGCAAATGGAACGCCGCCAACATAAAGTTGCTCGCCAGCACGCAGAACAAGGACGGCAGTTGGGACGGCTCGTTTGGCAGCTCCTTCGGCACGGCGGCCTCGCTGCTTTCGCTCGCGCTGAACTACCGCTTCCTGCCGATTTATGAGCGCTAGGCTGTGAAGCTCCAAATCCCAAGTTCCAAGTTCCAAAGCAGCTCCAACTTCCAAGCTCCCATCCGCACGTCGTCTCCGGCCACGCGCCGCGTTTGGAGCTTGGTTCTTGGGGCTTCTTTGGAATTTGGAGCTTGGAGCTTGGGATTTGCAACGAACCTCCCCCCCGCCACCCTTTCCTTCCTCGACGGCTCGTTTCTGCGCGGCGAACTCGTCTCCGTGCAGGGCGGCGCGCTGGTGTGGCGGCACGCCAACGCACGGCAACCCATCGAGTTCAGCACCACGAATCTGAACCAGGTGCAGCTCCCGGCGCGCTTGTCGGCAACGGCCACCAACGCGACACCACTCTGTCGGCTGCGGCTCGCGGGCGGCGATGAACTCGAAGGGCAGCTCATGTCGCTCGACGCGGAGACATTCGAGCTGGAGACGTGGTTTGCAGGCCGCTTGCGCGGGCAGCGCGCGGGCCTGGCGAGCCTCACGTTTTTCGGCACGAACCAGGGCTCGCTCTACGAAGGCCCGCGCGCGGCGGACGAGTGGAAGGTGGGTTCAACGGTGAACTTCATCAAGCGCTTGGACGGTGGAAATATTTTCCTAAACGGTTTACGCGCGAACGTGCCGGTTCCCGCGCCCGCGCCCGCTCCGCAACTGCGCGTCGTCGAGCCCGAGCCGTTGCGTGCGCCCGCTGCACTCGCGCCGCTGCCCTTGCCCGCAGCCGAGCCAGCCAGCAGCATCCCGCCGCCCGCGCCGGACGAACGCCGGGCGAAGCCGCTCGTGGACCGGCTCGTCGCGCAACTGGATCGGCAGGGTGAGAAGCCGCTCGTGGACGCCATTGTGGGTTGGGAACAGGCGCTGCTCGACGGTCGGCGGCCGGCACGTCCGGGGCTTGTTGCGCCCGCCATTGCACCGGGCGCGGGCGCTCCCGCCCGCAAATCGTTCACCGAAGCCGAAGTCACCAAGTTGACCGAAGCCGCCGAGCGGGCCACGACCGTCGCGGAGTTTCTCAAGTCCGACCTCGTCGTTACGGCACTCGCAGAGAAGCAGACGTCACGCGCGACGCTGGACCGATGGTTCGCGGAGTTTGAGAAACCGGCGGACTGGCAGGCGGACTCGGTGAAAGTCGCGCGGTTCCAAGCCATGCTGCGCGCGGAGACGGATTTGCTCGGGCGACGCTTGCTCGGCCGCGCGGCGATGTTTGTCGAGCAACCCGCACCGGCGCCGGCGCCAATGGCGGTCGCCGAGCGGTTTGTGGGTGATCCGCTCTTTGGGGCTGGCGATTTGGCGCAATCGAAAGCCGCCGCCGAAATCATGCAGCAAGTCGTCGCGGCGCAGAAAGCCGACACGGCGGCCGACTTTCTCAAGTCGGAGCTCCTCAAAGCCGCCGTCGAAACCGGCGTGGCCTCGCAACGCGCCGAGGAAGAAGCGTTCAACCGCTTCTCCGCCAGCGAAGCCGACCGCAACGAAGCGTCGCGGACCGTGCGGCTCAAGTCGTTCATTCTCGCCGAGACCGCGCTGCTCGGCAGCCGGCTGCTGCGCACGCGCACTCCCGATCGGGCGGAACGGTTGGTCCAAAGTCTGGAACAAAGCCGCGCCAAACTGCTGGAAAACCTCGGCCAGTGGGTGCAGCCCCTGGCTGCCGATGCCGCAGTCAACGCCGGCGACCTCGTGCCGGCGCCGCGCGGCGTAACCCCCGGCACCGGCTGGACGTTCCGCGATGGTGCGTTTTACACGACGGGCACCGGCACACTGGGGCGCGAGTGCCATTTGCCGGGCACGGTGCGCGTGGAGTTCGATCTCGCGTGGCGCGGCCAGCCGTCATTTCGCTTTTCTTTCTTCACGCGCAGCGCGGAGCAGTTTGACTCGAACGATGGCTGGCAGTTCTACGTGTCCACCAGCGGTTACATTTACCCGATGCGCCGCACCGGCAACGGCGCATTCTCTGTGAACACCACCCGCGTGCCGCAGTTCCTCACGAAGAATTCCGTGCGCCTGAGCTTCCTGCTGGACCGCGAGAAGGAGACCGCCCTCCTGCTGGCGGACGGCGAAAAAGTTTACGAATGGAAAGGCCTGGGGCGCCCCGGCGACGGCACGGCGGTGCTCTTCTACAACTACAACACCACCTCGCGCCTGCGCCTCAGCAACATCGGCATCGCGCCGTGGGACGGGCAGTTTGGCGAAGGCACGCCCGCAGCGGCCAACGCCACGGCGCTGGTGCAGTTCGCCAACACCGACCTCGCTTCCGGAGAAGTGCACTCAATCCGCGACGGCAAGCTCGCGCTCACCACGGCGGGCAACCGACTGGAAGTTCCCATCACCCGCGTCAGCGTGGTGACGCTGCCGGTCGCCGCCGCCCCGGCCACGACCAACGCCGCAGGCGTGCAGCTCTCGCTGCATCGCAATGAGCGACTCACATTGACGTTGGACAAATGGGAGGGCAACGAGGTGAGCGCCGTCAGCCCGGTCTTCGGTCGGCTACACCTGCCGCCGGCAGCTGTGCGTGCGCTGCGCTTCAATCCCCACGTGTCGCGCACGAGCGGAGATGAATTGAACTGGCCCGGCGACGCTCTATCTACTCGCCCGTGATCAAGTTTTCCGTTTTCCGTTTTCCGTTGTCAGTCCAAGAGCTGGTAATCGGGTTGGTGTCGTGCCTCGCGGCGACACTATCCGCATTCGCACAGCCGGCGGTGGATGTCTTCCAATTGCTCGACGGCTCGCAACTGCACGGCTCGCTGGCGGGCATTGATCCGCAGAAGGGCGTGCGCTGGCAGCACGCCGCCTCGGCCACACCGCTGGAGTTTCTGACCCGCAACGCGCACCTGATCCGCTTCGCGCAGGCCGCGCCGCCGCCAGCGCAGCCGAGCGCGAACCAGACGTGCCGCTTTCGTTTTCTCAACGGCGACGAGCTGACCGGCAACCTGATCTCGCTGGACGCGCAGCAGATCGAGCTGGAGACCTGGTTCGCCGGAAAACTCCGTGCCCCGCGCGCAAGCGTGCAGTCCATCGCCTTTCTCGCCCGCGGCTTTGCCACCCTCTACGAAGGCCCGAACGATTTGTCCGGCTGGGCCACCGGACCTACGCCGACGGCCTGGCAATTGCGCGACGGCGTGCTGACCGCCAGCGCGAACGCCTTCATGGGCCGCGACCTCAAGCTGCCACCGCAGTCCCGCGTGGAGTTCGACGTGGGCGGTAATGGGGCATTGAACTTCTACCTCAGCCTCTACACGGACGCGGTGGAGCGCTTCAACTTCGCGAGCAGCGGCTACCAGTTCAACCTCGGCCTCGGCTACGCGAACCTGATGCGCGGACAGGGCAACTTCGGGATGCAGCATCTCGGCCAGACGCAGATCCCGGTGGCGTTGCCGGGGAAAAAACTGCACGTGGAAGTCCGCACGGACCTGTTGGCCGGCTCGCTGATGCTGCTCGTGGACGGCAATGTGGTCCAACAGTGGCATGATCCCGCCATACAGCGCCCCCTGGCGGCTGAACCGAACGCCCCGCCCGCCGCAGCGCCGCGCGCTCCAGCAGTGCCCGGCTCGGGCCTTTCCTTTTTTACGCTCAACAACGGCATTCAGTTCAGCGGCATCAAGGTCTCGGCGTGGGACGGACGCCCGATCGAGCCCGACCCGATCGCCACGAATTTCTCCGGCCACCTCGTTCGTTTGGCCAACCAGGACCGCGCCACCGGCCAGGTCGAGTCCATCCGCGACGGCAAGCTGACGCTGCTCGTTGCGGGCAAAATCGAGATTCCCCTCACGCGCGTGACGCACGTGATTCTCGCCGCCCCGCAGCCGGCGGCAACGAACCGCCCGGCCGGCGAACTCCACGCCCGCCTGAGCAGTGGCGAGGTGCTTGCTCTCGCGCAGCCGCGCTGGGCCAACCAAACCCTCGCCGGGGTCAATCCACACTTCGGCCCGCTGCAATTGGATTCCCGGTGGGTGCGCCAGTTAAGATTTAATCCCAGCCGTGAACCGGCCACGCCCGACCTCCCGTTTCTGGGGGCCGAGGGGCAACCGCTTTTTGAACGATGAACCGCGCTTTTTCCTTTGCCCGCACTCGTGGCCTGCGCTTGGCCGGCGCGTTTTGGCTGGCCTGCGCCTGGGCCGCCGGCGCGTCCACGCCACAAACGATTTACTTCCGCAACGGCGACCTGCTCTTCGGTCAACTGGAGTCCATCACCCCCACCAATAGCCTGCGCTGGCGGCACCCAGACTCGGCGGCGGCCATTGACTTTCAGACCCGCGCCGTGACGGAAGTCCAGCTCGGCTCCGCGCCGCAACCCGCCACCGCGTCGCCCGCGTATTGCCTTGCGCGGCTCACCAACGGCGACGAACTCGCGGGCAATTTGCTCTCTCTTGATGACAAGCAGCTCGTGCTCGCGACTTGGTATGCGGGCACGCTCACTTTGCCGCGCGGACAGGTGGCGAGCCTGCGCCCGCTGGGCCTCGCGCCGCAAGTGGTGTTCGAGGGCCCGACCGGCCTGGACGGCTGGACGATGGGCAAGTCCGTGCTCGTCGGCGCCGTCGCCAGCCACTGGCAGTATCAAAACGGCGCGTTTGTCGCGAGCCAGCCAGCCTCCATCGCGCGCGACGTGAAGCTCCCAGCCAATGCGAGCCTGGAGTTTGACCTCGCCTGGCGCGGCAGCTTTGCGCTGGCCGTGGCGCTTTACACCGATTCGCTGCATCCCGTGCGGCTCGCCCAAACCGCCGACGAAGCGCCCTTCTGCCCGTTCTACAGCCTCCAGTTGAACAGCTACTCCACGCAGTTGCTGCATGTGAAGCACCAGGAAGGAGCGCGTCAGGCCGGCATGGCCGTGATCCCGATGCTCCAGCAAACCAACCAGGCGCGCGTCGCGATCAAGTGCAGCCGCGAGCAGAAAACTATCACGCTCTTCCTCAACGGCGTGCTGGCCAAGCAATGGCATGACCCCGCTGGCTTTGGCGGCGAAGGCACCGGCATCCGGCTCGTGCATCAAGGCCAGGGCCCCATCCGCCTAGCCAATCTGCGCGTCACCGAATGGGACGGCCGACTCGAAGAGCAGGCCGCACCCGTCGCCGCGAACGTGCAGGACGATGTCTGCCGGCTGGTGAACCGCGACGCCCTCGCGGGCACGGCCAAGAGCTTTCGGGACGGCCGCCTCACGTTCGCGACCGCCGACCGGCCTGTCGAGGTGCCGCTGGCGCGCATTGCGCAGGTGGATTTTGCGACGGCGAATAACCAGCCCGTGCCCGCCGAAGCCGGAGCGGCGCAAGTCTTCTTCGCCGGGCGCGGCCGCCTCACGTTGTCGCTGGAGGGCTGGACGGAGAAGTTGGTCACGGCCCGGAGCGGGACATTTGGCCGCGTCGAGTTCGTGCCCCAGGCCTTCAGCCGGATCGTCTTTGCACCGTGAGCCGATGAAGCTCTACTTCCTGCGCCATGCCGCTGCGTTGGACGGCCCGCTGGACGCCGCCCGCCCGCTCTCCCCCGGCGGTCGGCGGCAGGCCCGCAAGCTCGCGCGCTTCCTGCGCCGCGCGGAGGTGCAGTTCGATCTTGCCTTCACCAGCCCGCTCACGCGCGCCCGGCAGACCATCGAGCTCGTCTGCGCCATCACCAACGAAGCCAAACCGATCGAACCGAAGGTGACCGAAGCCCTGCTGAACGACACCAACCCGGCCGCCTTCACCCAATGGCTGGCCGCGTTGCCCGCCGCCGGCCACGTCCTCCTCGTCGGCCACGAACCCTCCCTCAGCACCCACGTGCGCCGGCTGCTCGGGATCGAACACCCCGACGCGCTTGAACTCGCCAAGGGTGCGCTCGCCTGCATCAAGACCACCGACCAGCGGCGGGGCACCTTGAAATTCCTGATCACACCCAAGTCCCTCGGCGTGCGCCGCGATCGACCGGCATGAACGACGAACTTCACACCGAGCTCCACCGGCTCGCCGCCGAACTGGGCGTCGGCCAGTTCCACCGCCACATTTTCCTCTGCGCCGACCCCACCAAACCCAAGTGCAGCCCGCGTGAGGCGAGCCTCGACGCGTGGGAATTTCTCAAGCGCCGCCTGAAGGAACTCAACCTCGTCGGCCCGCAGGCCCTCGTCTATCGCACCAAGGCCAACTGCCTCCAGATCTGCACGCGCGGCCCCATCGCCGTGGTTTATCCGGAGGGCATCTGGTATCACTCCTGCACGCCAGCGGTGCTTGAGCGCATCATCCAAGAACACCTCGTCGGTGGTCGTCCCGTGGCGGAATACGTGTTTGCCGAGCACCCTCTTTGAAACACGGCGAAGGAATTTTGGCGTGACAAGCCCCCGCACCCACAGGCTTAATCACCACCGTCCGCGGCCGACCCTATCGTCCAGCGGTTAGGACACCGCCCTTTCACGGCAGTAACCGGGGTTCGAATCCCCGTAGGGTCGCCATTCTTGATTCGAGCGAGGAGAACAACAACTACGTGGCCAGCCCGAGTTTGCGCCGGCCGATTTCCGTGAGTTGATTCGAGCTCCAGCCCGGCTCCCAAGTCTGTTCGACGATGACCTTGCTCACGCCGGGCACTTTCAACAGCCGCTGCTGCACGGGCACGGAGTTGCCGCCAGAACCAAACGTGAAGTAGCCCAGCCGCGGACGACCACGATGCGGCATGGTCATCAGCACATGAACCGTATCGCCGCGCACGCGGAGGTCGAGCACGAGGCCGAGGTCCACGACGCTGATGTCGGCGGTGTAGAGCTGCTCGTCTTTGCAGTCGCGCAGCGCCGCCCAGAGCGCGGCCTTGGACACCGGGCTGTCACCGGCCTCGCCGGGACGCGCGAGGCGGCCGGGCTGATCCTTTGCCGCCGCGTTCTTCGGCACTTCGCCGACGGTGACGAGGAGCGGGTTGACGAGGCGATGCCGCAGTTCCTCCAGCATCGCAGGGCCGTCCTTCGCGGTGAAGGGCAGCCCTACGTAGGCATTCTTCTGGCGCAGCACCGCGCCCGCCGGGACTTCCTTCACCGGCAGCGGATAGCGGCTCCACACATGGCCGTGCCAGCGGTAGAACAACGTCGGTGAACCCGTGTGCTTCAGCTCCGGCAAACCGTCCGCCTTGTGTTCCAGAAAGAGCGCGACGAACGAGTCCTTGCTCTGCGGATTCGCGAAGCCCACCGCCCAGAGATTCGCCTGATGCGCCGCATCCACGGGGCCAGTGCGCAACTTGCCGTCGGGGCCCATCCAGACGATGTCGGTGAACGACTGGCCGCTGAAGACCCACTCGTCGTCACGCATCGCGGGAGCCTCGAAGTCCTTGACCGCGCGCATCGTGCCGAACTTGTGAAACCACGGCAGGCCCGCGTAGAAGCGATACTCCACATCCACGTGCAATCGCGCCGGGGTGAAGACGGGGTGGACCGGCGATTGCGGAAATCCCCAGCGCCGCACGAGGGTCGCGAGCGGCCCGCGCACAACTTCGTAGTCTGGGCACGTCTCCCACAGCGTGATGCGGAACTTCTGGAAATGACCGGACGCCGCGTAGTCGTGCGCCCAGTCGATGCCCGGCGGCTCGCCGTGGCCCTCGCCGCCCGCGAAGAGCTCCAGCCCGTGCTCGCGCTTGATCGTCAGGCGTTCGAGCTGGCCCATCTGCCGCGAGAGCGAGGCCTTGTAAAAGTCATTCTCGATGTCCAGCGCGAAGCCCTCGCCGCGCGTCTCCAGGTCCGTCGGATACGCGGGCAGCTCGGCATCGGGGTTGCCGTGGAAGACGAGGAACGTCTGGCGCTGATGCATCACACCGCGCGCGAGGAACAGCACCTTGGCCAGCCGCTCCGTCCCGCGCCGCACCTCGCCGTGGACCTGACAGGGAACTTCCTTCAACTCGCCGTCCACCACGCGCGCCACGCGCACCTCCCGCGCCAGCGAAGCCACTTGCTCCGCCGGGAAACTCAGCAACACCTCCACCGGCTCCGGCGGGCGGTCCAAGCCCAGCGTCTCGTCGAGGTGCAGGGCGCGGCAGTATTTCCAGCCACGCGCCCACGCGCGCCACGGCGCGGGCAGCGATTCCACCAGCTCCAGCTTTGCCGGGCCGAGCGGCTGGCCGGGGCTTTCCTCCTCCGCCTGCGCCTGCATGGCCGAGTGCCGGAGCGAGTGCGCCAACGACCGCGCGAGCCGGAAGTCCTTCTTCCGCCACGCCGCCTCCATCAGCCGCAGCTTCTCCTCAAACGAATCGGTCCGGTCGGAGTATTTGGTTTCGGGCATGCGAGTCTTCGTTTTAGGGACCTTCTGTTGCTTAAGATTGTTACGGCTGGCTATGTTCGCCACCTGAGCTGAGATTTTCAGCACCATCTGCGGACTTGGCGAATCGCAAACTCGCACGGAATAGAAGACAACTAGTCGTGACCCACAAGACGCCGATAATGAGCAGCAAACGAGCTGCCGTTTCATAACAGCCCCATAGTGTGAGCGTGCTCCACCTGTCACCTACATCGGCTGACGGGGCTTGGAGACACCACTTCACCAGCAGAACGGGCCCGAACATGTCATTTGCCAGCTTGAACGCAGTGTCACTCTCACTGTGAAGCCAGCTACCACCCCAAAAGCCCGGCGCTATCGCCCATAGAATTGCTCGCCACAGCAGATAGGTGAGGGCGACGACAATGACCGTTGGTTTCAGCCATGGACTCCTCAAGCACTGAAACAGAATCGTGAACCACCGAGCGACATCGCTGTAAGTGCCGACTTTCACACGCGGCAAGATTGACTAACCGACGAATCAGAGCAAAGCCACGGCTCTCTCGCTCCTCTTCCAGAACATATTTCGCTACAACTCACACCAATTCCCTTCGCCTCGCCGCCGAGGCGGTCCGTGGAGCCGATGACTTGGCCGCAGCGCATCCCGCCGCCGGCCATGAGCGCCATCCCCACGCGCGGCCAGTGGTCGCGGCCGACTTGCGCGCTGATGCGCGGCGTGCGGCCGAACTCGCCCCAGACCAAGACCGTGGTGTCTTTGTCCATGCCGCGCTGGTGGAGGTCCTCGACGAGCGCGGTGATGGCTTGGTCGAAGATGGGGAAGTCCTCGCGCTCGCGGGTGAAGATGTCGTTGCCCTTGCCGCCGTGCCAGTCCCACTTGCTGTAGTTCACCGTCACCACGCGTGCGCCGGCCTCGACGAGGCGGCGGGCCGCCAGGAAACTCTGCGGCACGCGCGGCGCGCCGTTCTCGTCAATGCGCTTCACCTCATCGCCCCGGCCGTAGCGTGCCACGATGCGCGGGTCTTCCTTCGACAAGTCCAGCGCCTCGGCGAGCTTCGACGACGTGAGGATGCCCATCGCCTGCTGCGTGAAGGAATCCAACCCCTGCATCTGCCCGCTCGCATCCACGTCGCGGCGGAACTGATCCACGCTCGCCTGCAAGCGCGTGCGGTCGGCGAGCCGGTCGTAGGTGATGCCTTGCAGCTTCATGTCCGCGCGCGTCGGGCCGACGGGCCGGAAGCCCGAGTGCGCCACGTTCACCATGCCGGAGCCGGGCTCGTTGTAGGGGCCGTGCGTGCATTCGTAGCACATGCTCACAAACGCTGGCGTGGCCGGATTCACCGGGCCTTGCACCTGGCTGACGATGCTGCCGAACGGTGCCCAGCCGCCCGCCGGAGCCATCTCCGTGCGGCTGTGGCCGGTGTAGCATTGGAAGGCGTCGTGGTCGTTCTGCGCGCCGACAAGCGACCGGATGAGCGCGAACTTGTCCATCATCTTCGCCATGCGCGGAAACAGCTCGCAAATCTGGATGCCATCCACATTCGTGCCGATGGGCCGGTGCGGGCCGGCGATGTCCCGCGGCGCGTCGGGCTTCAGGTCGAACATGTCCTGATGCGGCGGCCCGCCGACGAGGTAGATGAGGATGACGGACTTGTGCGACTTGCCGAGGCCCGCCTGCGCTTCGAGCGCGAGCAGGTGCGGCAGCGAAAGCCCCGCCGCGCCGAGGCCGCCGATCCGGAGGAAATTGCGCCGCGACACCCCGTCGCAGAACTGGCGACGGCGATCAGTTGGGCCGAGAAGCTGGAGCATGGCGTGAAATTGCTGTCTTAACCCGACGCGGCGGGGGCGCGGGGAATTCGTCTCGATTCGCGCTCAACCGATCCACCTGCGTTTCACCCGGCCCGGCGGGCCGTGAGGTCGCCGGGCGCAACGGGCGGCCATTCTTACCCCCACCCCATCACCTTACGATCCCCCGGGGGTCGGCGGGGTTGCTGCCGACGCATCCCACTGGCTCTATTGCTCTAGCTCTGGGTCCATTAGGCTGTTGATGCCTTTGTCCCTTCTCCCTTCGCGAAGCGAGGGGAGAAGGTGGCCGAAGGCCGGTTGAGGGGTGCGGCCGCCAACGCCAACGTGGCCAACCCCTCACCTCAGCCCTCTCCCCTTGCTTCGCAAAGGGAGAGGGGGAAATTCGGTGCCGTCGCAACCTTGCTGTCGCTTTTCCTGCTCCTCGCATTCAGTGCGCACGCCCAATCGCTCCGGCTGCCGCCGCGTCCGGCGGATTCGCTGGCTGGCCGCGCCGTTGCGGAATCAGTGACGACTTTGGAGCGCCCCGCGCGCGAGGAGCGCCTCGTGGCCGAAGTGCTGCGCGGCAACGTGCCTGACTTTCTCCGCCGGCTCGTGCCGGTGTCGCTGACGAATACCGTCGAAGGCACGACGCACCGGGTCACCGTCTTCGTCGCGCCGGACTATCTCGCCGTCGGCAGCGACGCGGATTACTTCCTCGGACCGCTCACGCCTGGCGCGGCCCGGCGCATCGCGGACGCAACCGGTTGTCTGCTGCCGTCTCGCAAGCTCGTGGACGCCATCCACGCCGCTGCGCCCCTGAAGTTGAATCCACAGCCCATCCCGCCGAGCAAAGAAATGGTCACGGTCCCCGTCTTCGCGCGGCACAACGAGATGGTTTGGGAGCAGCGCCGCGCCGCGCTCGCCGCGCACCCGCTCGGCACGCTCGTGGCCGGCGACAAGAAGGATGTCGTCTTTACGCCGCAGCTCGCGACGAAGCCAGGCAAGGTCGCCATCTACGGCTGGCACCGGACGAATGGCGTGGCGATTCAGCCGCTCTACCTCGGCCACGCGGACAGTTGGGCGGATTACAGCCACGGCGTGCGGCTCGTGCATCGGTCGGCGCGGCTGGACGGGGTGGACAAGGCGGTTGCGGAGATACTTGCTGACCCGAAGTTGAGCGTGCTGTTGAGCGATGAAGCACCGCTGCTCGGTGCCGGCGATTTGCAATCGGCGTCGGTGACTGCCGACGACTCGGGTCGGCGGCTGGAAGCCGCCAGCACGGGCGAGTGGCGTCCCAGCCCGCACTTCGGCGAGCTGGTCATGGACTTCAAACTCGAACCTGGCGTGCGTGTCCATGTGAACGCACCCGCGCGGACGGCGCTGGCCGCACGGAAGCCAACCCACCTCATCCTCTACGCGCTGCCGAACGGTAACACCGTCGAGCAGACCGTCGGCAAGCGGCTGGCGCCGGGCGACGACTGGCATTTCAACCTCCAGCACATCGGCGCGCAGACGCGCTGGCTACGCGAGCACGAGACGAACGCGACGGTCGTGGTGGCCTACTTCGAGGCCGCCGGCCTGAGCTGGCCTGCGTGGAAGCGCACCAATGGCGTCGCCAAAATCCCCGGCTACGTCGAGCGCGTCGCCGCGTTGTTCCCGAACCAAAAGCTCACGCTCACGCTCAACGGCCACAGTGGCGGCGGGAGCTTCATCTTCGGCTTCATGGACGCGCACGAACGCATCCCTGCGAGCGTCGAGCGCATCGCCTTTCTCGACAGCAACTACGGCTACGACGACGCGAAAAGGCACGCCGACAAACTGCTGGCTTGGTTGAACGCGTCACCGCGCAATCACCTCTGCATGCTCGCCTATCACGACTCCAACGCGTTGCTGAACGGCAAGACTTTCGTGAGCGAAGAGGGCGGCACGTGGGGTCGCAGCCACGCGATGCTGGCGCACTTCAAGCGCGGGCTCACCTTCGAATCAGCGACGAAGGACGGCTTGCAGACGCACAGTGCGCTCGTGGGCCGCGTGAAGTTTCTGCTGAAGGAAAATCCCGAGCGGAAGATTCTGCACACGGTGCAGGTGGAGCGGAACGGCTTCATCCACTCGATGCTCACCGGAACGCCGGCGGAGTCGCGCGGCTACGAGTATCTGGGCGAGCGGGCTTATGAAGGACTTATTCAGCCGTGAGTGTGGATCGCGGCATATGGGCCGCGATCCATTCACGCCGGCTGGAGCACGCGGAGGGTCACGCCTTTCACGAACGGCTTCACCTTCACGCGGTAGTCAGACATGTGCGGGGCCTTCAGGTGCGCTTCGAGTGCGGCGACGTCTGACCACTTTTCGATGACCATGATGGTGTCGTCGCTGAGGTGAGCCTGCACGGGGATGCTCGTGGGGCAGTTCACCGCCGGGCCATACTCGATGCAGCCGTGCTCGGCGTGGACCAGCGGCATGAGTGCGTGGAACTCGCGGAGAAAGGCGGCGCGCTGGCCGGGCTGGACTTCAATGGTCGCAAGGACGTGAATCATGTGCGTATCAGCGGCGCAGACGGCGCGCGAGTCAAGCTGTTCTCCAAGCCTCGATGACGCGCGGGCGGCCCGTCAGGTCGGCGTGGAGGGTGACTCGTTCCCAGTCCGCTTCGGTGAAAAGTTGTTGCAGCGCATCGGCCTGGCCGTCGCCAAATTCAGCGAAGAAGCCGCCGTCCGCGTGCAGCCAAGCGGGGCTTTGCGTCGCAAGCCGTCGGTAAAAAGCCAACCCGTCCGCGCCGCCGTCGAGCGCCAGGCGCGGGTCAAAGTCGCGGACTTCGGGCTGAAGCGTGGGGATTTCCGCCGCCGGGATGTAGGGCGGATTCGAAACGATGAGATCGAAGCGCAGTTCGGGTGGCAGAGCGGCAAAGCCGTCGCCGAGATGGAACGTGACGCGGCCCGTCAGCTTGTGCGTTTCTGCGTTCCGCTGTGCGAGCGCGAGGGCTGAGGCTGAAAGGTCCAGCGCGTGGACTTGGGCCGCCGGACAGTTCGCCGCGAGCGCAAGCGCGATGCAGCCGGTGCCGGTGCCGAAGTCGAGCACGGCGGGTTGCGGCGCTGCGTTCTTCCCCAGCGCGGCGAGAGCGAGTTCCAAGAGGGTCTCGGTCTCGGGCCGCGGGATGAGCGCGTCGGGGCTGACGGCGATTTCCAAGCCGAAGAAGGCCGTGCTGCCGACGAGGTGCTGGAGCGGTTCGCGTTTGGCGCGGCGTTGCACAAGCGCACGGAGGGCGGCGAGTTCTGTTTCCGTCAGCACGCGGTCGTGCTGAAGATAAAGCTGGAGCCGGGGCAGTTTCAGGACGTGGGCCAGGAGCAGCTCGATTTGCAGGCGCGGTGACTCGACGCCGTGGCGTTGCAGAAACTCGGCGCTGCGCTGGATGACTTCGAGGACCGTCACAGCGGCAGCGTAGCGGAGCTGGTGCTTGGCCCGAAGGGATTTTCGACAATGTTCCGCGTGACCGTGAAAATGCTGCGAAATATCGCTTGCATCTCGGAGCTAGGGTCTTCACAAAAGGCTCCATCCATGCCCTTGATCCTCCTCGTGGAAGACAACGAGATGAACCGCGACATGCTCTCGCGGCGGCTCATGCGTCGGGGTTTCACGGTGTCGATTGCGGTGGATGGTGCGGAGGGCGTGGCCCGCTGTGAACAGGAGTTGCCCGATCTCGTCATCATGGACCTCAGCCTACCCGTGCTGGACGGCTGGGAAGCGACCCGGCGCATCAAGTCCATGCCGACCACACGGCACATTCCGGTCATCGCACTCACCGCGCACGCGATGGAAGGCGAGGATGAGCGGGCTCGAGTCGCGGGCTGTGATGATTTTGAGACCAAACCGGTGGAGTTGCCGCGACTGCTGGCCAAGGTGGTGGCATTGCTGAAACTTCCGCCACCCACTTCCCCACAATGAGCACGAGCCAAGCCAAACCGGAGCTGCTCCGTCAATGCCTGCGGTTGCCGACTGAGCCCGAAGCCATGCGCGCCCTGCGGCACGATCTGCGCACCCCCATTAACCCGCTGTTGGGCTACTGCGAACTGATCGTGGAGGAAGCGGGCGAGGGCGTGCCGCCGAAGTTCCTCGCGGGCATGAAGGATCTGCACGTGCTGGGCACCCGCATGCTGAAACTCACCAATGAGGTGTTTTCTGATCAGCCGTCGCCTTTGCATGCGCTGGATCGAGTGGAACTCCACCGGGAGTTTTGCGCCCCGGCCGAGGCGGCTGCGCTACTCTGCCGGCAGTTGGAACAAGAAGCCCTGGCCGCGTCGCTGCCCATTGCGGCTAAGGATCTGCAACGCATCAGTGTCGCCACCGACCGGTGGTGGAAACGAATCGAGCGGATGCTGGTGGAGAATTGCTAGCCGGGCTTCGCACATTAGGTGCCAACGGTGTGCAAGCCGCTCCCCTCCGCCACGCTGGGCTCATCTACGGTGCAAAACACTCGGCGGGCATGGGGTGCGGCGTGTCGATGCACGGCGAGAACTCCATCAGGCGCAGCACGTCGGCCTGCAAGTCTATGCCCGGCGCGAGTTCGCACAGGTGCAGCCCATCTGCTTGCAGTTCAAACACGGCACGCTCGGTGACGTAGAGCACTTGCTGGCCACGAGCCACGGCGGTGGGACCGTGGAAGCAGACTTGCGCAACGCGGTTCACGAACTTCGCCTTCGCACCTTCGCGCTTGATGCGCAACGCACCGTCGATCGTGTCTACTTCCAGCCCGTCCGCACGGAACGTGCAGGCGAAGACGACGCGCCTGGCACTCTGCGTGATGTTCACGAAGCCACCCACGCCCGCGAAGCGTCCGCCGCCGAGCGCGGTCACGTTCACGCTGCCCTCGGCGTCCACTTCGAGCGCGCCCAGCACGGCGATGTCCAGCCCGCCGCCGTCGTAGAAATCAAACTGCGCCGGCTGGTCAACGACGGCCTCCGGATGTGCGCTGCAACCGAAGCTCAAGCCGCCTGCGGGCACGCCGCCGATCGGCCCGCTCTCCAGCGTGAGGGTGAATTCCGCGAGCCGTCCGGTCTCGGCCGCGACCGCCGCGACCGCCTCGGGCACGCCGATGCCGAGATTCACGACGTCACCGGCGTGAACCTCGCGCAGCACACGCCGACCGATGATTTTCCGTTCATTGAAAGACATCGGCTCAAAGACATCGGAGCTCCCTTCACTCGTGACGTAAGCTTCGTTAAACGGCTCGCCAAAAGTCTGATCGTGTTGCGTGCCGTCGGAGACGACGATGAAGTCCACAAGCGCACCGGGCACACGCACGGCCTTGGGGTCGGTGATGCGCTCTACGATCCGCTCGACCTGCGCGATGACGAGGCCACCGTGGTTGTGCGCGGCCTGCGCGATGGGCAACACCTCGCCGATGAGCGCTTCGCGTTCGTGGGTGAGGTTGCCGCGCACGTCGGCGGTCGTGGCGCGGATGAGGCCGACGGTGACGGGAAACGTGCGGTAGCGCAGCCAGTCTTCGCCATCAAGCGAGACGCGTTCGACGAGTGGCTCGGTGGTGCGTGCGTTGAGCCGACCACCGCCGTTGACCGGGTCGATGAAGGTGTTCATTCCGATGCGCGTGAAGACGCCGGGGCGCTTGGCGGCGATTTCGCGCAGCAGCACGCAGAGGACACCTTGTGGGAGGTTGTAGGCTTCGATTTCGTTCGCCAACGCGAGCCGGCCGAGCTTGGGCGCGAGGTTCCAGTGGCCGCCAATGACGCGTTTGAGCAAGCCAGCGTGCGCGAGGTGATTCAAACCGCGTTTGCCCCGATCGCCTTGGCCGGCGCAATAAAGCAGCGTGAGGTCGCGTGGCGCGCCGCTCTCCAGAAAGCGCCGCTCCAATGCGGACGAAAGCAACTCCGGATGTCCTGCGCCGACGAAGCCCCCGACCACGACCGTCGCGCCGGATGGAATCGCGGCCACGGCCTCGGCGGCGGAGACGATGCGCGCCGCAGCCCTCACCCTCTCCAGCCTCCGTTGACCTCGATGGTCTGGCCGCTGACGTAGCTGGCAAGCGGCGAGCAGAGGAAGAGCGCGACGTTGGCGACTTCCGCCGGTGTGCCGAGGCGGGCGAGCGGGATGTTTTTCAACATCTCAGCGCGTGCGGCAGCGGGGATCGTCGCGGCCATCGTGGTGTCAATCACGCCCGGCGCAATGGCGTTGGCGCGGATGCCGCGGCGCGCGCCCTCGCGGGCCAGCACGCGCATCATCGCCTGCACACCAGCCTTGGCGGCGGCGTAGTTCGACTGGCCGAAGAAGCCCTGGATCGCCGCAATGCTGCCCAGGCTCACGATGGCTCCGCTGTCGCGCATGACCTCGAGGCCAAACTTGCAGCAGTGGAAGACGCCCGTCAGGTTCACGTCGATCACGGCCTGCCAATCGTCGGGTGAAAGTTTGGCGATGGTGCGGTCGCGCAGAATGGCCGCGTTGTTGATGAGGAAATCCAAGCCGCCGCGCCGTGCCTTGACTAACTGCATCATCGTGCGAACGGCATCGGCGTCCGCGACATCCGCTGCGAGCACGTCGGCGCTGTCAGGGCGAAGCGCGTTCAACTCGGCAGCGAGTCGTTCCGCATCTCCACGGGTGGTGCCGAGGTCGGGATGATTCAACACGACGATCGCACCAGCGGCGTGGAAGGTGCGCGTGATTTGCGCGCCGATGCCTTGGGACGCGCCGGTGATGAGCGCGACCTTGCCCGCGAGGTCAATGGCGATGGCCATGCAGTGCGGCGATGAAACCGGAGCGGCAGACGGACTTCAACCTCCGATGCAGCTCATCGTGCGCTCGGGTTGCTGGAAGCCCGCCTCGCCGATGTGGTGGCGGTCTTCCTTGCCCAGCACAATTTCGCGCAGGCGCGCGGCCAGATCGGCATCACTCGCCGTGCCGCGCAGGAGCGGCTTGAGGTCGTGCTCGTGCAGGCTGAAGAGGCAGGTGCGAATTTTGCCATCGGCCGTCAGGCGCAGGCGGTTGCAATGGCCGCAGAAGGCCTCGGTCACAGGCGCGATGATGCCAATCTCCCCGCGCCCGTCGGCGAAGGTCCAGCGCTTCGCCGTTTCGGATTTGTTTTCGGACACGACGGGCCGCAAATCGAAGCGCGCCTGCAGCCGCGCGAGGATTTCCCGGCTGGGAATGACCAGGTCGCGCAGCCACGCGTGGCCGGAATCCAGCGGCATGAACTCGATGAAGCGGAAGCTTATGTCCTGCGCGCGGGCAAACTCCGCGAGCGCTTCCAGCTCGTGGTCGTTCAGGCCGCGGATGACGACGGCGTTCACCTTCACGGGCGCGAAGCCCAGTGCCTTGGCCTGCGGGATGGCGGCTAGCACGGCGCTCAAGCCATCGCGGCCGGTGATGCGTTTGAAGTTCGTAGCATCGAGCGAATCGCAACTGAAACTCACGCGCTTGAGCCCGGCTGTGCGCAACGCGGCGGCCTGTGGTCCGAACTGAAAGCCGTTCGTCGTCATCGCCAGGTCGCGGATGCCGGCGATGGCTGCGAGGCGCGCGACCAATTCCGGCACGCCGCGACGGAGCAGTGGCTCACCCCCTGTGAGTCGAACCTTTTCGATGCCCAGCCCGACGGCGACGCGCACGACGCGCTCGATTTCCTCGTAGGTGAGCAGCGCGGATTTTGGCTTCCATTCGCGGACAATGGGCGTGAGTGCAGGCTGCGGGTGCGGGTTTTTCAGCGGGTCGAACTTGCCGCGATAGAAGTTCGCCGCCTCTTCGGTCTCCGGCAGGCAGTAGAGGCAGCGGAAATTACAGCGATCCGTGATGCTGACCCGGAGGTCGCGCATCGTGCGGCCGAAGGAGTCGGTGAGAGAGGGAGGGGCGGACACCGGGGAGTGGTTAGTAATTAGTGCTTAGTGATCGGTCACCACCAAGTTTCCGCCGGTCGATCGGTCTGGCTAAATACTAACTACTAATCACTCACTTGCCTCGGCGGACGTTGAGCGACCGCGCACGCCTCACTTCTTCTTCGGCGTAGCCGGGAAGTCCGGGCCGCCGACGGTGACGCTTTTCTCGACGCCCTCGGCGGGCTTCGGGGCGGGGGCGGCCGGAGCCTTGATGGTGACGGTGCCATCGCGGTGGACTTCAACGTTGAGCTGGCTACCGCGCGTGCTGGAAGGCTTGGAGGAAGGCAGCGGCTTGAGCCCGTCATTGAGCAGGGTGCCGAGCTTGCGCTCGTCCATGAACACGCCACGGCGCATCCAGTCCACACGGCGGGCGATGGCCTGGTCGCTCTTGATCGTGGACATCTGCTCGCGGAGGAAGGCGAGGTCGTTCATCTTGCGCTCCATCTCGGTGCGTTCGCCCTGCATGCGGGCCAGTTCCTTGGTGAGAAACGACTTGTCATCTTTGGCGACCTGCAGCTCGCCTTCGACGAGCGTGATGCGGGCGTTCAGGGTGCCGATGGTGGAATTCAGCTTCGCGATGTCCGCGTTGAGGCCGGCGATCTTGGCGTTCAACTGGTCGCGGGTGTCCTGCAAATCCTTGATGCTGGCGTCGCGCTTGGCGATTTCCTCGGCCTTGGATTTTTCGGTCGCGGCGAGGCGGGCGGCGGCGGCTTTCGCGTCGGCCTCGGCCTTGGCTTTGGCTTGGTCGAGCGCGGCGGTGAGCTTGGTCTCGACCTGTTTGGTTTCGGCTTGAGCCGCCTTGGTGGCGTCTTGGGCCTTCTTCGTCTCGGCTTGGGCGACCTTGATTTCCGCTTGGGCAGCCTTGGTCTCGGCCTGTGACTTGGTCAGTGCCTCCTTGGTCTGGCCGAGCTCGGCGGTGGTGGCGGCGACCTTGGTGGCGAGCGCTTTGGCCTCCTCGGTCTTGGCCACCAAGTTGGTGGTGAGGGTGGCGTTGACCTGTTTTTGCTCGGTCAGCTTGCCCTCGGTCTCTTTGACGGTGCCCTCGAGCTTGGCGATGGAGGCATCATCCTTTTGCTTCTGCTCCACCGCACTTTGATGACGGAGATAAAGCCCGATGCCGAGCAACACGCTCAGGGCCACCAACACCACGACTGCCGACTTGTTATTCATACGAGTGAAGCATGATGAGGGGGGAAGGGTTTGGCAAGCTCACAGCGTGCGCACGAAATCAGGCGGAGGATTGGCCAACCGTAGAGTCGCAGAGAGCACAGCGGAAGACATTCCCGTCTCCCTGCTTCCCGCTTCCACTCTGTGCCTCGGTAGTTAACCCTCCCCTCCTCATTCCAGCTTTGGCATCCGTGCGACCCTCGCTTACCTTCGCCGCCATGCAATTCCGCTTTGCCGCCTTCCTCGCGTTACGCGCGCTCGCTGTTCCAGCCTTGGCCGGGTCGCTCGCCACCGAGCAACAGACGCATCTCTGCCGCTGGTGTGCCGCGCAGTTCGCGCCGGCCGCCGTGGATTCGCCCGCCTACCGCAAATACGCCCCGGACCGACGCGTGGACTTGCTTCACCTCGCGCTCGACGTGACGCCGGACTTCAAGTCCCGCACCGTCGCCGGCACTGCCACGCTAACCTTCAAGCCCATCGCCACGCCGCTCGAAGAGTTGCGCCTCGACGCCGTGGAGCTGCGCGTCGCGAGCGTGACCAGCTCGGAGAACCTCACCAGCCACGAAGTCACTGACCGCGAGATCGTGGTCCACTTCGCGCCGCCCATCCCGGTCGGCAAGGAGGCGCGCGTGACGGTGAAATACTCCGCCGAGCCGCGCAAAGGCCTCTACTTCCGCACGCCGGAGATGGGTTACGCGGAGACGCACTTGTGGACGCAGGGCGAGCCGGGCGAGGCGCGGCATTGGTTCCCGTCCATTGACCATCCGGTTGAGAAGTTCACGAGCGAAGTTACCTGCCACGTGCCCGCCGGGATGGTCGCGCTCTCGAATGGCCGGCAAGTTTCCGCGCAGCCGGGCGCGGGCGGCCTCACGGCGTTTCATTGGAAGCAAGAGAAGCCCCACGTGAACTACCTCATCACGCTCGTGGCCGGGCAGTTGGTGAAGGTTACGGATCAGCACCGGGACATCCCGCTCGAGTTCTGGACCACGCCCGGTGACCGTGCGGAAGCTCCGAACTCGTTTCGCAACACGAAGCACATGATGCAGTTCTTTGAGCGCGAAATCGGTGTGAACTACCCGTGGGCGAAGTATGGGCAGGCCGCCGTCCACGATTACCACTGGGGCGGCATGGAGAACACCAGCCTCACCACGCTGAACTTCCGCACGCTCTTCACCGCCGAGACGGAAAACCTATTCGACAGCGACAGCCTCGTGGCGCACGAGCTAGCGCACCAGTGGTTCGGCGACCTCGTGACGTGCAAGGACTGGAGCCATGTGTGGCTGAACGAGGGCTTCGCGACTTACTACGACTGGATGTGGCAGGGCGACTTCGGCGGCACGAACGAGACGCTTTACGCGCTCCACAGTGCCGCAAAGGGCATCCTCGCGAACCAGAACGAAACGCGCGGCATCGTGTGGCGGAAGTTCGGCGAGCCGGAGGAGATGTTCAATTACCTCGCCTACCCGAAGGGCGCGTGGGTGTTGCACATGCTGCGCTGCCAGCTCGGCGCGGACTTGTATCGCAAGTGCATCCGCACATATCTGGACCGCCACGCCTACGGCTCGGTGGAAACGGCGGACTTGCGGAAGGTTATCGAGGAGCTGTCGGGCCGCAGCTACGAGCGGTTTTTCGAGCAATGGGTCCACGGCATCGGTGCGCCGACGCTGGACGTGACTTACGCGTGGGACGAGAAGGCCAAGCTCGCGCGCGTGAGCGTGCGGCAGACGCAGAGGATTTCCGACGAGGCGCACCTGTTCCAATTTCCGCTGCCGCTGCGCTTCAAGTTTAAGTCCGGCGTGACCGACTACACGGTCCAAGTCCGCGACAAGGAGGAGGATTTCTACATCCCGCTGAAAGCCGCGCCCGACGTGGTGCGCGTGGATCCCGGCCTCACGCTGCTCGCGCGTATCAACTTCAAGCCCGCCGCGCCGATGCTCTTCGCGCAGCTCGCGGACAAGACCGACTTCACCGGCCAGTTCCACGCGCTCGACAACCTCGCCGGCCGCAGCGACAGCGAAACCATCGCGAAGCTGAAGGCCGCGCTGAACAGCGATTCGCACTACGCCATCCGCACCCGCGCGGCGGACATGCTCCGGCAGGCGCGCACGGATGAGTCGCTTGCGGCGCTGCTGTCCTCCACCAAACAAAGTGACGCCCGCGTCCGCAACGCCATCGTCGCTGCGCTCGGTGGCTTCTACCACGAAGACGCCTTCGCTGCGCTGAAGCAAACGCTCGCCACCGAAAAGAACCCCGGCATTCAAGCCACCGCCCTGCGCGCCCTCGGCCCCTACGCGACGGCCGAAGCGCACGATCTGCTCGTGAAGTTCCTCAACACGCCGAGCTACCGCGACCGCCTGACCGAGGCCGCCATCGCGGGCATGAAAGCTCAGGACGATCCCGCCTGCGTCACGCCGCTGCTCGTCACGTTGAAGGCGCGCGAGGCCACGTTGATGAGCACCGTGTTCTCCGCCGGGCTCGACGCGCTGGCCTTCGTCGCGCGCAACGACGCGAAGAAAGACGCCGTCCGCGACTTCCTCACCGCCCGCGTAAACTCGCCCAAGGAACGCGTCCGCCTCGCCGCCATTTCTGCGCTGGGCACGCTCGAAGATCCGCGCGCCCTCGCGGTGCTCGACACCTTCACCTCGCTCGCCGCTGATCGCCCGGAGAAAGCCGCCGCAGACAAAGCCATCGAGAAATTGCGTGCCAGTCGTAAGCCCGCCGACGACTTGAAAGGCCTCCGCACCGAAGTCCTCGACCTCCAGAAATCCAACCGCGAGCTTAAGAAGGACTTGGACGCGCTGAAGAAACGGCTCGACGCGAAACCCTGACGGCCATGCCCGAGCCCGTTGCCAGCCGCGAAGCCCGAACGCAGCCCGCCGGGCTCTTCGTCACCACGCGTTGGACCCAAGTGCTGGCGGCGGGAAGAACCAGCGACACGACTCATGCACGCGCTGCGCTGGAGCAGCTCTGCCAGACTTACTGGTATCCGATTTACGCCTTCGTGCGCCGACAAGGCCACGCGCCGCACGACGCGCAGGACCTCACGCAGTCATTCTTCGCCTGCCTGCTGGAGCGCAACGCCCTCGGCGCGGTGGATCGCGAGCGCGGGCGCTTCCGTTCCTTCCTACTCGCGACGCTCAAGAACTTCCTGCGTGACGAGTGGGACAAGCTCCGCGCCCAGAAACGCGGCGGCGGCCAAGCCGTCATCTCGCTCGATGCCGGCGATGCCGAGTCTCGTTACTCGCGGGAACCGGCGGACACGCTTACTGCTGACCGCATCTTCGAGCGCCGCTGGGCCTTGCTGCTGCTGGACCGCGCCGTCGAGCGGCTCCGCGCCGAGCATGAGGCGGCGGGCAAGCTCGCGCAGTTCGAGGCGCTCAAAGCCAGCCTCGCTGGCTCGCGCGAGTCGCAGCCTTACACGGCGCTGGCGACGCAACTAGGCCTGAGCAAAGGCGCGGTGAAAGTGGCCGTCCACCGCCTGCGCCAGCGCTATCGCGAAGTCATCCGCGCCGAAATCGCCGAGACGGTTGCGAGTGAGGCGGAAGTGGAAGCCGAGTTGAAGCATCTCATGGCCGCGCTGGCCTGAACTCAGGCAAACCGAGGGTGTAACCTTCCTCCGCGCTTTCCTTAGTAGCGGATGTATGCAAACTACGGACACGCACATGAACCCCACGGCCCGCACCTGCCCGGCCTGCCAACAGCCGCTCCCCGCCGATGCCCCTCAGGGGCTCTGCCCGCAGTGCCTCGCCAAGTCCGCGCTTGGCTCGCAGCCTGGCAGTGAAGAAACCGTCGCCTCCGGCAGCAAGCCCGGCGGCACAGGCCCGGCAGCGATTCAGACCGAAATCTCCCGGCTCTTCCCGCAGCTCGAAATTCTCGCGCTGCTTGGCCAGGGCGGC
>RFVF01000045.1 GCA_009922615.1 Pseudomonadota bacterium
CTGGCCACCGCCATCCTGCGCCTGTGGCCGGACGCCCAGTTCGCCTACGGGCCGCCGGTCGAGAACGGCTTCTACTACGACCTCGAATGCTCCCACCGCATCTCCCCCGAGGACTTCGCCAAACTCGAAGAGGAGATGAAGAAGGAGATCAAGGCCAACAACGTCTTCGAGAAAGTTACCGTCACGCGCGAGCAGGCCATTGCCGACGCGCAGAGCGGACGCCTCGGCGGCCTCGCCGAGCGGCCCGGCAACGCCAGCAAGTTCAAGCTCGACCTCCTCAAGAACATCCCCGAGGGCGAGCCGATCTCCTATTTCAAGAACGGCGACTTCATCGACCTCTGCGCCGGGCCGCACGTGATGCGCACCGGCAACATCGGCGCGTTCAAGCTCACCACCGTGGCCGCCGCCTACTACAAGGGCGACGAGAAAGGCCCGCAGCTCCAGCGCATCTACGGCACGGCCTTCAAGAACAAGACCGCGCTCGAGGAGTGGCTCAAGCTCCAGGAGGAGGCCAAGCGCCGCGACCACCGCAAGATTGGCGCGGAGATGAACCTCTTCGCGTTCGACGCGGACTTCACCGGGCCGGGCCTGCCGCTGTGGCTGCCCAAGGGCGGGGCCATCCTCGAAGAGCTGGAGAAGCTGGCGAAGGAAACGGAGTTTCAAGCCGGCTACGTGCGCGTCAAGACGCCGCACTTGGCGCGGGAGAAGATGTATAAAACCTCGGGGCACCTGCCTTACTACGCGGACTCGATGTTTCCGCCGATGGAGCTCCAAGAAACCGGCGCGGCTGCTGAAGATGCGAAGGAAGCAAACGAGGAACGTGAAAAGCTCGTTGGTCAGATTCGCGATGGCCTGAAAGGTGAATTGCCAGCCCGTGGTGCTAAGAAATTCTTTGAGCACGTCAACGCTATTCACGAGACGTTGAAGCAAGCAACAGGAGTCGTGGATGAAACGGCAATGCGGAGTTCATACCGCCTTTTGCTGTGTGAACTGGCAACGGCATCAACGCCAGCACCCGATCGTTACTACCTCAAAGCCATGAACTGCCCGCACCACCACCGCATCTTTGCGGCGGAACCGCGCAGTTACCGCGACCTCCCGCTCCGGCTCGCCGAATACGGCACCTGCTACCGCTACGAACAGTCCGGTGAACTCTTCGGCCTCATGCGCGTTCGCTCGATGAACATGAACGACGCGCACATCTACTGCACCCCCGAGCAGTTCGCCGACGAGTTCCGCGCCGTCAACGAGATGTATCTCAAATACTTCAAGATTTTCGGCCTCGGCAAATACCAGATGCGCTTCAGCACGCACTCGGCGGAAGGGCTCGGCAAGAAATACGTCAACGAGCCCGAGCTGTGGAAGCAGACCGAGGACATGGTGCGCCGCGTGTTGGTCGAGAGCGGCATCAACTTCGTGGAAGTGCCGAACGAAGCCGCCTTCTACGGCCCGAAGATTGACGTGCAGGTGTGGAGCGCCATCGGCCGCGAGTTTACCATCGCGACGAACCAGGTGGACTTCGCCGTGCCCGCCAAGTTCGGCCTCACCTACCGCGACCGCGACAACACGGACAAGACGCCGCTGTGCATCCACCGCGCGCCGCTGGGCACGCACGAGCGCTTCATCGGCTTCCTCATCGAGCACTACGCCGGCAACTTCCCGCTCTGGCTCGCCCCCGACCAGGTCCGCGTCATCACCCTTGGCGACGACGCCCCGCTGCTCGCCGCCGGCAAAGCGCTGGTCAACGAGCTGCGTCAGAACTTCGTCCGCGTGACCGGCGACTTCACCAACGAGCCCATCAAGGCGAAGATCGCCAACGCCGAGCACGCGCGCATCCACACCATGCTCGTCCTCGGCCCCCGCGACCTTGAAGCCGGCAACGTGAGCGTCCGCCTCCACACCGGCGGCCCCCAAGGCGCGAAGCCGACGGCGCAAGTCGTGGCGGACATCGTGCAGAGCATCAAAGAACGGCGCGCCTGAAACTATGAGCACTGCCCAAGTCATTCGTGTCCAGCCCGGCGAAGGTCACGCCTTCTCCGCCGTCGGCGATGTCTATCGCATCCTCGCCACCGGCGAACAAACCGGCGGCACCTACACCTTGTGCGAAGCACGGGTGTTGCCCGGCGGCGGGCCGCCGCCGCACATCCACCATCGCGAGGACGAGTCGTTCTTTGTGTTGGAAGGCGAGATCACGTTCCAACTCGCGGGCGAGAAAGTCGTGGCCAAGGCGGGTTCGTTCATCCAAGGACCGCGCGGCATTCCGCACGCCTTTAAGAACGAAAGCAGCGCACCGGCGCGGATGCTGATCCACGTGTCGCCGCCGGGCTTCGAGAAGTTCCTGGCCGCCTTCGCCACGCCGGTGCCGTCCTTTGATTCGCCGCCCACGCCGGTGTCGCCGGCGGACATTCAGAAGCTCCTCGCCGTCGCACCCAGCTACGGCATCGAGTTGCTGCCGCCGCCGCACTGAGGTTTCCTGCCATGGAACTCGACCTCGAAGGCCAACACGCCGAGCGCGCCTACCCGTTGCTAGCCTCGCTCGTCACGCCTCGGCCCATCGCGTGGGTGACAACGCTCGGGCCGGATGGCGTGGTGAACCTCGCGCCGTTCAGCTTCTTCAACCTGCTCGGTGCAAGCCCGCCCATCCTCGGCTTTTGCCCCGGCGACCGCGACGACGGCACGCCCAAGGACACCGCGCGCAACATCCGGCAGATGCACGAGTTCGTGGTGAACCTCGTGGATGAGTCGGTGGCCGAGGCGATGAACCGCACGGCTGCTTCGCTGCCCTACGGCGTGAGCGAGTTGGCGGGCTTGGGGTTGACGACGCAGGCTTCAACCGTCGTTCGCCCGCCGCGCATTGCGGAGTCGCCCGCCAGCCTGGAATGCACCGAGTGGGGCACGCTCCAGATCGGCGACAATCGGCTCATCATCGGCCTCATCAAACGCATCCATGTCCGCGACGAATTCTTCGACGCGAACACGCAACGCATCCGGACGGAGCGGCTCACCACCATCGGGCGCATGGCCAGCCCGCACTGGTATTGCCGCACGGGGGATCGGTTTGAAATGCAGCGGCCGGACTGAGGCTACTTCACTCGGGCCAGCAGCCACGGGAGCAGCTCGCTGGCAGCGATGCGCTCCTGCTTGCCGTCGTCGCGGTGGCGGATGGTGACGGTGTCCTTCACGCCAGCTTGCGGGCCGTCCTTCACGCCCTCGAAGGTCTCGAAATCCACAGTCACACAGAACGGCGTGCCGGCCTCGTCCTGCCGCGCATAGCGGCGGCCGATGGACCCGGCCTCGTCATGGAAGGCCATCATGTGGCCGCGGAGGGACTGGAAGATTTCGCGCGCTTTGTTAGCCAGCTCGGGCTTGTTCTTGAGCAGCGGTAGCACGGCCACCTTGATGGGGGCCACGCGCGGATGGAACTTCATCACCACGCGCGTCTCGCTCTTGCCCTTCGCGTCGGTCTCGGTGACTTCGGTGAAGGCGTTCGCGAGCAACGCGAGAATGAGGCGGTCCACGCCCGCGGACGGCTCGATGACGTGGGGGATGTATTGGCCCTTCGCGAGGCCGTCGGCGTCCTCCTGCGCGGCGGCTCCGGCTTCGGCGGCGGGCACGCCCATCTTGGTGAGATACTTGAGCCGGGCCGCGTAATAGCGGTCCTTCAGCGCGGTCTGCTTCTCGGGCGGCAGCTTGCCAAAAGCCGTGCGCAATTCCTCGTCGAAGATGCCCATGGCCTTGCCGGAGCAACGCTCGTGCTGCGAGAGATCGAAATCGCTACGGGCCGCGATGCCTTCCAGCTCCTGCGTGCCGAAGGGGAACTTGAAGAGAATGTCCACGCAGGCGCGGGCGTAGTGCGCCAGCTCCTCGGGCTTCTGCCAATACTCCTCCAGCGTGGTGCGCGGCAGGCCGATGCCCTCGTAGAACTTGATGCGCTCCTCGACCCAATACTGATGCCAGAGCTGCCAGCCCCAGTTGGGCTGTGGCTCGCCGGGATGGCCCTTGCTGGCGGGCGTGGCGACTGCGCCGGTGACGGCCTCGACCGCCTCGTCGGGCTTGATGAAGAACTCCAGCTCCATTTGCTCGAACTCGCGCGAGCGGAAGGTGTAGTTGCGGGGCGTGACTTCGTTCCGGAACGCTTTGCCCATCTGCGCGACGCCGAAGGGCACCTTCTGCCGCGACGTCTCGTGGACGTTCTTGAATTGCGCGAAGATGGCCTGTGCGGTCTCGGGGCGCAGATAAGCCACATCCGCCTCCGTGGCCGTGGGGCCGACGTAGGTCTTGAACATCAGGTTGAAGGGGACGGGCGGAGTCAGGAGAGAACCGTTCTCGGGGTTGAAGCGTTGGGAGTTCTCTACGAATTCCTTCTTCTCGAATCGTGGGTTCGGATTCGAGACTCCACGTGAAGAATAGAACTGCTTCGCCAATTTAATCGCAGTCTCGTCGGGCTTGCCCTTGGGTAATAGCACCGCAAACGGCTGATCTGAGCCGCTCAACATGGGCTCTTTACTTTTCAACAACCGTTCGGGTGCTCCTCCGCTGTCATCGAAGTGGCCTTGTTTTGCTGCTTCGGCAACGACATCGCCGACTGTTGGGATGCCATCAGCCGCCGGACTGTCGCCCGCATCAGCTCCAGAAAACCAAATGACGGTTCCTGTCTGCGGCTCCACCTGATCCGCCCGAAACCGCTTCTTCGTCAGCAAGCAGTCGCACATCGGGTCGCTGAACGTGTCCACATGCCCCGACGCGCGCCAGATGGCTGGGTGCATGATGATGGTGGCTTCGAGGCCGACCACGTCGTCGCGCATGCGGGTCATGGTGGACCACCACAGCTCTTTCACGTTGCGCTTCAGCTCCGCGCCGAGCGGGCCGTAGTCCCAAAAGCCCTGGATGCCGCCGTAAATTTCCGACGATTGAAAAATGAACCCACGCCGCTTGCACAGCGACGTGATCTTTTCCATCAAAACATTCTCTTTAGGCTCGGCCATAGGGCGCGGAGTGTTTCGGAAGCGCCGGGACAAAGTCAAGGGAGGCAAGGGCGGAGGCGGTGTGCTGGCCAGCCCGCTGCGGGAGCGCGGCTGGCGCGAATCGTCAGCCGCAGCCGGGCGGAAACGCTGTGGCTGGTCTGCGACACAGCCCCGCTCCATGCAAGCAGGACACTGTCACCGTGGGTTGGGATACGCTTCAATGCGCGTCGGGTGCATGAAAGTCGTCTGGTGGTTCCCGGAAACGGCATTTCTAGGCCGGAAAGTCATTTCTGGGGGCTCAAAAATGAGTTTTGGGCCTCCTTGAGCAATTTTGTAGGGCCAAAAACTGACTTTTGGGTCTCACAAAGTGGTTTTGGGGTGCCGCAAAATGGTTTTATGGGCCCGCCAAGTCATTTTTTCGGCTCACAAAACGGTTTTGTGGGTTGGAAAAATCATTTTATCAGACCGAAAAGTGAGTTTTCCCCCTCCGGAGGAAAGGCGGAATAGGGGGTAAATCGGCAAAATTGCCAACTTAAAGGCCTCGCTGGCCCCAAACGGGGCGGCTTGCTACGCTCGCCGCATGAAAGCTGCCTACATCAACGCCCCCGGCCCGGCGGACACACTCATCTTCGGCGACCTCCCACAGCCGCAGCCGCGTCCGGGGGAGGTGCTCGTCCGGGTGCGCGCGGTGTCCGTGAACCCGATTGATACCTATGTTCGCGCCGGGATTGTGAAGATGAATCTTCCGCTGCCGTTCATTGTGGGTTGCGATCTCGCGGGCGTCGTTGAGGCCGTCGGCACGGAGGCAAAGCGTTTCAAGCCCGGCGACCGCGTGTGGTGCTCGAACCAAGGTTTGTTCGGCCGGCAAGGAACTTTCGCCGAGTTCGCCTGCGTTGAGGAGCGTTGGCTGAATGCCATTCCCACCAAGGTGCGCGATGAAGACGCGGCGACCGTTGCGCTCGTGGGTATCACGGCGCACTTGGGACTGTTCGCTAAAGCGCGGCTTCAAGCGGGCGAGACGGTCTTCGTCAATGGCGGGGCAGGGGGCGTCGGCTCGATGGTGGTGCAACTCGCCAAGGCGGCGGGCGCGCGCGTCATCGCCACGGCCGGCAGCGACGAACGCGTGGCCAAGTGCCGGACGTTTGGCGCGGACCTCGCGCTGAACCATCGCACGCAGGACGTGGCTGCGGCGGTGAAGGAATTTGCGCCCGCCGGAGTGAACGTCTTTTGGGAAACGCAGCGCGAACCGGACTTCGACAAGGCGGTGCCGCTGCTCGCGCCGCGCGGGCGCTACGTGCTGATGGCGGGTCGCGAGGCACGGCCGGTGTTCCCGGTCGGGCCGTTCTACGTGAAGGATTGCTCGCTGCACGGCTTCGCGATGTTCAACGCGACGCCCGACGAGCAGCGTCCATGCGCCGACGACCTGAACCGCTGGCTCGCCGAGGGCAAGGTGCGCGCGAACATTGACCGCGTGCTGCCGCTGTCCGAGGCCGCCGCCGCGCATCGCTTGCAGGAGGAGAGCACGTTGCAGAAGTCCGGCGCGCTCGCGGGGAAGATTGTGCTGAAGCCGTGAAGGAGTCGCAGCAGCACTCTGCGGTCACCGAACACCCCGGTCGGCGATCACTGACCGTCGCGACAGATTCCGTTTGGCATTCCGCCGCGTTGACTTAGCTTCCGCGCCGACATGGCTATTGTGAACAACCCCGCGCTCGCCGCATTTTGCACGGCAATCGGCTCCGAGCTGGTGCTCTCGCAGGTGCGCGTGCGTCGGGAGGGAGCGGGGTTTGAGCTGCGTCATGCGAATGACGTTGCGGCGACCCCGCAAAGTTTGCGGTCGATCTCCGTCGCGGAATTGCGCGCGCTGGCAAATCACACTGCTGCCGGTGAGTTCCGTCCCATTAAGGCCGCGCCAAATTTGCGCGCGGGCTGGCGGTGCGTGGCTGCGAACGAGGCGGAGTTGGAGGCCGCGTTGAGCCAACTTTATCCCGGGGCGGTGGCAGATTGGTTTGCCGCGCAGCAGCCCGTCCCGCCGATAACGCATTATCGCGACTACACCGCCCGCCAGACCGGGATGTATCGCATCACGAGGATGCTGACGGATGCACAGGCCGGGCAGATGATCCGCGCGTGCTGTGATACGCGGTTTTGCCTCAAGCGCCGCCTGTGGACCGCGCCTGATCTGGCGCCTGACGAGGCGACGGAGAAGAGTTTGATCCCGTGCCTGGAGCCGTGCGCGGTGCTGCTGGAGTTCGCGCGCAAGGCCGTGCGCATCGAGCAGGAGGAAAACAAGCCGACACTCACACTGGCGCCTTCAGAAGTTGCTTCACTCCTCGCCTCACTGGAAACCGCGCTCGAACATCCGCCCGCCGGCCAGCGCGAAGCCGACTTGTCGGCTGCCGACAACCCGCGCCGCTTGCAACTGCTGCGCGAGAAGCTTCAGGGTTTTGCCCCGGTTGCCGAAACGACCGGCAAGGAATAACACTGTCCCCACAACGTCCAAATCGTATGAATCGAATCCTGCTCCTCGCCGCCGCGCTCGCCTTTGCCCACCCGACTCTGCGCGCCCAAGCCCCGGAAGACGCCGACGCGTTGCTCGATCGCCTGACCCAGGCCGCGCAACCGCCCAAGCCGCCGGCCGAATGGGCGGGCCGCCTGCCTTCGCCGGAGGAACTGGCGGCGTTTCGCGCGAAGCAGGCGGAGAGCGCCGGGCGGGCGGCTGATCTGGCGGCGGAGTTTCTTACGCGGTTTCCGGCACACGCCAAGGCTGCCGAGGTGCGCGAGCAGCGGCATCAGGCCTTGTCCAGTGCGGTGCAGAAGGGCGACGCGAAACGGGCGGAGCAACTGGACAAGCTGGAAGAGCAAATCCTGGCCGATCCGAAGCTCTCGGCCGAAGACAAGTTCCGTCTGCGGATGCGCGCCGTGGACCGGCGGGCGGGATTGAAGCAGAGCGAAGGGATGGCCGTGATGCTGGCTGAGTTTGAGAAAGGAGCGCGCGCATTGCAAAAAGAGTTCCCGGAGCGGAAGGAAGTGTTTGAGATGCTTTATGCTGTCGCGATGCGCTCGGATGGGCCGAAGGCGGCGGCGATTGCGAAGGAGATTGCTGCCAGCGCCGCTGACCCGCAGGTGAAAGAGGCGGCTGCCACCCTACTCAAAAAATCGGAGCGCATCGGCAAAGCCATCAAGCTGGAGTTCACCGCCGTGGACGGGCGCAAGGTGGACCTGGCCAAGCTCAAGGGCAAGGTCGTGCTCATCGATTTCTGGGCGACGTGGTGCGGGCCGTGCGTGGCCGAGCTGCCGAATGTGAAGGCGGCCTATGAAAAGCTAAACCCGAAAGGTTTCGAGGTCATCGGCATCAGTCTCGACGACGACAAGGCCGCGCTGCTGGCACTGGTGAAGCACAAGCAGTTGCCTTGGCCGCAATTCTTCGAGTCGGAGAAGGATGAAAACCGTTACGCAAAGGAGTTCGACATCTCCGCCATTCCCGCGATGTGGCTGGTGGACAAACAGGGCCGGCTCGTGGACATGAATGCGCGCGATGGCCTAGAGAAAAAAGTCGAGAAGCTGCTGGAGGAAACGAAAGCGGCCAAGTAGTTCCGCCGAAGCTCAGAACAACCGCGTGGATTCTTCGCGGCGAATGGGCTTCTCGAATTGGTCGGTGGCGAACTCAACCTTGAAGCGCGAATCATCCGGCCGCAGCGCGCGCGTCTGCACCCGCCAGGTGGCGACTTGTTTGCCGTCGAGCGAGGGCAGGGGACTCATCTTGATCGTGCGGCCAATCGCCTGCACCGGCGTGCTGCCGGAGCCCGACACGAACTCCTGGCTGTCCGGCACGGTGCAAACCACGCGGATGCCGGTGCCGGTCTGGTTGCCCTGGTTGGTGACGGTGATGACGTAATTCACCGGCTTGCCAATCTCCACGGGGTCTTCGAGGTCGATCACTTCCACCAACACGGCATAAACTCCGAGGACTTGCGTGTGGCATTCGCAATTGGCCTGACCGGCGAGCGTGCCAATGGCCACGGGCCGAAACTCCATCCGGCCGGGACGCTCCGTGGTGAAAACAGCGGTGAATTCGCGGAGCGAATTGGTGGCCAGACCGGCGACTTCCCACGTGACTCGGTCCAAGATGGCCTCCCCGCCTTCAGTGGCGCTGACGAAACTGGCTCCCGGCGGGATCGGTAGTGCGATGCTGGTTCGTGATTCCGCGCCGTCACCGGTGTTTTTCAATGCGACCGTCACCTTGATCGGACGGCCGGTGAATTGCCGGTCGGGTGCATTGCATTGCAGGGCCAGCGCAGGCATGGGAATGGGCGCGGGGCCGAGATCTTCGAGGAAGAAATTACTGCACGGTTTGGGAATCACACAGCGATAGAGGCGACCTTTGGACGAGAAATTAAACGCATAGGCTTCGACGGGGGCTTCGCCGGCCCAGATCACGTTGCGCAGGCAGATGGCCGCGCCGTTCTTGCGCGAGGACATGAATGGCATTCGTGTGCCGACGGGGATTTTTCCCTCGATCACTTCTGCGGTCAGACCAGCCCGACGGAGGTCCTGCAAGTCGCCAGACCAGCCCCATTGCTGAAGCACCACGCCGAAGTCGGGCCAAAGTTTCTCGTCCCGAAAGCGCGCGCGCAGATCGTCGACCGTGTGCATGGTAGGCGCGAAGCGTGTCGCCGGGTGGCCCAGCCGCGTGGCGCGATGCTCCTCGGCCCGGCCGAGCGAGGTCAGCGCCAGCAGCCCGACGAGGAAAAGGACGAGTGTGGTGGCGAAGCGTTGCACGGGCGCTAAAATCCCGAAACGCCCGCCAAGAGACCAGTTCATAATGGAAATTTCCAGTCGCACCGAGGGAAAGCATTTGCGTGTGCTGGCGGGGCGGCAGACTATCGGGCGCGTTCCACCCCGCAGGCGGGGCCACTCACTATGAGACGTTTCGCACTTGTCACTGGACTGCTGGCTTTTCTGCCCGGCAGCGAACTCGCCGCCGCCACTAATAATCAACCGCCGTTCCGGGAGGTTTACGAAATCGTCCGCACCAACCTCGGCGGCCTGCCGCCGGAGGCGGTGGATCGCGCTGCGTTGAAGGGCTTGCTGAACCAGCTCGAAGGCCAGGTCGTGCTGGACGATCAGGCCGTCGGCCCCGCGAGCGCTTCGACCGGGCCGGTGGTGAGCAAGACCGCCGTGTTCGACGAGGCCTACGGGTATGTCCGTGTTCATCACGCAGGACCGAAACTGGACGAAGCGTTTGGCGCGGAGTTCGGCAAGTTGAATGGCGCCGGGAAGCTGAAGGGCCTGGTGCTCGATCTTCGTTACGCTGGCGGCGTGGATGAGAAGTCCGCCGCGCGCACGGTGGATCGGTTCCTGGCCGCCGAGAAAACACTCGTGACGGTCAATGGCGAACCGATCCGTTCGACGGCCAAGACCAATGCGCTCCAGTTGCCGCTGGCGATCTTGGTGAACCAGCACACCAGCGGGGCTGCGGAGTTGCTGGCCGCGCTGCTGCGCGATAACCGTGCCGGTCTGCTCATTGGCGCTGCGACCACTGGCGGCGCGCGGCAGTTCAAGGAATTTACCTTGAGCACCGGACAGCGGCTGCGCGTGGCCGACGGGGGAACGAAGGTGGCCGGCAATCTGTTGCTGCCCGCCACCGGACTCCGTCCTGATATTGGCGTCAACGTCGGAGCCGAAGAGGAACAGGCGTTTTACACGGAACCCTACCGGAGCCTGGCACGCGGGAAGTCCGGCCCGGAAGTCGCCGGCAAGAGCGGGGGACAGGGACGGTTGAACGAAGCCGAACTCGTCCGGCGGATGAAGGAAGGCCAAAGCCTCGAAACCGCGATGTCCGGCGGCGTGCCGGCAGTTGCCACGCCGCAAGTGCGCGACCCCGCGCTGGCCCGCGCGCTGGATTTGTTGAAAGGCATCGCTGCCGTGCGGCAGTCACGCAACCCGTGAGGTGAACTCACCTGGCTGTCTGATACAACCGGGCCAGATCCAACAGCAGCGGCTCCAGCAACTGGTAATACTCCGGCTCGGGCAACTCAGTTTTCCGGTCGCGCAGTTTACCGATGGCGAGCTCCAATTCGTCTCGTTTCGCCCGCACTGAGGCCGGCAGTTTTCGTTCCTGTTCACTGCGCACCAGCACGAACTGGTGTGCGCGGCGCCCGTCCGCAGTTGCACCGTCCTTCGCTTTCTTCACGGCCCGCACACCGCGAAACCAATCCGCCGGCGTGCCGAGCCCATCACCATTGTCATCAAGCAGCGCATGCTCCGTCGCAAGCCGGCCCTCCGTCGTGTAGAACTCCGAGACCCGGCTGCTGGCCAGCAGGTAAGCCTCCAGCAACGAAGTCTGTCCATCCTTGTCGAGGTCGGCGTCCGCGCTGCCAATGGCCTCGGCGAAGTAGCCGCCAAAGCGGCAGAAGTTCAGTTCGTTGCCGGTGCGTGTGGCCGTCACCACTACGCGGCCCGGAGCGGAGAGCGCGGCGAGAAACGGCGCGCTAGCGGAAGCGCAATTGACCACGGCCAACGATCGTTTGAACGGCTTGAGCCACTCGGCCAGCTCACCGGCGGTGAAATCCGGCCCGCGCAGATTAAACTTCGCCTCCTTGCCATCGAACGTGCCGTGCCCGAGTAGCACCAGCCAGACTTCACCCGTGCCTTCCTTCGGCTCGGCGGTGAGCGCGGCCTGAAATTCCGCGAGATCGTTGGTGCCGGCACCTTTCAGTCCGATGGAAATCAGCTTGGCCTCCGCCCGGCTCGCGGTTCGCTCCCATTTTGCGGCGGCGTCCGCAAACTGCCGGCCAAACTCCGCCTCGCCCGGCGCGCCCACCAGCACGAAGACGGTGGGCCTGTCGGCCGTTGCCGCACAGGCAAGACACAGGCTGGCGAACCAAATGGAAAGGCAGAGCTTCACGGCAAACCTCGCGTTCTCCGCAGACCCCACTCGGCCACGAAACAAAGCAGCGCGAAGGCGAAGACCAGTGGTTGATCCCACAGCGGATAGGTCCACGCTTCGGTGATGGGCGATTTCAAGTGCGGCAGGCGGGCGGCGAACGCACCCAGGCCGCTTACCTCCACGACTTCGCCACCAGTCTGCTTCGCGATGGCTTCGAGCAACGGCCGGTTCGGTTTCAACGATTTGAATTCTTCGGCGGCCAGATCGGTGGTCCAGCCAGCGACCGCCGTTCCGACCTCGGTGCCCGCGCTGTTCGTCACGGCGGCGGTGACGTGGTAGCCGCCGGTTTCGTGCGGCACAAAGGTAGCGGTGTAAAGACCCGGCTCGCGCGTGGACGCCTCGGCGGGCAGGCGAATGGCGGGCGCGTTGCTCACGCCACCCAGCACGGGCCGGACGTTGAGCGCGATGGTGGCGTTGTCCAGGGCCAGAAATTTCGCGTCGCGCACCCGGACCTGTAATTCCACGGATTGATTCGCATCGCCCGGCTTCGGTTGCACCGTCAGCTCCACCCGGTTTGGCACGTCGGCCACGAGCCAGCGCGTGAGCTGCCGCCACGCCTTGTCCATGTCGGCATGCGTCTCGGGATTGAGCAGGCCCCAGCGCCAGACATCGCCGAGCGTCACCACCGCCGTGCGCCCGTGACCGAAACGTTGCACCGCGATGGCCGGATGAACGCTGCCGTCTGCATCCGTCACCGTGGCAATGGAACTCGCGCCGGGTTTGAGCTCGCGCACTTCGTTGACGAGTGTAAAGCCGGGCATCGCTTCGAGGCGGGTTTTCTCGGCGCTCTCGGTGGTGCGCAATCGCGCCCACGCCTGCAACCAGCCCTCGCGCGTCAGCCCGAGCCGCGAGGCCTCGCGGGCTTTCACTTGCGGCGTGCGGTCCAGATACACCGGCAACATGTCGCCGATGGGCGTGCGGAGGTAGCCGCCTTCATGGAAACTCTCCATGCCGCCCAACATGAGAAAACCACCGCCGCGCTCGCTCACGAAGCGTTGCAGCAGCGCCTTCTGCTCGGTCGAGAAAAACTCCGCCTCCAGATCGTCCACGATGACCGCGTGGTAGGCGAACAGTTCCTCGGGCGTGCTGGGGAATCCCTTGGCCAATTCTTCGGCGTCCTTCGTGTTCAGCCGCACCAGCACGGGCTGATCGTAGCGTTGGATTTCCTCCTTCGACTGGTTGCCAAAGCCTCGGAAAAGCGGATTGGAGGACTCGCCTACACGACCACGGAAATCAAACTTCGGCTCGCGCTTGGCGATGCGGATCAAGCCGACGAGGCCCAACTGATCGTCCTCGGCCAACGCGCGGTTGAGAAACTTGAATTCCCAGTTCGGCCGGCCGCTCACGTAGAGAATGCGAAACGGCCCGCGACCCTGATCCACGGTGATGACACGCGTGTTGTTGGCCAGCGTCGCCTCAGCGGAGATTTTCGCGTTTTTGAACTGTTCTTCCGAGCCCTGTGCTCCGACGCGCATCCGATAGAATGAGACACCTTTCTGCTCTGGCTTGAGTTGGAATCGAAACGCGAGCGCTTCGCCATCCCGACGCACGCGCTGAGTTTGCTGGTCGATCACTTTGCCAGCTGTATCGAGCAACTCCGCCTTCACGTCCGAGCCGACGTAGCCGCTGGCTACCGCCTCGGCCTGGATTGTCACGGGGGAGTCTTCGAATGAGGTCTGTGTGACGCCGACGTTGATGAGCGCGATATCGCGGTCGGCATCCTCGCGCCCGAAGACCACCGGATAAACCGGCGGCAACCCTTTGAGGTCCGGCAGTTCACCCGCGATGTCCGTGGCGTTGCCATCCGTCAGCAAGACAATGCCGGCCATAGGTCGGCCGGCGAGCCGCTCGCGCAAGGTGGCCAGTGCGGAACCGATGGCCGAGGAACGTCCGTCAAAATTCAGCTCCACAAAATCCGTGCTGGGCTGGAGGCGTGAATCAAACACATAGCCGCGCAACTCGAAGTTCTCACGCAACTTGGTGAGCCAGTCGGCACCCTTGCCGGCGACGGTATCGCGCAATAATTCCGCGCGGCTCTGGGGATTGCCCCGGTCATGGATTTGCATGCCCTGGCTGTTGTCGGCGACGACGGCAATCACATTCGCACCCGGCTTGGCGCGCTGGCCCGTCCACATCGGCTCCAGCAGACAGAGGATCAATGCGGTGAAGCCGAGCACCTTGAGCAGTGCACACACGGCGCGAAGGCCGCGATCGGCCTTGGCCCGCGCGTAGCCCCAGATCAACGCTCCGGCTCCGAGTGCCGTCAGCAACAGCACCGGGAGCAGCCAGTCCCTTCCGGAAAATGTAAGCGAAGCGATGATCACCGAACTAATTCGTAGCTGAACACAACGGTGCAGGTGTCATTTCCCGCCATCCTTGCCGAGGTTCTCATAATACTTCTTCACCAGCTCAGAGAACTTGCCCGGCACGGGGTCGCGGTCGATTGGCACCATCGCCTCGCGGTTGTCGCGCTTGGCGATCTCCTCCTCGATGCGCTGCTTCACTTCGACGAGCGGCTTGAGGATCTGCATCCGCACCAAATCCCATTTCGGCTCGGCGGCCTCGCGCTTGAACTCGACGCGCTGCATCCGCAAGCGCTCGCGCACGGTCTGCAACTGGTTGCGCAGTTCGGTGGCATCCACCATTTCTTCAGCGTCGCGCAACCGATCGCTGAACTGATCGAAGCCGGCTCCGGTGATCGGCCCGGAGGCTTCCGTGCGGTCAGCGGCGTTGAAGTTGTTGAGGAAATTATCTCGCCCACCGCGCCGGTTGCCGCCAGCCTGATACTCGCCGGAATGGGAGCCATCCGCCCCACCGCGCTGGCTGGCACTGGCAACGCCACCGTTACGATTGCGCTGGGCGGCATCGGTATCTTGGCCCTGGCCTTGTCCCCCGGACTTGCCCGCTTGCTTCCCAGCTTCCGGTGAAGGCTTGCCTTCCTGGCCGCCGGGTTGGCTGCCTTGTCCGGACTTCGTGCCCTCTTTTCCTTCGCTTGGTTTGCCTTCGCCCGGCTTGCCGCCCTGACCTGGTTTGCTCCCCTCTTTTCCTTCACCGGATTTGCTGGGTTGACCCGGTTTTCCCTGGCCTTCCCCCGGCTCCTTTCCGGCTTGTGCGTCGCCCGCCTTGCCTGCTTTTGTCGATTGACCTTCTTTCCCTTCGCCTGGCTTGGGTTCGATTGGCTTGCCTTCACCACCTTTGCCCGCCTGCTTGCCGGGCGCTTTGCCTTCGTCTCTAGTGGCTTGGCCTGGCTTCTCTTTGGGCTCGCCCGGCTGTGCTGCGGACTGGGCCTCGCCATCCGCTTTGGCCGACTTGCCTTCGCCGCGCGCGAGTTCACTTTCCAATTGCCGTGCGAGGCTATCCAAGGTCTTGGCGGCCTGCTTCAACGCCTCGGCCTCATCTCCGAGCACGCTCTCGGCGGCGCGCTCCACGCCGCGCTTGAGTTCATCGATGCTCTTGCGGGCGCGCTGTTCGACACTTGCCGCCGGGAGGTTCAGACCGTTCTTGGCGAGCTGCGATGCGATTTCCAGTGATTTCGTGCCGCCTGCTTCCGAAGCTTTCTCCAGCAGTTCGTTCAATCCTCGGGACATCATGCCGCGCCGAACCAGCTCGTCTTTCGTCGCCTTCAAATTCTGCGCCTCTGCCTGCGCCTGCTTGCGGATCGCATCGTAGAGCTGGCGGTGCAGCACGGGCTCGGCATCCTCTGACTGCTCGGCGATCTGCGTCGCGCGCTCCATGAGATTGGCGAGGCGCTGGTTTTGTTCGGCGAGTTCCTTGGGCACCTCGGACTTCGCGTCCGGCTCGGTGAGCGACTTGCGCTTGCTCGACTGCGGCGTCGCATCCAATTCCTTGCCCAGTGCCTCCTGTTTTTGCGCGATGTCCCGTGCCTCCTGCCGGAGCTGCTTCATGTCCTCGGAGAACTGGCTCGCATTCTTTTTGCGCAAATCATCGCGCATCTCCTGCAAGTCCCGCTGCGTGCGCGTGCCGCTCGCCAGTGCCTGGGAGACATTGCCCTTCTCCATCTGCTCGGCGGCTTTCTGGGCGGCCTGGCGCGTCTGCTCCAGCTTGTTCTTCAGGTCCGCCATGCGCTGCTGGTTCTCGGGCTTCTCGGCGCGCTGCTTCAACTCATCCAGTTCCGCGAGCATCTGCTGCTCCTCCTCGCGCAAGCGCTTCAGGCGGCGGCGAATCTCCTCCTTCTCCGGCTCGGTCTTGGCCTCCTGCAATGCGGTCTGCAACTCCTTCAACCGTTCGTTCAATTGGACATCTTGAGTTCCAGCTCATTGACCTGCTGTTGGCGGGCTACATCGCTGGGACTTTGACTCTTGCTCTTTCCGCTCTTGCTCTGCGTCACCTTAAACTCGCGCTCGGCGAGCTTGAGCAATGCCTGATACGAAGCCTGCTGAGCGGCGACCGCTGACTCCAACTGCTTCGGATCGGTCTTGGCGATTTCCAGCAACTTGAGCGCGCGCTCCATTTGCTTCACCACTTCGCTCAATGCGACCTGCGTGCGCGGGTTATCGGACTTCTCGCTCAAGTCCTTCGCCATCTCCAGCGCCCGTTCCTGCGATTCAATCAACACTTCGGCGTCACCTTGAAAGTTAGTCGGTGACTTGGACGCCGGCTTGGTTGAACCCGGCGTCCGCTGTTGTGCCAGCAAGGCCGGACCGGCCAGCAGGCCGCCCACTAACAGGATGCAAACCAAGCCCGAGAATGAGGCCGCGCCATCGCGGTCAGGTTTACTCGCTGGTGGGCGGGAGCGTTGAGTTCTCATGGCGTGTGTTGAGCTTGGTTACTGAACATTGGACTCGTTCTTGGCGGGCCTTGGCGCGGACGGAAGCGGGGGCGTTCGGTTTTTAGCCGTCACCTGACCGAGCTGCTGCCGGCGCAGCTTCCACGTCGCGTTGATGATTTGCTTCTGCAGCTCGGCAAGCTTGCCCATCTTTTCCTTGCCCGAATCCTTGGCTTCCTTCTCTTCCTCAGCGCCTTCGCCGCCTTCGGCCTGCCGAAAAATTTCCTCGAACGGCCGGACCTCGGCGAAATACATGTCCGTCGCAGTGCGGCGCACTTCGCCATCCGGCCCGATGTCATCCGCCCATGCGAACCACGCCACGAGCTGATCCGGCGTGGCGTGCAGTTCTTCGAGCCGCAACAGGTGACTGAACTGCCGCTTCTCCTTTGCCGGCGCACCGTCACCGAGTTGCAGTAGCGTCGGCTCCGCACCGCCGAGCGAGTAAGCGATGCCATACGCACGCAATCCGAAATCGTCCCACGCTTCCGCCGCGAACTGAATCTCCTGCAACGCCGAGACGCGCTGGTCGCCGCGCGGTGCGAGCAGCTTCAAATCCGGCGGGCGGTTCCGCAGCGCATCGAACACAAACTGCGCCGACACCTTGTTCGATCGTCCGTCGGCATCCACGAGTTCCAGCAGGTAGCTCTGGCTGTTCGTCAGCACGAAACCGGGCAGCGTGGCGAACGCCTTCGTCGCATCGGTGCCGAGCCCGACCGGCTCGCCCTCCGTCTTCGGCACGAGGCGTGCGGACTTCACCGGCTTGTTGAGTTGGAGCGTGTAGTTGAGCGTGGAACCTTCCACGGCGCTGACCCGCCGTGTGTCCTCGATCGATTTCTCCGACAACTGCGTGTAGGCCGGAAACTGGATTTTCACGTCGGCACGTTCAAGTTTCGGATGCTCGAAGACCTTGACCTTGAACTCCCGTGTGCGCTCGCTGCCGAACTCGACGCGGTAGCTGAAGTCCTCGTTGACCTCCGGCACCGTGCCGCCAAAGACCGGGTCGTCGAGCGCCTTGGTCAGGGCGATGGAGCGCAACACATTGGTGCCGGGCCCGAGGACCAAGGTCGCGCCCGGCGGGAGCTTGCCCTCGAATTTGGCCAGCACGACGAGGCTGTTGCCGCGCTCGATCTGCGTATCGCCGGGCGTGACCGAGACGGCGTCAATGGCGGCTTTCGCGGCGGCCTGCTGCGCCGCGACGACGGTAGAGTTCGTGCGCAAGCCGAGCAGCGCCGCGATGAAGAATGCGAAAGCGGCCCAATGCCCGGCGTGCGCCAGCGCCAGTTGCCGGGTCGGAACGGCGTCTTTCCAACCGCGGTTCTGGCCATGCACGACCGCCTCGGCAATGACGCGTTGCTGGAGAAAGCTGAACTGGCCGTTGGCATCGGGCCGCTGTTCCAGCGCGGCGAGTAGGGCGGTTTTCAACTCCGGGTGCTGCTGCTCGATTTGCTGGGCGAGCCAATGCGGATCCAGTTTCGCCGCCCGGCAGGCGAGGGCGATACACAGCGCGGCGGCGAATCCGACCAAGCAGACCAGCGGCACTCCGAATCGGTATTCTACTCCGAAGGCCCGGAGCGCCACGGCCAGCAAGCCGGCCAGCGCCCAGCAGATGGCCAGCCCCCGCCAGAGCTGCACCCGGCGGTAGCGACGCGCGACCGGTTCCAGGTGTTCTTGGAGGAGCGGGGCGATCATCGCATCAAGACAGACGCCACACAGGGGCGGATGGTTCGCAGTGATTTGGATGCGGCCGGGCGTGCTGCGCGACCCGCACGGCGACCGGAGTAAGATGGGCTGCGGCTTGAACGGATGCGATGCGACCGACGCAAGCTGGGAAGCCTTCACATTGACCACGCGCTACTCTACTCGCGGCCCCCGCGTCGGGCGGGACGCCCGACGCGACCTGCCTCCGGCGGGTGCTACCCGAGCCATGCTCTTCAAGTCGCGTGTTCATGTGGCTGCATGCTCCGTCGCCACAGGTCGCTTCGCCAGCCACCCGGCCAGGAGCGTTTCCATCGCCACGAAGACTAGCGCGAACGCGATCACCCAGCGCCATAGTTTCTGACGGCCTTCCAGTTCGGCGTTGGCGAGCTGGCGCTTGGCTTCGGCGGCTTGCGCGGCGGACTTGGCCTCGACGTGTTTCACCGGCAGGCCGAGGTGCTCCAGTTCTTCAACGGGCAACGGCGCGGTCTTGCTCTCCAGCGGGTCTAAATTTACTGCGAAGCGTTGCGTGACCGTGCCGCTGACGGCGGTGTAGATGCCGGGTTGGTCGGTCTGGATGTTGACGGTCGTGCCGGCTCCGAGTGTGAGGCTGGTGCCATCAGGCCGGGTCACCAGCACGGCGGCGTTGGTGGCGGAGAGCGGAACTCTGTCGCCGACGGTGTGCTGGGTGACCTGCGGACGAATGCCGCCCGCCTGCTCCAGCAACGAGAAGAGCAGGGGAAGAAACTTCGACGAGAGTGCAAGCTGGCTGTCCGACGGTTGCCAGCCAGATGCCAGCACGTAGAGCGTGCCTTGACCCACGGGCATTTGCAGCAGCGCGGGGTCGCCTGTGTCGAACTTTGCGACGACGCGCGCGCCGGGGAACTGCGCCGGGGTTAGCTGGCGATACTTCCAGAAGTTAATCTTGGTGAAGTCGCTGAAACGGGGGTCGGCGAAGGGGGCGAAGAGCGGGTGTTGAAAATCAATCTCCGCGAGCATCGCGTAGGACAGCACCTTCATCTCGTCGGCGGTGAGCGATTCCTTTCCGACCAGCCCGGCCAGCGTGCGCCCGAGGTTTTTGTTTTTGAGCGAAACGAGGACGGCTTTTCCCTGCGTAAGAAGCCGTCGGACGCTGGCGACGCGCTCGTCCGGCAACGTGTCGGTCACGATGATGAGCGGGGCTGCGGTGTCGGTGGGCAACAACGGCTCGGCGGGCGGGCGGGCGAGGATCTGCACGATCTGTCGGCGCGTGGAGGGAAACGCCCGTTGCAGGAAATACAGCGGCTCGGCGGTGTCCGAAGCTTGCTCGCTACCGAGGTAAAGCACGCTCACGCGCGCGGCCTCGGGCGGAATCAACGCGATTGTGTTGTCGAACGGATCGTCGTCCCCGCGCAGCAGGACACGCTCTGGAGCGGTGCCCAAGGGCGGCGGACCCAGTGCCACGACGCGCGTCTGGCCGGGCGGCACGTAAACATCCTGCGGCTTCCCGACGAATTCCCTGCCGTCCGACCAGCCCACTTGAAATTGCTCGCGCTTGGCGTCCGTGGAATTGCTCACGCGGATCCGGGCCACGGCTTCACCGGGCTGACGCTCATTGTCGTCGGTGTCGGCGAGCAATTGCAGACCGGCGTTGGTGGGAAGCTTCGCCTTGACGAGCTCGACAAGCAGTTCCGTGTCCTTCGGCCACTCAAAAGCCTGCAACGAATCCAGCCGGCTGCCTTCCTGCAAATCGCTGATGAGCACGATCTGGCGCGTGCCGCGTGGGATGAGTTGGCCGTTTTCGGCACGCACGTCATCCAGCGCGGTGGCCGCATTGATCAATGCCTGGCCGAGCTGCGTTCCCTGCCAGCCTGGCGTGGTTTTTGCCAGCGCGGTGATCGCCAATGTGACACGTTGGCCGGCGGCAGTGGTCGCCCACTGCTCGAAGGCCACGAGTCGGCGCACCTCGCGATCGAAGGTGAAGATGGCAACTGAGTCGGCCGGCGTGGTCGAGCGTAGAACACCTTCGGCCTTCGCGCGGGCCTCGGCCCACAGACCCTCGCGCCTCATGCTGGCACTGGTGTCCACGAGCACGACGATGTGCCGGCCTGGACCGCTGGCGAGGTCAGCCGAGTCCGCCTTCGGAAGGAACGGTCGCGCGAAGGCGAAGGCCAGCAGGCACACCACAAGGCTGCGCAACACCAGCAGCAGAATGTGTTCGATCCGGCTGCGGCGCGTGACGCGCGGCGGCACGGGCAGCAGGAACATCAGCGAGCTGAACTCGGTCTGCTCTTTTGAGGTCTGCCGGATGAGGTGGAAGAGGACCGGCAGCGCGACCGCGAGCGCGCCGAGCAGGAAGAAGGGCGTGAGGAAACTCATGCGGTATTGCGTTTCACGACCTTGCCCTTGTTCATGCGTTCGCGGAGGAAATCGAAGAGCGCGAGTTCCAGCGGCTGGTCAGTGGTGAGGCGGCGTAGGGCGATGCCGAGCTTGGCGCAGGTGACGGCGACGGCGGCGCAGTGGGCATCGAAGCTGCGGCGGTAGTCGGCCCGGACGGCGTCGGGGTCAATGTAGAGTTGCTTGCCGGTTTCGAGGTCACGGAAAAGGGCGGCCTTGGCAAAATCGAAGGCGAGTTCCGCCGGGTCGAGGATTTGGAACACGACGACTTCGTGACCGCTGGCGGTGAGCGTGGCGAGGTTTTTCTCCAGCGCCTCGACGGGCGCCAGCAGGTCGGTGAGCAGCACCATCAGGCCGCGCTTGCGGACGATTTCGACGATGCGCTTGAGCGGGGCGGCGAGATCAGTGGCCGCACCGCCGGGCGGTTTCTCCAGCGCGAGCATGAGGTGGCGCAGGTGGCCGGGGCGGTGGCGCGCGGGGAGGTATTCGCGGATTTGGTCGTCAAAGGTTAGCAGACCTATGGCGTCGCCTTGCTGGTGGAGGAAGAAGGCCAGTGTGGCTGCGAGGGTATTGGCGTAGGTGGCCTTTGGGTAGCCGCGCGAACCGAAGTTCATCGAGCGGCTGTTGTCGGCTAGAACGTGGCAGCGGAGGTTGGTTTCGTCCTCGAACTTTTTGATGAAGTAGCGGTCGCTGCGGGCGAAGAGTTTCCAGTCGAGATAGCGCGGGTCGTCACCGGGCGTGTATTGCCGATACTCAGTGAACTCGACGGAGAAGCCGTGATACGGGCTGCGATGAATGCCGCTCCAAAACCCCTCGACCACGACGCGCGCCCGCATCTCCAGGCTGCGGATAGCCATCAGCGCCTGAGGGTCAATCAACTCGCCCTGCGCGCGGCCAGCTTGATCGGCGGAGGAAATCATTGCGGGGCCGCAGCGCGCACGTGCTCGATGAGTTTCGCGATGACCTTGTCCACCGTGACGCCGTCGGCTTCGGCGCGGTAGTTGATTAGGATGCGATGGCGAAGGACGGGAGCGGCGAGGGCTTCGATGTCCTCGCGCGTGACGTGGGCGCGACCGGCGAGCAGGGCCCGGGTCTTGCCGCCAAGCACGAGGAATTGTGCGGCGCGCGTGCCAGCACCCCAGCTCACCCAGTCGTTGATGAAGTCAGGTGATCCCTTTTGCTTCGGGCGCGACGCGGCGGCGAGACGCACGGCGTAGCGGACGACTTCCTCCGCGATGGGCACCTTGCGCACGACTTCGTGGAAACGCAGCACATCCGCGCCGTAGAAGAGCTGCTCGATGACGGGGCGAATGTTCGCCGTGGTCTGCTGGATGACGGCGACCTCGTCGTTCTCGGGGAGATAGTCAATGACCACATTGAACATGAAGCGGTCGAGCTGCGCTTCGGGCAGCGGGTAGGTGCCCTCCATCTCGATGGGGTTCTGAGTGGCGAGCACGAAGAACGGCTCGGGCAGCGCGTGCCGGTAGCCGGCGGCGGTGACTTGGTGCTCCTGCATTGCTTCGAGTAAAGCGGCCTGTGTCTTGGGCGGCGTGCGGTTGATTTCGTCGGCGAGCACCATGTTTGCGAAGATGGGGCCCTTCACGAAGCGCATCTGGCGGCCGTCGGCATCGGACTGGAGAATCTCCGTGCCGGTGATGTCGGCCGGCATGAGGTCGGGCGTGAACTGCACGCGGGAGAATTTCAGGTGGAAAATCTGCGCGATGGATTTCACAAGCAACGTCTTCGCCAGGCCTGGCGCGCCGGTGATGAGGCAATGCCCGCCGGAGAGCAGCGCCAGGAGTATCTGCTCAATCACGTCGCGCTGGCCGACGATGACCTTGCCGAGCTCGGAGTAAATCTTCCCGCGCGCGGCCAGGAGTTGCTCGACGACTTGCTGCTCGGTGGGCTCGGGTAAGGGTGGGGGAGCGGCAGTCGTGTCCACAGTGGCGGTGTCTGCGGTTTCGGCGGGAACGGGCGGTGGGGTTGTTTCGTTTTCCATTGGTTTCCCTTGTCAGTGAGTCATGGCGTAAAAAATCACGTTGATGCCGAGCGGAAAGGCGCGCTTTTCGGAGAATTCCTGGAAGAAATACTGATTCTCACCCTCGCGCTCCCAGCCGTCGCCATTGTCGGTGTTGTGGGCGATGAAGACCATCATTCGGCCCTTGTCATCGAAAATGCCTTTGAAGTGGACCTCTTTGCACTCCTCGCCATCGTGGTATTCCCAAGTCACGCCGGTGTATTGGCTGCGCTCGCCGGTTCGGGAGTTAGGGACCTGCATTTCCTGCTTCGTGCGGTTGATGGGAAAGACCGAGTGAAAAATCGGATGGTCCATTTCCAATTCCACTGGCTCGCGTTCGGGGAAAACTCGCTTTATCTGGCGGTAGAAGCCCTGGTATTGGGTTTCTCCCCAGAAATCATCGACCATGAGGAAGCCGCCGTTGAGCAGATACTTTCGCAGGATAGGCACCTCTTCGTCGCGCAGTTCCAGGCTGCCCACCTCGACCATGTAAATCCACGGATAGTTGAACAGGTCGGGATTCGTCAACCGCATCACCCGGCCGTTGGGATTGGTCTTGATCGAAGTCATCTGCTGCACGCGATATGAGAGGTTCAAATCGCTGTCCGGAAAGTCGGTTACCCAGCTTCCGCCACTCGAAAACGGCGAGCGGTCGCGGATGATGCGCACGAAGGTGAACACGTCCTTCTCGAAGCCCGGCGCGTTGGTCCAGTTTGGCGTTCCCGTGCTGTGCGACGCGATTTCGCGCGCGGTTTGGACTGTGCTTTCATCCAACGGCACGCCGCCTTCGGCGTAAACAATGCCACCGCCACCCCGGCCGCTGCGCCGTCCGCCGAACTGCGCGAGAACGGCAACGCTGACGAGCAACAATGCCGCGAGCGGGAGGAGTATGCGACGAGTGTTCATGATACGTTCAAGGGTTTACGCAGCCTCAGAACTGGGGTTTCCCTTTCGCTGGGTCGGGCGAGAGCTTCAGCAACAGCTCATGTGCCTCGCGGAAACGTGGAGCGTCTTCCAGGGCCAGCAAGATGTGTTGCCGAGCCGCTTTTGCGTCGCTCGCCGTGAGTAGCTTGGCGAGCCGGAAGTGCATTTCGGCTGGATCGGGCGGGTCGAGCAATAGCACGGTTTGATAGGCGGCGATGGCTTCGGCCGGGCGCTTCAATTCCTCGCTGGCGCGGGCGAGCCAGCGGTGCGGTTGCGGCACGAGCGGATTCACGGCGAGGTAGCGCCGCGCATTCTCGGCGACGACGGGCCAGTCTTTCGACTCGGCCGCGAGTTCTATCAAGCGTTGGTAGGCGTCCACGGAATCCGCGTCGAGCGCGGCGAGCTTGGTTAGGACAGCGCGCTCCTCGGTCGTCTCCTTGAGTTCCCGATGCACTTGCGCCAGCAGCCACAGCGCCGAATCGCCGCCAATCTGCGTGGGATAGTTTTCCACGAGTTTGAGCAACGGCGCTTTGGCTTCGGCAAACTTCTTCTCGCTCATCAACCGGCGGGCCTGTTGGTTCAGGATGTAGAAATTCTTTGGGTGCAACTTGAGCGGATCCACGAGCGGCTTGCCGTCGGGGCCGAGCGGCGTAGCAGGCGGCAAGGGCACCGTGCCTTCCGGCGTCGCCAAGCCAGGCATTGCCATCAGACCTGCGATCCCTTTCGGCTTCTCGAAGTCCAATCCCGGCGCGAGTTGCTTTGCGAGGCTCTGGGCATACTTCTCAAAGTCCTCTTCCAGTTTCTCCAGCGGCTCGGTGTTACTGGCGAGGATTGCGTTGATTTCTTTGCCGGCGGCCAGATCGGCCAGGATCGCGCGCAGCTTGGCCATGCCGAATTTTTCGACGATGAATTGCACAACCAGCGATGACTCGTAGTAGGCGAATTGCAGGTGCAGCGGGCTCTTGGGCGTGAGGAACGCACCGCTCAGGTCGCCCACCGCCGTGAGTTCGTCGCCGAGGATCATCTCGCGATAACGTGGGTTCATCACCTGGCCCCACGCCGGGCTGGCCTGCCGCTCCTCATAAACAGAAATGCCCTCGCTCAACCAGCGCGGCATCTTGTTCTTCGTGAGCGTGAGCGTGATGACGTGGCAGAACTCGTGCCACAGCGTTGCCTCCCAATTCGAGGCGTGACCGCGCGCGCTGGCCGGGCTGTTGGCGGTGATGAGCCGGCCGAAGCAGACGCCGAGGAACCCCGGGTTGTCGGGCATTCCGAACGTGCGGACGCCGAAGTCTTTTTGCTCCGTGAAAATTTCCACGATGGTCTGCTGCTCTAGTTTGACGCCGTATTTTTGCGTTAGCGTGTCGTGTGCCCGCGTGAGCAAGGCCAGCACGCGGGGGCCGTAAACCTTTGCCTCGCGTGACTCCATGCGGAGGATGAAATGCGCGTTCGTCAGAGCGACGAATTTCTCGGTCGTGTCTCGCAGCGTGACGAGGTTATAGGCGTTCACGTCGTAGCCGTCGGCCTCATGCACGTCGTTCACGAGCTTCCAGCCCTCCTCCTCCGCGCCTAGCCGGAGCAGGTCCTGCGCGAGTTGAAACTTGGCGGGGAGATAGCTGGCGTCGAATTTCAACGCGCGCCGCTGATACGCTGCCCCCTCGGCGAAGCGATACTTCTGCGACAGCTTGCGCCCGATGAGGTGGTCCACTGCGGGATTGTTCGTGTAATGCCGCAGGGCGTCGTTGCGACACTGCGTCTCCTTCGCAGGCTCGTTGCGCAGGTGCGCCATCACGGCCCGATACGCCCAAGCCTCCGGCTGGCGCACGTTCACGGCGAGGATTTCTTTCAACAAGGTTTCGGCCTCCTCGTATTCCTCCGCATCCACCAGATGATCGGCGAGCAGGAGTTTGGCGGGGATGTGTTTGGGGTTGAGATCGAGGGCGGTCTCCAGCGCTCGCAGCGCCTGCGGACGCGATCCGCTCATCAATGCGCGGGCCAGACCGAATTGCAAATCTGCATCCTCCTTGAACCGTTTCAGTGCATCCTCAAAAATTTTCGCTGCCAGCGGAAAATCTCCCTTGTCCAGCGCGAGCTGGCCGGTGGCGAGGTGAATGTCGCGCAAGTCGGGTGCCGCTTTCTTTACTGGTTCGAAGAGTTTATCGAGCACCATCTTCGGGTCGGCACCCAACAGCAGCGCCGCGCGGCCGAGCACGGTGAGGTTGGCGGGATCGCGGTAGGCCCACGAACGGGAGCCGGCGAGCCGGTTGATTTCGTCGAGCAGTTCCTTGGCTTCCTCGGGCAAGCCATTGAACAGTTTTACGTCGCGGCCGAGGAAGCGCAGTCGGATGCTCGACGAGTGTGGGTAGCGACTGAGTGCATTGGTCAGCGCGGTATGGGCTTGCTGATACTGGCCCACGACCATGTGCGCCTGCACCAGCAGGATGCGCCAGTCCTCGCTGCCTTCCTCTTCCTTGGCTCCCTTCTCGGCGGCGGCGATGGCCTCGGGGTATTTGCCGGTGAGGAGAAGTTTCCGTGCGTCATCGAGGTCGTCGGCCCGGGCCGGCACAGCGAGGCCGAGAAGGAGGGCAACGAGCAGGAGAACGGGCACGCGTCCTCTGACGGTAGACGCGGCTCGGCGCTTCAGGATTTGGCCGGTGAGCAACACGGTGAGTGTCTTTCGCGGCCGAGCTTACGGGGCACCGGGGTGAAAGCAATGCGGCAGGCGATGTTTATGCCACCTCACTCCACGGCAAGGGATGAAACTTAAACTTCGCCGGGGTCCGGGCCTCCGCGTCCAGTTGCGCCGTCAGCCAACCGCCATCCTTGAGTAGTTGAATGCCGGTCAGCGAAGGGCATAGCCGCACGTTGAATGATTTCCAAATCTTCGCCCGATGCAGCGCCGTGCTCATGCGCGCGACGCTCACACCGCACCAGCGAATCGGCGGCAGGCCGGCGAGCAGACGACTTTTGCGCAGGATCAACTCAGAGTGCAAATGCCCGATCACGGTCGCTTCGATCTGGCCCAATCGCGCTTGGACTTCCGGCAGTTCGGCGAGGAAGGGCAGGGCGGTGGGGTCGTGGCAGAAGAGCAGCACGCGTTGGTCGGGGCTCAAGCTGGCAAACACCGTGCGCACGGTCGCCAGGTGTTCCGCGCGCAATTTCCTCCAGGCCGGATGTTCGTCTGCCGGGGCTTCGCGCAAGAGCAGCGGTAGCGCGAGCAAGGTCGAGGTGACCCCGATGAAAACGTAGCGGCCCCACGCAAACTGCCAGCACGGCCGCAACGCCAGCTCGCCTACGGTGCGTTCCCAACTGGCTAGGCGCAGCCCGCCTTTGCCGCCGACGAGGCTGGTCTTGCCCAGTTCATGATCGCCAATGGTCGCGTGGAGGCGCTCGCCGAAGCGCGCACGCATTTGGCTGAGGCACTCGTTTGCACTGGCGCAGGCCGCATCATCCGCGACGCCAATGAACGCGGAGTCTGCGCTGTAATCGCCGTTGGCGACGACGAAATCCGCAGCACCCGCGCGCTGGAGAAAAGCGTTGAAGAACCGGCTGTTGCCCAGTGGATCCCGCAGCCAGTAATAGCCGCGATACGCCGCGATGAGTTGCCGCACGGGCCAGTTGGGTGCGCACGCCAGTTCGTAACCGCGCCGCGCCTGCTCGGCGGGGCCGGCGTGGTGGATGTCGCTCACGATGAGCACGGTGGCCGAAGAACCGGACATGGCCGGAGTGTGTCGGTGGGGCGTGCAGGGAAGCAATCGCGTCGTTGTTGTTGGAGCGATCGCTTGCAGACTGATTGGCAGGCTCAGGATGGCAATCAGCGAAAGCTATTGCGTGAACCGCTCACGAAACCCTCGTTGCAATTACTTCCCGCGCCGCACTGGCAGCAGCCATTGCTCGCCATTCTGCGCTTGAAGGAATGCCAGCAAATCCAGCAGCTCGACTTTCGACAGGGCGGCGGCCAGTCCTTCGGGCATGATGGAAACCGTGCCGGGTTTGATGCTCCGAATGTCGGCGCGCGGGATGCGCTGCTCCAGAACGGCGTTGAGTTTGACCACCACGGCGCCGCTGTCCTCGCGCACGATGTTACCGGTGATCACGTCGTCCTTCGTTTCCACCCGCATCGGCTCGTAGCCGGGCACGAAGCTCGCGCTGGGAAATACGATGGCTTCGAGGATGTCGCGGCCGGAGCGAATGGCCCCGATGGAAGTGAGGTCTGGCCCGAGCGTGCCGCCCTCGCGGCCAATGGCATGACAGGCGGAGCACTGCGACTTCTGGCTGAAAAAAACAGCGCGGCCTCGGCCAACGTCGCCGCCAGCGAGCAACGGCTCCAATTCGGCGAGCCGTTTGATGTGCTCGGCCTGCCGCGCTTCGATCCGTCCGATCAGGGGTTTCGCGGCGGCTTGGACCGCTTCGGGATAGGTCGAGAGCAACTCGCCCAGCAGGTTCGCACTGAGCACTTCGGTGGCAGCCGAGTTCTCGGTCAAGGCCGCGATCAGGGCCCTGCCGACCGGCTCGCTCTTGCTTCCTCGAAACGCCTCGGTCAGCGATAGCAGAGTCCCGCTTTCGGCTTTCGCCAGGTGTCGCGGCGCGAGCAAGGACAGTTGCGCTTCACTCAACTTGGCCTTGCCTAAAATCTGCGCGGCAGCGCTGCGCGCGGAATACTCCGGCGAGGTGAGCGTCGCGGTAAGAAAGGCAAAATGATTGGTGTCCAGAACCGGGCTACGGCCGGCGAGCGCGCCAATGGCTCCGAGCCGGACAGCGGTTTGCTCGCGGTCGTAGCCAGCGAACCGGCGAAGCAGGGCATCGAAGTCGGACAAACCACGGGCACGCACCAGCGCCAGGGCACGCAGGCGGAGCGTCTGGTTTTGTCCATCGAGCAACAGGGTTAACACTTGATTCCACGACCCGGGAAACTTCTTGAGCGGGATGCGCTCTACCACATCCAGCAGAAAGAGGCGGCGTTCTTCCCTGGCGACGGAGCTATTCAGGATTTCGGCCACGACGCTTTGCACGGCGGCGTCCTCGGCGAAGTTTTGTAGGGTTTCCCGCAGGAGCAGCTCATCAGCGGGATCCCAAGCGTCGGTGCGCAAGCGAGAGGCCAGATAATCCCGCACGCCGGCACCCCAGTCCGGGTGGCGGCTGAAGACCCACAGCGCGGTGCGGCGCAACTCCGCATCCTTGCTGCGCAGCAGCGGCGTGACGTGCGTCATCACGAGTTGACTGGGCTCCATCTGGTCGAACGCAATGAGTGCGGCCTTCGCGCTGCGCGGGGGCAGGGTTGGAAGCTGATCGGTCGAGCTGCCGATGGTCAGGTTCGTCATGCGCGAGAAGTTTTGAATCAGGGCGTAAGTGATGGCGTGCTCCTCGAAGCGGTCGGCGGCTCGGGCGGCGGCGGAGACGAGCGGGCCGTTGCTGCGCTTTTCGCCGATACGCCCCAGGGCTGTGGCGGCCTCGCGGCGAACCGGGGCTTGATCCTGCAAAAGGATTTGATGAAGGGCTTCGAGCGCCTCACGGTCGCCGGCCAAGCCGACGGCCTGCGCGGCGGCAATGCGAACATCCAACGCCACATCGTTCAGCGCGGCGCGGATGGCGGCGTGGCCTTTCGCCGAGCCAGTGCGGAAGAGCGCCCACACGGCGGCGCATTTTGCGTCCGCGTTCACGGACTTGCGGCGCAAGTCCGTCACCGGGTCGACAGCGTTTTCACCCAGCGTGGCGAGGATCGCCACGGCCCGATCTGCGACGGCGGGACGCGGGTCTTCGAGTAGCTTTGCAAGCGTGGCCGGAGCCAGTTGTTTCCAATTGAGCGATTTGCCCCAGGGGTCGTTGAGTTTCGGGGCGTCGGCACGGCGGACGCGGTAGATGCCGCCTTTGAACTCCGGCTTGCTGATGCGCGAGAGCGGGCATTGGTCCACATACCAGCCGCCCGTGTCCACCACGAGCAAGCTCCCGTCGGCGTCCTCCAACACGTCGCACGGGTGGAAGTCGGGATCGCTGGAGACGAGGAAGTCCGAGTCCTCCGTGTTGAACGTCGCGCCGTGCCGCGCAACGATGTGGCGCTGGACGCGATGAGGGTTGAACTGCGCGCTGAACAAGTTGCCGCGAAACTCCGGCCCGAAGCTTGTGCCGCGATAGCGCATCAGCCCGGCGGGCGCGATGCGCGCGAACTTCGTCATCGGCGGCATGAGGTCACCGGTGAGCTTGAATTCGGCGACGCTCTCGTGCCATTTGCTGTAAACGCCGCCGTGGAGGAAATGCATGAGCGCATCGCGCTGGCCGTGCTGCGGGTTCACGAAGTAAGTCATCGTGCCGATCATTTCGCCGGCGGGCGTCCAGATGGCTTCGACCGGATTGTCGAAGCCGCCGCCTGCGAATGATTGAAGCTGCGTTCCGTCGGGTCGCACGCGCCAGATACGCGAGGCCAAGCCCTTCAGGTTGGTGCCTTCCTTCGTGTTGATGTCGAAGCCATGCCGGCCATCGGTGAGATACAACCAGCCATCCTGCCCGAGGAACGGACCGTGCAAGCTCGCCGTGCCCCGCACGTTCCAGCCACTCAACAACACCGTGCGGGTGTCTGCGTGGCCATCACCGTCCACGTCGTCGAAGCGCAGCAGTTCCGGCGGCGACGCGACGAACAGTGCGCCATCGTGCCACAGCACGCCCATGGGGATGCCAACGCGGTCGACGAAGATCGTGCTCTTATCGAACACGCCGTCGCCGCGCGTGGATTCGAGCATCCGGATGCGGCACTCGGGCGTCTGTGACATCGCGAGGCCGCGGATATTTTTCCCGGAGGATTCGGCCAGGAAGAGGCGTCCGCGATCATCCAGCGCAGCGAACATCGCATACGGTGCCAGGTCGGGCCCCGCGGCGAGTTCGACTTTGAAACCCTCGGGCACGCGCACGGCGGCCAGACCGGTGGCGAGCTTGGCGGAACTTTGGGCGAAAGTGCTTCCCACGCCAGCCAGCAGGGCGGCGAGGAGAATACGGACGGCAAGCGGAACGGCTTTCACGCGCGGAGAATAGCAGCCGTCACTCCAATTGCCAGCGGGGAACCACCTACAGCGACTTGTTGTGCATCCGCTGATGCGCGGCGGCAATGAAGCCACGGAAGAGCGGGTGCGGCGCGTTGGGCTTGCTGAGGAACTCGGGGTGCGACTGACTCGCGAGGTAGAACGGATGGTCGGCCAGCTCGATCATCTCGACAAGCTTGCCATCCGTGGAAGTGCCCGCGAAAACAAAGCCCGACGCAGCGTATCGATCCCGATACGCGTTGTTGAACTCGTAACGATGGCGATGCCGCTCGTTGACGACGAAGGCGCCGTAGAGCTGCTGGGCCTTGCTGCCCATGGTGAGCTGGCAGGGCTGCGAGCCGAGCCGCATCGTGCCCCCTTTCTTGGTCACCTTTCGCTGCTCATCCAACAGCGCGATGACTGGGTGGGGTGTGCTGGGATCAAACTCCGTCGAATGCGCGTCTTTCAAGCCGAGCACGTTGCGGCCAAATTCGATCGTGGCAATCTGCATACCCAGACACAGGCCGAGGTAGGGGATCTTGTGCTCGCGGGCATATTTTGCCGCGATGATCTTGCCTTCGATGCCGCGCTCGCCGAAGCCGCCGGGGACCAGAATGCCGCCGACTCCTTTGAGAATCTTTTCAGGGCCAAACTTCTCAATGTCTTCGGCGTCGAGCTTCTCGATTTCCACACCGCAGTCGTTGGCGACGCCGCCGTGAATGACGGCCTCATAGACCGATTTGTAGGCGTCCTGAAGTTCAATGTATTTGCCCACTACCGCGATGCGGACGCGGTGTTGCGGGGCGATGAGTTTGCGGATTATTTCCTGCCAGTGCGTCATGTTCGCCTGCGGAACGGTCAGGTTCAGCACGCGACAGACGAGGTCATCGAGCCGTTCACGCTGCAGCATGAGCGGCACTTCGTAGATGGAGTGGTCCACGTCCTTGTGCTCGACGACAGCCTCGAAAGGCACGCTGCAAAACATGGCCATCTTCTGGCGCAACTCCTTGTCGAGTGACTTCTCGCAGCGGCAGACGAGAATGTTCGGGCTGATGCCGATCTCGCGCAGCTTGGCGACGCTCTGCTGCGTGGGCTTGGTTTTGAGTTCGCCAGCGGCCTTGATGAACGGCACGTAGGTGACGTGAATGAAGCACACGTTGTGCGGCCCGACTTCCTGCCCGAACTCACGGATGGCTTCGAGGAACGGCAGCCCTTCGATGTCGCCGGTCGTGCCGCCGACCTCGGTGATGATGACATCCACCTTCGCATCGTCGGCGAGCACTTGGATGCGACGCTGGATTTCGTCCGTGACGTGCGGGATGACCTGCACGGTCTTGCCGAGGTATTTGCCGGCGCGCTCGTTGTCGAGCACCTGCTGATAAACCTGGCCGCTGGTGGTGTTGTTTTTGCGGGTGAGCTTGGTGCTGGTGAACCGCTCGTAGTGTCCGAGATCGAGGTCCGTTTCCGCGCCGTCATCGAGCACGTAAACCTCGCCGTGCTGGTAAGGCGACATCGTGCCGGGGTCGAGGTTCAGGTAGGGGTCGAATTTTTGGAGCGCGACCTTGAGCCCGCGGTTTTCGAGCAGCGTGCCCAGCGCGGCGGCGGTGAGTCCTTTGCCGAGTGAACTAACCACGCCGCCGGTGACGAAAATGTATTTCATGAAAACGCAACGGCGGACGCTGCAACAGTTGAACGTCCGCCGGGGCGGAACTTTAAGAAGCCGCTCCCCGCCGGGCAATGGTTAAAACGGAGAATCTCCAGCCGCCGTTACTTCGCTGATTTCTTGGCGGCCTTGGCCTTCGCAGCCGGCGGAACAAACGGTGTGGTCCAGTTCTTCGCGATCAGCGCCTTGAGTTCCTTCACGGTGTCCGCGTGCTTCGGATCGTCGGCAAGGTTTTGGAACTCTCGCGGGTCGGCGTCGTGATCGTAGAGTTCCGCGCCTTGTTTGCCGTTGTCCCATTCGGTGTAACGCCAGCGTTCCGTGCGGACGCTGTGGCCGGGGAATCCGCCGCGCCAGACTTGCGTGAAGGCGGGTTTCGTCCAGTTGGCGGCCGGATTCTCCAGCAATGGTTTGAGACTCGCGCCAGCCAGATTCTTCGGCGGGGTCAGCCCGGCGAGATCAGCGAGCGTGGGATAGAGGTCCACAAATTCCACGGTGCGGCCGCAGGGCCTGCCGTTGCCCTTCGCACCGGGGGCCACGATCACCATCGGCACGCGTGCGCTTTCCTCGAAGAGACTTTGCTTCATCCACAACCCGTGCTCGCCGAGGTGATAGCCGTGGTCGCTCCAGAATACGACCACCGTGTTGTCCCAGAGTTTCAGCCGGTCCACCGTGTCCAGCACGCGCCCGATCTGCGCGTCCACGAACGAGATGGCCGCGTAGTAGGCCTGTTTACACTCGCGGGCCTGGTCGGGCGTGACGCCGAAGTAGGGCTGGGGCGAGGACATGAGCGAAGCCTTGGGCTTCGACTCGCGGTTGCCCGTCGGCTCCGTGGGGAGCTGAACGCTGGCCATCGGATACGGCTCCCAGTATTTCGACGGCGCCACGTAGGGCGTGTGCGGCTTGTAAAACCCGATGGCAAGGAAGAACGGCTTGTCCTTGTTCGCCTCGAGCAGCTTGATGCCCTCGGTCGCGACTTTGCCGTCCGTGTGCTCCTCGTCCTTGCCTGTCTTGTCGGCGAGGAAACTCATCGCACTGCCGAGGCCGCGCTTGGGGGTGTAATTGATGATGTCCGGTTCCAGCGTGGTCTTGTCGCGCCCGGCGGGGTTCACGAAATGCTGCCACGACGCCTTGTCATCCAGACCGCTGGTGCCGATGTCGCCAGGGTTGCCGTAGTGATAAATCTTCCCCACGCGGGCCGCGAAGTAACCGCCATGGCTGAACATTTGCGGCAATGTCACCACGTCCGGCAAATGCGTGCGGAAATGGTATTGCAGGTCGAAGACCCGTGTGGTGTCCGGGCGCAGGCCGGTCATCAACGACGACCGGCTGGGCGAACATAGCGGAAACTGACAATACGCCCGGTCGAAGCGCACGCCCATGCGCGCGAGCCGGTCAATGTTCGGCGACTTGACCTGTGGATGGCCGTAACAGCCGAGGTCGTTGTTCATGTCGTCCACGGCGATGAACAGGACGTTGAGTTTCGGCGCGGCAGTGAGCGGCGCGATCAAAGCCAGCACCACGGCGAGGCGAGAAAGCCAACGGAGCAAGAATGATTTCATGGAGAAGGAGACGGTCCAACTGGCGCACGAGTGACAGATTTTTGCGGGAGCTGTGATCGGGCTCACTACGAGTGAATCAATCGGCTCAGTCGATTCGCAGAATGCGATAGAAACTGCTGCTGCTGCTGCCGGGCGAGGAAAAATCAATGACCGAAACCGTCGTGCTTGAGGCTGAGATTGGCGGCGAAAGATTCTGCCAAACCTGGGCGGCCAGCCCATCGATGAACTGCGCTTGGTAACTCATTCCCACGACTGCCTCCCACACGACGATGCGACCATTCCCGCTGGCCGCCACGCCGACGGCAAACGGCGCGAGCAGTTCCCGGACGGTTTGGTTGTAGGTGTCCGCGACGACGAGGTGTCCTCGCGCGGCGATGGCTAGGCCATAGGGATTGAAGAAGCGCGCGAGGCCGTTCGCGCCGTCCGCACCGACCAAGCCTGCGACCGTGCTCACGTGGCCGTCCGGCGTGAGGCGGCGGATGGTGTGTTGCGCGGCATCCGCAATGTAGAGCGTTGACGACTTCGGCGGCGCTCACGCGGCGGAGCGTAAAGTTATTTGCGTCGGAGACGATGCCGTTCGTGGCGATGATGCGGATGAGATGATTACCGCTGTCGGCAAGGAAGATGGTGCCATCTGGGGCGACGGCTGGGCCGAGCGTGAGTGGGCGACGAACCGGAGGCAAGGCTTAGTGTTCACGAAGTGGGAAATGCGCCTTTGCAACTTCTGCTGTGGTGCCGGGTATATCGCTGACACAAAAGCCTGACATTTCCGCTGTTCCGGAGCGAAGCACGCGGCATCGTCGCTAAACAACCTGTTCCTGCTGGAGGTCGCGAAAGCTCTGCGGAAAAAGCGCCTTGGAACCAACAGCGAAAGTTCAGCAACTTGCCGAGTCTGGCTGATGGCCTTCTCGGCGATGCCAAGTGGGTGCAAATCACTTCCGTCGTTCTGCACTCCAAGCCACCCAAGCGCCCAAACTACCTAGTGCCACTCGGATTAAACTCGGGGCAACGATCCCGTGTGTCCACCGAACGAGTCCCTCTCCACGCCCAGCCTTTGCAAGATGGTGACGAAGAGCTTCGCCAGCGGAAGTTCTTCCACTTCCATCTTGCTGTTCCATCCCGCATCGGTGGCAATGCCGGCACCGGCCTGATTGTCCTCATTTCCTTTGCCGAACTTGAGATAGCGTCCGTTGGTAAAGCCAAGGTTTTTGCCGCCTGCGGAAATGATCGGATAGTTGCGGGACAGGTGGAAGCTGCTGGAAGCAGAGCCATGCATCGCAAAGGTGTTGTCCAGCATGTTGCCTTTGCCGTTCGGCTCGGGAGTGTCCTTCAGTTTCTGCACGAAACGACCGAATTCCTCGGCCTGGTAGCGATTATAAGTGCCAAGGTTCTGCCAACCGCCGGGCTCCTTGACGGCATGAGTCAGGCCATGGGCACCGCCAAGCCCGACGGCCAGCGACAGCAGGTCGTGGGGACCTTCGCCGTTTTCCCGCCCCAACTGAAACGTCGCGACGCGGGTCGAGTCACTCAGAAAGGCGAGGTAGATCAATTCATACATCGTCTGGAAATAGAGCCGGGCTTCTTTCGGTTCGGCATCCAGATGCAGGTTGCGGGTATCCACCTTGGGAATCGGAGCATCGATCCACTTTTGGGCCTTCACGAGCTTCAACTCGGTATCGCGCACGGCATCCAGATACTGTTGGAGCGTCTGCTGGTCGTGCTTGGAGAGTTGGCGTCCCAGCGAGCGGGTATTGTCAATCAGGAGATCGAGGGCGCTCTTGCTTCTCGCCAGTCGGTCGGCTGCGTCCCGGCCGCTCGTCACGAACAGCAGGTCGAAGATTTGCTTCGGCTTGTTCATCGCAGGAATCGGCCGCCCTTCACGATTGAAGGACTGGGTCTGGGCGCCCCGCGGCCCCCCAACTCCGCCATTGGTGGACATGACGAGCGAAGAATGCCGGGTGAAGTCGCCGGCGTGCTCCGCATAGACCTGATCCAGCGAGATCGTATTCTGATACGGGCCGTGACCACCGATGGGGGCCCCCGTCAAATATTGATCGGCATTGGAATGGCCGTGCACGTTTCTGGCCGCCGGATGCGACAGTCCGGAATAGATCGTGACGTCGCTGCGCAGCGGCTCGAGCACCTCCAGCACCTTGGTAAATTCGAAATCCTTTTCGCCGCCCCGGGGAAACCAGCTCCAATCATTCCACGCGGGATCGGACTTGAGCGGCAAACCGACCCCGTCCGGATGATAGATGCTGACATACCGTTTCGGGGTCTCGTCCTTGGTCAGGCCGCCCGCCGCAAACGTTTCGAACCAGGGCAACGCGAGCGCCACGCCGGCACCGCGAAGGAACGCCCGGCGGGTCAGCGTGACGGTTTTATCGCTCATGGGATGTTTCATGCTTACTTGGAGTTAAAAATGTTGCTGCTGACGATCAGGCTTATTAGGTCACCCAGGCCGTCACCCCGTCGCCGGAACTGTGCGGTCAAGCTGTCAATGTCGGCACGGTCGGCGAATGCAAGCGGTCTGCCAAGCGCATAAGCCGTCAGCTTGTGCACCATCGCCCGGGCAAATTGATCCTGCCGGTCCGTGAGCAAATAGCGTTTGAGCCCATCGACCCCGGCCAGCGTCTGCCGGTTGAACAGTTCGGCAGTCGCATCGACCGGCTGGTTCTTGATGCTGGTCCGGAAGGTGCCGAGGGCATCGTAGTTCTCAAACGCAATGCCCCACGGATCGATCCGCGAGTGGCACGAGAGGCAGGCCGGTTTGTTCCGGTGATCAACGATCCGTTCTTTCAAGGTCATTTTGAGAATTTCCGGATTCGTCAGATCGACTTGCGGGACATTGGGCGGCGGTGGCGGCGGCGGATCGTCCAGGATGCGTTTCATCAGCCAGACACCCCGCTTCAGGGGATGGGAATCCTTGCCGTCGGAATTCATCGCCATAATCGCCGCACCGGTCAAAAGGCCGCCCCGATTCGCCTGCGGTGCGATTGACACCTTGCGGAACTGCGGGCCGTAAACCTTGGGAATCCGATAGTGGGTCGCGAGCCGCTCGTTGACCACGGCGTAATCGGAATGGAGGAAATCCATGATGCTGCGGTTGTGCCTCAAGACTTCATCAAAGAAGGCGACCGGCTCCTCCTGCATGGCTTCCCGCAACTCACTGTCCGTGACGTGCGTTACACTGTTCATCCGGTCCAACCCCAGCCATTGCTCGACGAAGTGCCGGGAGAATCGTTGCGAACGCGGGTCGGCCAGCATGCGCTTCAGTTGAGCCGCCAGGACCTCGGGCTTTCTGAGCTTTCCCTGCTCCGCGAGTTTCAGTAATTCGTCTTCAGGAATGCTGGACCACAAAAACACGGCGAGGCGGCTGGCAAACTCCAGCTCGCTGATCCTGGTCGGGGATTTCGTCTCGTTGGCTTTCGGTCCTGGAGTCAGGTGGAGGAAGGACCGCAGCGAACCGAGGAATCCCTTGGCCTCGCTGGCCTCCACTCTTTGCGTCACGTAGAGAAACTCCGGGGTGGCCAGCGCCGTCGCCAGCACTTCCACCATGGCCTCTTCGAACGTCCGGAACCCCGGCCGATACTTCGCAAACAGGGCCATGAACTGGTTGACTTCCGGGACGGTGACCGGACGCCGCCAGACGCGTTTTAGGAATCGGTTCAGCACCTCGCGGCCATAGCTCTGCTCGTCCCCCTTGTGTTTGCTCGCAATGAAGATGTCAGTGTGCGTCTTCGGGGGCCATTGCTCGTAAAACGGAGCGATGATTTCGATGCGGTCGATCAGAACCTGGAGCGGTTCTTCGCCGCCGGTTGCATTCGAGACATTTTGAATGTGCAGGAACTCATCCCGCCGGGGGAACGTGGTGGTGAGTTTCCGGAACGGGTTCCGTTGGATGTCACCCAGTGGGATGTCGAAGTAAATGAACTCGGGGTTGTCGGCCGATGCCGTCACCGGGAGGTCGTGCTCGCTGATCACCTGCGAGAATTCGGCGTTGTTGCTGGTGTGGGCGCTGAAAATCAGACGCAGGCTCGCATATTCGTCCGCCTTCATCGTCGAGCGACCGGCGCGGATGCGCACGCGCATGGTGCCCTCGTCGGGCAGAAAGCGATCCAGATCCAGCTTCACCTCGCTGGCACGGGGAAGC